>JAIRSD010000056.1 GCA_031255615.1 Treponema sp. | reverse complement strand
GGGAAGATCGGGTTCCCCTATGATTCCCCGTTTACACAAAATATTTTACATGGCCGGAATTACGGGATGCCGCCCCGTTACATGAGTTAATCGAAACCGCCGTCTATGCCTGTTTAAGTTGATATTTATTGGGTGGAATGACTATACAACCGGGTTCGTCTGCATTCGGTCCTTGACTATGTGGCCCCTGATGGGTTTAACTCAGGCCAAGTCGCTTAACTCTGTCTACCAAACGGGGTAAAGTCCAGTATATCTTCCCGCCCGCACCGCTTTATCCACTTGCTTACGGTTGAGAATCCACGGATCCCGTTCCTTCGCCCCGCCTCCTCGATGCTCGTATACTTCCCCCCGGCCGCATCTTCCACAAGCCTCAGCTTAAACGCCTCGCTGTATCGCACCACTTCTTTCACATTTCCTCCCCTCATGTGACAACTTTAAACCAGGACGCGACAATACCGCCCTTTTTCTCCTACCATCTTTCCGCTCCTTAGTATAAATTAAGGGCCGGGAGCGATTATCGGGTGTCGTGGCGCCGCCGTACTCCTATTCGCTGTCTGCCGGGCCTGCGCCCGGCGCGGCGTTTTACTTTACGGCGGCCGGTTTCGACTCATCTTGGCGCCGGGGTTCCCCCGGGCAAGCCCGGATTTCCCCACGCGCCGAATCAACCTGCCGCCGGCTCTCCGGCCCCGTCGGACCAGAGTACCGCGCAATCCCGATAATTCAAAATCATAGTATCTTGGTGGTAAATTTCTTCTATAACGTCCACATATCCGGTCTTTTAGGCTAAGCAGCCTGCTAGCCTTGCCAGACCGTGTCCCCGGCGATCATGGTGCGGATCACCCGGGCCTGGTAGATTTCCTCCGGGGGAATGGAGAAAAGGTCCCGGTCGATAAAGCAGAGGTCCCCCCAGTACCCCGGAAGGATGCGGCCCCGGTTGGATTCCTCCCAGGCGGAATAGGCGGAAGCGGCGGTATAACTGTCCAGCGCCGCGGCCAGACCCACCCGCTCGCCGGGGTAGAATCCTCCGGGGGGATAAAAATCCCGTTGGGGATCCTGGCGGGTTACCGCCCAGCCGATGCCCTGGATGGGGTTAAGATCGCTTACCGGTGCATCGGTGCCGTAGGACGCGTTTACTCCCAGCCGCTCCAGGGAGCCCCATGCGTAGGAAGTGGCCGCCAGTTCCGGCCCCACCCGGCTTTCCAAGATATACACGTCGTCGGCAAGGAATATGGGTTGTACCAAGGCCAGGATCCGGTTCCGGGCCATCCGTTCCAACTGGGGCCGGCTGGTAACCTGGCAATGAATGATGCCGTGGCGCAGGGGATTGCTCCCCGCCGATGTGACCCCTTCCATGGCGGAAATGACCGTTTCCATGGCCGCGTCTCCGATGGAGTGGACCACAACCTGCATACCGCAGGACGCCGCCTTTTGGATCAGGTCCTCCAAAAGCCCCCGGTCCAGGACGGGAAAACCGCTGGTCTCCGGTTTGTCATGATAGGGGCGCTTCATCCAGGCGGTCTGGCCCCCCAGGGTGCCGTCCATAAAAAGTTTGATCGGCCCCATCCTCAGGAAGACCCCCCGGTCTTTGCTTTCCCAAAGAACCTTGCCGGTTAGAATTCCCCGGTCCTTCAGCTTGTTCAGATACCGCTCGTCCGCGGAAATGCCGCACTGGAGGGTGATCCGCAGGTGCTTCCGGTCCCGCCTTTCGTCGTTTGCTTCCCCCCCGGCATAAATATCCCGGTACACTTCGAGCACCTCGTCAAAATTCGGCCCCTGGCTGTCGTTGGTCCCCATCGAGGTGATGCCCAGGGAAAGAGCCTTTTCCATGGCCCGTTTCAGGTTTTCCTTCATCTCAGGCTTGGTGGGTTCCGGGAGGCCCCGGCGCATAAGGTCGTTGGCGTTCTCCCGCAGTACGCCGGTCGGTCTGCCGGAGGGATCCTTTTCAATCGTTCCCCCCTCCACCTCCGGCGCACGGTCGGCCAGTCCCGCCATGCGGAGGGCGAGGGAATTGCAATAAATGGTGTGTCCGCAATGGCGGGCGATGATCACCGGGTGTTCGGTGGAAATTTTGTCCAGGTCTTCCCTGGTAAGGTCCCGCCGTTCCCCGGTAAAGAGATCCGGATTTACCCCGGCCCCTTGTATGTAGCTTCCCGGAGCCGGATTGTTCCGGGCGATGAGTTCCCGGCCCCGGCGAATCACTTCCTCAATCGATTCCGCCCCGGTCCCTTCCACCATATTAAAACGCCGCCCCAGCCAGTGGAGATGCAGGTGGCTGTCGTGGAAACCCGGCAGCACCAGGGCCCCCTCGGCGTCGATTTTTTCCGCCCCCGGCGGGGCCCCGTCCAAAAGATCCGCCGAATCCCCCGTGCGGGAGATTCTTCCGTCATCGATGCGGAGGGCCTGGCAAAAATCGTCCCGGCCCCGGTAAATTTTCCCGTTGTAGATAATCTGTGTCATCGCAGTGCCGCCTTATAAGGTATCGTATAATAGTATGTTGAAAGGGCCTGTGCAATGCCCCGCATTTCTCCGGCGGCGGTTTTCAGTGTGGAAATGCCGGGTGTCGAATGTTAGCGGAGCGGCAGG
>JAIRSD010000267.1 GCA_031255615.1 Treponema sp. | reverse complement strand
GCCCTGGCCCGGGAAAAGCGGGGGGTCATCCTGTTTAAGAGCCATGTGATGATGATTGCCGCGCCGGACGGAAGGCTGGCGGTGGTGGACGGCATGAGGGCGGGGCTTTCCGTTGGGGGGAGCGGCGATCTGCTGGCGGGACTCTGCGCCGGCATTGCCGCCCGGCTCCGGCGCAACGCCGCGCGGACTCAGGATACCGCCGCCCTGCGGGACGGCGACACGCGGGATAGTGCCGCGCGGGGCGGTGATGACACGCGGGATAGCGCCGTGCGGGGCGGCGCCACAGGGGGCCGCGCCGCCCCCGGCCCGGATCAGACCAAACAAACCGAACAAACCGATCTGTACGCCTGCGCCGTGGCGGGGGCAAGCCTCCTGATCCGGGCCGCCGAAGACCCCCGGCTGGCGCGCCGCTTTGCCGATCCGCTGGAGTTCGCGGATATCGCGGCGGATCTGGCGGGCCGGGCCTGGCTCCCGGCCCCGGGCCGCGAAACACAGGAGGAAGGGGATGGGTGAACAGGAAGTTCCGGGCCGGCCCAACGAGGGAATTCCCTTAAGCGAAGCCCGGCCCGGCGAGGAGGGGGTCCAGTACTACTATTCCCGGGAACACCGGCTTGCCAAGGCCCCCGATTCGGTCCGGGCCCTCTACGGGGCGCGGGAACGCCCAAAATTCAACCTCATGCGCCCCCTGCTTTCCTCCCGGTCTAATGCCATCTTGTTTGCCGCCGTGGCGGCCCTGACGCTTATCACCCTGGTCATGGGCCTTTCGGGAGTCGGGGAGTCCGACTATTACGGCAACCGGATAGCGGTAACCGCCGACCAGTACGACGGGGCAACCGTGATCACCCTTAAAAAAACCCGGCGCCGCAACGGAATGGCCTACACGGGCCCCCTGGACATCGCCGTTTTTCCCCAGGCAAAGGACGATTCCGGCCCGGCGGCCTATCCCTCTCATATTAACCTGGGCCCCCAGGCCGTAGAGGAATTCCATTTTTCCGTACCCTTTGGGGAAACGGAGCTGGTGGTGGAAATTTCCCATGAAGGGACGGAAGAAGGGCGCAGCCTTGCATTTAAGGTCAAAACCAAGTAGAATTCTGGAATATTGACAGCATGAAAGCGGGGATAGGATGATACAATTTTACTTTTTGTCTGTTTTGTTCAATGCCGTGGGGGGGTATATCCTCTTTACCAACGGCAGGGAAGGGGGAGACAGCGCCGCCGGGGCGGACATTCGTACTTCTTTGGGGAACGAGACATTCCGGTTGGTATTGGGCATCCTAAGCGCCGTCACGGGCCTGCTCAAACTCCTTTCCCCGGTGGAGGGGGATATTCCGGTGGTGGGGGACATAATCCCCGCCATTGTGGGCATGATTACCGGCCTTATCCTCCTGTTCGACTATTATCAGGGCCGCAGTTTCTTTGAGGAAGGGGACAGCAAAATGAAGGCCATCATCACGGGGAACCGCAAGTGGATTGGCTTTGCGGCCATGCTTGCCGCGGGCCTGCACTTTATCCTCCCCCGGGTCCTGCTCCTCTAGCCCGGATGCCCGGGACCCCCGGCGACGCTTACCGGCCTTGTCAGGGGCCGGGCGGGGCAGTGTCCGCATTCCTGTCACCAAGGCCATCCGGCGCGTGAAGACTCCCCATATTTCCGTGGCGGGTATTGCCCTGCGGGGGGACCGGGTATTTATCGCCCGCCGGGTCCCGGGCGGCAGTCTGGGATCCAAATGGGAATTCCCCGGCGGCAAGGCCGAAGCGGGGGAAGGGGGGGAGGAAGCCCTTATCCGGGAATTCCAGGAAGAATTTTCCCTTGCTATCCGGGTGGGGGAAAAGCTGGGGGAAGCCGCCTTTGAACACCGGGGCCTTACGCGGAGCCTTTGGGCCTACCGGATATATGCTGACCTTGACGAGTCCGGCGGTTCCCTGGCGTTGCGTTGCCATGAGGCGTGGAAATGGGCCTCCATCCCGGAAATAGAAACCCTGGACTTTGCCCCCTCGGACCTGTTGCTTCTCCCCGCCCTCAAGACCTACCTCGCTTCCCGGAAAGGGGCGCGGACCGGAGTGCCGTGCTGACGAAAATAGGAAAACCTGTTATCCTGTTCACGGTATGAGCGTATGCCCTGGATATGTAAACCCCCACAGGATGGGCGGTTCCCGCCTTTGGAAAAGCCCGTGAGGCTCCCCCTGCCCCCCCCGGTTCTCCGCGCCGCCCTCATAATCGCCGCCCTTTTCTGCTGTTCCTGCCACAAAAAGGCCGAACTCCGTCTTGCCCCCCCCTCAACCCCTCCCCTTTCCCGGGAGGAAGTGGGCTATGGGGTGGGTCATGTCTCCTATACCCACGTGGTGGACAAACCCGACAGCCGGGGCCTGTCCCTGGGCTACCTGCGGCGGGGTTCCGTGGTCCGGGTCCTGGAGCGCCGTATCGCCGGCCAGGACGGGGCCCCGGAATGGTGGGCCCTGGTGGAAGGCCGCGGCGGCATGAGCCTGGATTCCCGGGGCTGGCTGCCGGAGTCGGC
>JAIRSD010000242.1 GCA_031255615.1 Treponema sp. | reverse complement strand
ACGAGTTTTTCGCGGGACTACGGCTGCTGTTCAGCCGGTATCGGTTTCAAACCTGGGAGGAATTTATCGGCTTCGTGGCCATGGATGATGAGCCCGACGGCTAAATGTAAAACCGCTGAATCGCGAAGCCCTTCCGTGTACCTTTACGGACCTTTGTGCTACATTTTTCATGTTGAGCGGCTGGTCCTTTAGATAAAGATCTGCCGGTGTTATTGAATTGAGAGGAATGTTATGAAAAAAAGAATCCTTCGGTTGTCTCTGTTCGCCCTCTGCTGTATGGGCGTCGGAGTCGTATTATTGAGCGGCCTCTGCGCCCCGGTAACCCGCCCGGAATCCGTGGACCCGGCGGAGCCGGGAATCGATCCCGGCCCCGCCGGACGGACGGACCGGGACCCCGGGGCGGCGGGGAACTCCAAGGTCTACATGACCCGGGATATAAGCCCCGCCGGTCTGGCCGCCGTGTACCAGGCCCTGGGCCGCAGGCTGCCCGGCAAGGTGGCGGTGAAAATTAGCACCGGCGAACCGGGGGGCCATCATTTCCTTTCCCCGGACTTAATAAAAGATCTCGTCCAATCGGTAAAGGGCACCATCGTCGAAAGCAACACCGCCTATGGAGGCCGGCGGGCAAGCACGGCGATGCACAAACAGGTAGCGAGGGATCACGGCTTTACCGCCATCGCGCCGGTGGATATTCTGGACGAGGACGGTTCCGTCAACCTGCCCTTTCCCCGGGGAAAAAACATCAAAGAAGATATGGTGGGCTCCCATTTTACCAACTACGATTCGTATATGGTGCTCTCCCATTTCAAGGGCCATTCCATGGGCGGCTTTGGGGGGGCCCTTAAAAACATATCAATCGGCATTGCATCTTCCACCGGAAAGGCGTGGATACATTCCGGGGGAACCAGCAGGACTAATCCCTGGGGGGGCAGACAGGACGCCTTCCTTGAATCCATGGCGGAGGCTTCCGGCGCGATCATGGAATATTTGGGAGATCGAATCCTGTATATCAACGTGATGAATCATCTGTCTATCGACTGCGACTGCAGCAGTAATCCTGCGCCCCCTGAATTGGACGACATCGGCATTCTCGCGTCCCTCGATCCGGTGGCCCTGGATAAGGCCTGCGTCGATCAAATATACGCCTCGGATACCCGGCGGAGCGCTTCCCTGCGGCAGCGGATTGAATCCCGAAACGGCGTCCATATCCTGGATCACGCGGAATCCCTGGGGCTGGGCAGCCAGGACTACGATCTGGTCATGATCGACGGCTGACGCCGCGTCAGGGGGGCGCTCGCGGGGCAATCCCCGCCGGGGGCTGCCCCCCTTGGGTTTTTGCTCCGCAAAAACCCGCAAGGCCGAAGAAGGCGGGGCGCAGCGAAGGCGAAGGCCGCGGCGGCGCGGCCTTCGCCCGCGCAAGGGATAGAAGCGGAACAAAAACCCGCAGGGTTTTTGTTAGAGCGGATAGCCCGGTTTTTTGCGAAGCAAAAAATGCGCCCAACCCGCACTCGATATGGGGTATGTTCTCAACTGGGCGCTGTTGGTTGAAAGGGCGGTCCTTGCCAAAAGTTCCTCCCCGCGGTAGTTTAGTCTTATGGGATGCTTTGCGCCGTTTTCCGGGGGCGGGGCCGCGAGAAGATTGTCCGCGGCAAGGTCTCCGCAGATCGGCCTGATGGGATGGCTTTCGCTGGCGGTTGTCTGCGCGGGGGTCTACATCATTGAGGAACAGGATCACGACTGCTGCGGGGAGGGCTGTTCTGTCTGCCATCAGATAGCGGTTGCCCAGCGGTTCATCGAGGCGTTTGGGCGGGTGTACGCCTCCCTGCTCCTGGCCGCTTTTCTGGCCGCCCTCCTGTTCCGGGTAAAGCCTTCCGCCCTGTTTTACGCGCTTCCTTCCACCCTGGTGGCGTTGAAAATAAAATTCAACTGCTGACTTCCCCGGATTCTCAAACTCTTTGTACCCGCCGGTTGGCGGACAGGTCTGTCTTGCGAAGATTCCGTGAATTGCCGGGGAAATTTATGCCCCGCCGCAGTTCGGGATGCGTCCCTTTATGTTCATGTATGAGAGTTGTTGGTGGAGGCTTCATTTCCCGCCGGCGACAAGCGCTTAAAACGAAGCGCGGGATGTGTTTTATAACCAACCGGGTTATTGAAACATCCCAAGTCATTGAACAGATCCGTTTATGTGGAGGACTATGTTGAGATCTTTAGGAATAATGTTGTGCGCGGTTTTTTTGTTTAGCGCCGCCGCCTTTGCCCGGCCCCGGCAGGACCGGGGAAACGAGGGGGCGGTGAACGTGGTTACCACCGTTTTTCCGTCCTACGATTTTGTCCGGGAAATTGCCGGCGATAAGGTAAACCTTCGTCTTCTGCTTCCTCCGGGGCTGGAGAGTCATTCATTCGAGCCTACTCCCCGGGACATCATTCAAATTCAAAACAGCGATATCTTTGTCTATGTGGGCGGCGAGTCCGAAGCCTGGGTGGAGCGGATCCTGGATTCCATTGATTCATCCTCGGCCAGGGCTTCTTCGTCCAGGACCGGCCCACGCCGGGTTGTTTCCCTTATGGACATGGTTGAGGTGGTGGAGGAAGAAATTGTGGAGGGCATGCAGGAAGAAGATGAAGAACCCGGCGGGGAGGAGGAGCCCGAATACGACGAACATGTCTGGACCTCTCCCCGGAACGCGAAACTTATTGTCCGGGCCCTGACCGAAACCCTCTGCCAGGCGGATAGCGCCAACGCCGCCTTTTACCGGGAGAACGCGAAAAACTACGAGGCGAAACTGGAGGATCTGGACGCCGGATTCCGGGAAGCGCTGGCCGGCGCGAAACGGCGGACCCTCATATTCGGGGACCGTTTCCCCTTCCGGTATTTTGCCGACGCCTACGGCCTCCGTTACTACGCCGCCTTCCCCGGCTGCTCCACGGAAACCGAGTGCAGCGCCGCTACCCTGGCTTTTCTTATCGACAAGGTTAGGGACGAAGGTATTCCGGTAGTTTTTCATATCGAATTGTCCAACGAAAAGATAGCGGACGCTATTAGCGAATCCACGGGGGCGAAGAAACTCCTGTTCCACGCCTGCCACAACGTCTCTAAACAGGATATGGACAGGAACGTAAGTTACCTGGAACTCCAAAGGGGCAACCTGGAACGTCTGCGGGAAGCCCTGTATTAGGGGTTGCGCGGGGAAAGCCTGGTAGGCTGATTGGTCTAAAAGGATATACGGACGGAAGAAATTTACCACGAAGGCGAGGAAGGCGCACGAAGGGCGGGGATTGGAAGCGCATATTCATTCCTTTGTGTACCTTTGTGCGCCTTCGTGGTTAAAATTTTTATTCCCGGTTCCTTCGCTTATCCGGTGATTTAGTGTAAGCAAGGTACTGGTTTCCCCGTGGCAGGCGCTTAAGGCTCCGTTTCAGGAAGGGCGGGGATTGAAGGTGCTTTTTTATTCCTTCGCGTACCTTTGTGCGCCTTGGTGGTTAACATTCCTGTTCCCGGTTTTTTCGCTTATCCGGTGGTGTAGTGTAATCAAGATACCAGTAGGCTGCTTAGCCAAAAAGACCGGATAGGCGCGGATGGAAGAAATTTACCACGAAGGCGAAGAAGGCGCACGAAGACCGGAGATTGAAAGCGCATATACATTCCTTCGTGTACCTGGCGAGCCGCAGCTCGCCTTTGTGCGCCTTGGTGGTCAACATTTCTGTTCCCGGTTTTTCGCTTATCAAGTCCATTATTCCAAAAAGTCTATAAATTCCGCGAGGCTTCTATCCCAGAATTGCCATTCGTGGCTGCCGTCCCATTCCCGGTATGTTATGTCAAGGGGAGTATCCT
>JAIRSD010000165.1 GCA_031255615.1 Treponema sp. | reverse complement strand
GGCAGTATAATGAGGAGCGGACGCACAGCGGGAAATACTGTTATGGGAAGACGCCGATGCAGACCTTCATGGATTCGATACCGTTAGCCGGAGAAAAACTGATTGGCTGCGATGAAACTGACGGACAGCCCGCATGAGTTCAATTCAAGTGTCAGATAAAGTCTTGGCGATCACACCTTTGTGCGCCTTTGTGGTTAATATTCCCGTTCCCGGTTTCTTCGCTTATCCGGTGGTGTAGTATAATCAAGGTACTAGCAAGCTGCTTAGACTAAAAAATCAGATATGCAGCCGGAAGAAATTCACCACGAAGGCGAAGAAGGCGCACGAAGGGCGGGGATTGAATGCGTTTTTTTATTCCTTCGTGTACCTGGCGAGCCGCAGCTCGCCTTAGTGCGCCTTCGTGGTTAACATTCCCGTTCCCTGTCCTTTCGCTTATCCGGTGATGTAATGTAATGAAGGCCCTAAGAACCCCCGGCCCGCCATTTTTCTATCCGGTCGTAGGCCGCGTTGATCCGGGCGGATTTTTCCGTCGCCTTCCTCCTGTTCCCCTCGTGCCCCGCGTGGCGGTCCGGATGGTGCAGCTTAAGAAGCCGCCGGTAGGCGGCCTTGCATTCCTCGGGGCCGGCCCCGAAGGGAAGCCCCAGTTCGGCAAAATCCCGCCGCAGCTCCCCCGGCGGCGCCTTCGGAGCCTCCGGCCCCCGGCTCTGCGCCCCGCCGCCCCGGCCCCCGGCTTCAGCGGCCCGCCGCCGCCCCCCGGCGCCCTGCCCGCCGCCCTGGAGAAAACTCTCCAGCTCCGCCTCCGCCTCTTCCAGGTCAGGATCCCTCCCCCAGGACCGGGAAAAGACCCCCCCCTCCCCACCGTTCAGATAGCTCTTCACTACCTCTTCCAGACGATCAAAAATACCCACCGATCCTCCCTGGCGCCGGCGCTTCCCAACTCCCTCACGGGCCCCTCCCGCCCCCGGCGTGTATGCCCCGGCGCATATGCCGAGGCATACACGCCGGGGCATGGCCGAAAACGGCGGGGTACAGCGAGCGCGCAAGGGATAGGAGCGGAATAAAAACCCGCAGGGTTTTTGTTAGAGCGGATAGCCCGGTTTTTTTGCGGAGCAAAAAAATGCGCCCAACCCGTACTCGATACGCGGCCCCTCCCAACCGGGAATCCCCCGCGGCGCGTCTATAAATGCAGCGCTTCCTAAGGTATGGTATAGTATAATGGACCTGTTCAATAACCCGGCCGGCTGTTGAACAGGCCCCGCGAAAACGCGGATTCCCCGGGGAAATCCACGTTTTTCTTCGTTGTTTAAGCGGTTGTTGTTCAGAAACCGAAGTTTCCGAACAACTTTCATAGAGACCGAAAAGGCCGCGCCCCCATTCCGGCCCCGGCCCGGGGGGCGCGGCCGGCCGCGTTGCGGTTTTAAGACCAAACCCATTCCCGGTGGAGGACCCATGAAAATTTCTCGAAAGACCTTTGGAATCCTTTCCAATGGCAAAAAAGTGCATCTCTATACCCTAAAGGCGGGGGAATTGAGCTTTTCCATGACGACCCTGGGGGCGACCTGGACCTCCCTCATCGTCCCGTCCCGGCGGGGCCGCAAGGACGACGTACTCCTGGGCGCTTCCTCCTTCGCGGGCTACAGCAGCGGCCGCGGCCCCTTCGCCATCACCGTGGGCCGTTTCGCCAACCGGATCGGCGGCGCCGCCTTTACCCTGGACGGCCGGACCTACAATCTGGAGAAGAATAACGGACCCAATTCCCTCCACGGCGGCCGCCGCGGCTACGACAAGGTCCTTTGGAAGGCGGAGCCCTACGAAGAAAAGGACGGAGTCTACGTCCGCTTCGAGTACGACAGCCCCGCCGGGGACTCCGGCTTTCCCGGCAGACTGCGGGCCGCGGTAACCTACGGCCTCACCAAATCCCACGAAGTCATCGCCGACTACCGGGCCAAGGCCGAGGAACGGACCCCGGTAAACTTGACCAACCATGCCTACTTCAACCTTGCCGGAGAAGGCAGCGGCAGCATCCTGGATCACGAACTCAGCCTCCGCTGCTCTTCCCTCCTGGAAGTGGACGAGGGCCTTATCCCCACCGGCAGGATCCTCCCCGTGGAAGGCACGGCCTACGATTTCCGCTCCCCCAAACCCATCGGCAGGGACATAGACGCGGCGATCCGGGCCGGGGCCCCCGGCGGCTACGACCACTGCTATGTGATAGACGGGGAGCCCGGCAAACTCCGCCCCTGCGCCGAAGTCTTTGAAGAAAGCGGCGGCAGGACCCTGAAAATCCTCAGCACCCAGCCTGGGGTCCAGTTCTATACCGCCAACAACCTTAAGGGAAGCCCCGGCAAGTCCGGCGCCTTTTACAACCCCCACGACGGCTTCTGCCTGGAAACCCAGCATTTCCCCGATTCCCCCAACAAGCCGAATTTCCCGGACTCCGTCTTCGGCCCCGACCGGGAATACCGCGAAAAGGCGGTCTTTGCCTTTAGCTGGTAGGATTCTGTCATCGGGAATCGACGGGCGCATCCCCGGCCTTTGGCCGGGGACCGGGCTATCCGCTCCAATTCCCCGCCCCCTGCGGGGGCGGGGAATTCCGCTCCTATCCCTTGCGCGGGCGGAAGCCGCGCCGGCGGCGCGGCTTCCGCCTCCCGCTTTGCCGCGCTCCGCGCGCCCCCTTCCCCGGCGCGGGGTTTCGCGCCGCGACACCCCGAAAATCCCCCCCCGCCGCGCGGATTCTTCAGGCCCGCGCCGCAATTCCCGCCGGGCCTGGAGTTTGCGGACCCCGCAGGCGTTTTGGTTCCGATCTTTTGCTTGAAATTACCCCGAAACATGGTATAAGCTGAAGGAGGGGGTTCCCTAAGGGCGTCGGTTTTTAGAGAAATTCCCCATAGCGGGGAGCGCCGCCCGTGCGAAACTCCTGAACGGAGCGGCGGCGCTCCCCAAGGCATCGCCCAACATCCAACCGGATTCGGGGACGCTGCCTAATATTTCTGCCCGGACCGGCTAAACGAAAGAGGAAACCATGGAAATCCAGTTGCAGGAACTCATCGATAAAATAAAAAGGGACGGCATCGAGTCCGCTTCCGAGGAAGCGGCCCGCCTTAAATCCCAGGCCGAGGCGGATGCGAAACGCCTTGTGGAGGCCGCCCAAAAAGAGGCGGAATTCATCACCGCCAGGGCTAGGGCCGACGCGGATCGCCTCGAAAAGGCGGGAATCGCCGCCATCGGCCAGGCTTCCCGGAACCTTGTCCTGGCCTTCAAAGGCGAAATCCAGGCGGTCCTGGACCGGATCGCCCTCCAGGAGACCGCGGCGGCCTACGATGCCGATACCTTCAAGGCCGTTTTGCCGGAAATTCTTAAAAATTGGGCCGCCAGGGGCAGCGATTCCCTGGATCTTCTCCTTCCCGAGCCCCAGCTCGCCTCCCTGGAAGGCTTCTTCCGGGAGAAACTCGCGGCGGAACTCAAAAAAGGGATAGAACTAAAGTCCGACCGCAGGCTGGGGGCGGGGTTCCGTATAGCCAACCGGGACGGTTCCGCCTACTACGACTTCTCCGCGGAGGCGGTGGCGGACCTGCTCTCCAGCTATCTTAACCCCCGGCTGGCGGAGATCGTAAAGACCCAGGCGAAGGACCTTTAATAGTGGGCGCCTATTATTACTTTGTCGCCCAGCTCCCCAGCCTTGTCTACGGCCAGGAACCGCCCATGAGTTCCGCCCGTTTCCTTGAACTGGCCCGGGGGCAGCTCAGCCCGGCGGACCAGACCCTCCTGGGAGAACTTTCCCTGGACCCCACGGATCCCGGCTTTTCCCCGGCCCCGTCTTGCGGCTTTATCGACCGGTGGCGGGACTGGGAGCGGGCCCTCCGCCTGAATCTGGCCCGGTCCCGGGCCCTGCGGCTTAAACGGGAGGGGACGGCGGAGCCCCCGCCGGTCCCCGGGGACGCCGCCGCCGCCGCCCAGCAGGCGATCATGTCCGAATCCCCCCTGGAAGCGGAGGCCCTTTTGGACCGGGCCCGGTGGAACGCCATCGAACAGTTCCAGGGAATACCCTATTTTGACCGGAATACCGTTTTCGCGTACCTCCTTAAACTCCTCATCCTGGAACGTTCCGGCTCATTCAAAGAGGAAACGGGATTCGCGGAGTATAAATCCCTATACGCTTCAATTTTGAAACGCGTCCGGCCGGACGCAGGAGAATCTAAATGACTGGAACGAAAGGCAGTGTGGTAGCCGTCAACGGCAACATGGTGAGCGTCCGTTTTGACGGCGCCGTCTCCATGAACGAGGTGGGCTACGTCAAGGTTGG
>JAIRSD010000112.1 GCA_031255615.1 Treponema sp. | reverse complement strand
CGGGAAAAACCCCCGGACCCCGTAAAACCGGCATGGCCCGGCTTTGGGAACTGGCGTTCCGCAAGAAGATCCTGGTTGCCTGTTCGTGCCTTTTTTCGGCGGCCAGCGTGGCCTTGTCCTTTACCCCCTTTGTGGCCGTTTATTACCTGATCCGGGAGCTGGTGGCCCGCTTCGCGGATTTGGGGGGCCTGGACCGGGCCGCCATGTTCAGGTTGGGCTGGCTGGCCGCGGGCGGGGCGGCGGCGGCGATTTTCTTTAATTTTGTCGCCCTGATGTGTTCCCATGTGGCGGCCTTTACTACCCTTTACGACCTTAAGCTGGAATTTACCCGCCATATCGCCTCCCTGCCCCTGGGATTCCACACGGAAAATTCCACCGGAAAACTGCGGAAGGTGGTGGATGAAAACATCGAAAAGCTGGAGACCTTTATCGCCCACCAGCTTCCCGATTTAGCCGGTTCCTTTGCCATGCCGGTATTCACCCTGGTCATACTTTTTTTCTTTGACTGGCGGCTGGGGCTGGCGAGCCTTGTGCCCATCATCATAAGTTACGTGATTCAGATGATCGGCATGGGCAGCAAAAAGGCGCAGATCTTTGTCAATAAGTACCAGAATTCCCTGGAGGACATGAACAACGCGGCGGTGGAATACGTGCGGGGCATCGCGGTGGTCAAGGCCTTTAACCAGACCATCTACAGCTTCCGCAAATTTCACGGGATCATCAAGGAATACGGCGCCTTCGTCCTTACATATACCATGAGCTTCGAAATCCTCATGGTCCTGTTCCTCATGATCATCAACCATGTGTACCTGTTCCTCATTCCGGTGATCATCCTTATCTCCGGGGGGGTGGCGGATTATCCCGCCTTCGCCCTGGCATCGGTGTTTTATCTGGTCTTTTCCGTTTCCCTTCCCACCCCCTTTACCAAGCTGATGTACGTTTCCACCAACGGGAAGCTGATTCTCAACGGCATTGAGCGGATGGATAAGGTGCTGGACACGCCCCCCCTGCCGGAACCCGCCGCCCCCCAAACCGCGCGGGAATTTTCGGTGGCCTTCGATCACGTGACCTTTACCTACAACGGGGAAGGGGAACCGGTTGCCATAAGGGACGTGAATTTTACCGCCCGCCAGGGGGAAGTAACCGCCCTGGTGGGGCCGTCGGGGGGCGGCAAGTCCACCCTGGCCCACCTTGTCCCCCGGTTTTACGAAGCCGCAGAGGGGGCGGTGAGGATCGGCGGGGTGGATGTGCGGGACATGTCGAGCGAATACCTCATGTCCATCGTAAGTTTTGTGTTCCAGGATGTGTTTTTATTCAAGCAGAGCATCATGGACAATATCCTGATTGGGAACAAGAACGCCGCCCGGGAGGACGCCGTTGCCGCGGCGAAGGCCGCCCAGTGCCACGAATTTGTCCAGGCCCTGCCCCAGGGCTACGACACGGTGATCGGCGCGAAGAACATCCACCTGTCCGGCGGGGAGCGGCAGCGGATCGTCATTGCCCGGGCGATCCTCAAGGACGCGCCGATTATCGTGCTGGACGAGGCCACCGCCTTCGCGGACCCGGAAAACGAGCAGAAGATTCAATGGGCCTTTGAAGGGCTGATGAAAAACAAGACCGTCATCATCATTGCCCACCGGCTCTCCACGGTTCGGGGGGCGGACAAGATCGTGGTCATCGACAAGGGCCGCCTGGTGGAGGAGGGGGGCCACGACAGCCTGGTCAAGGCCGGCGGCCGCTACAGCCGGATGTGGGAAGATTACACCGGGGCCATGAACTGGCGTATACATCAATCTTAGCCCCTAAGCCCCGGGGACGGCTCGGATCGGGGCGGATCCGCCGCCGCGGAAACACGGCAGGCAAGACGAGGATCGAGAAAATTGTGGAGGAGAAAAGCATGTTCAACATACAAACCCTGTTCGGCCTTTCCGACGAGGGGCATAGGAATTTTAAGCGGGCGGTGCTGGCGGTGGTGCTGTCGAACCTGTCCCTTCTCCTGCCCTTTATCGTGATCATCCAGGCCGTCATCGCCCTGCTTAACCCGCTCATGGACGGGGGGAGCCTGGACCGGAACCGGCTCTGGCTGCTTGCGGCCCTGGGCCTGGGGGCCGCGGTCCTGTATGTCCTTGCCTACCGCGTCGAGTACCGCAGGACCTACACCACCGCCTACAGCGAATCGGAGAAGATCCGGCTGGAGGTGGCGGAGCATATCCGGCGGCTTCCCCTGAGTTTTTTCAACAACAAGGATCTTTCGGAACTGACCACCAACATCATGGCCGACTGCGGCACGGTTGAACACGTGATGAGCCACGTAACGCCCACCCTTTTCGGCGCCATCATCACCGACCTGTTCACCTGCCTTCTTTTGGCCCTGTATGACTGGCGCATGGCCCTGGCCTTGTTCGCCGCCCTGCCCCTCAGCTTCGGCCTCATCCTGGGGAGCCGGAAAATGCAGGCCCGTTTTGGGGAACGCCATGTGGCCGCCAAACTCGCCGTCTCCGATCAGGTCCAGGAGTATCTGGAGGGGATCAAGGTGGTCAAGGCCTTCGGCCTTTCCGGGGAAAAATCAAAGGCCCTGGAAAGGGCCCTGCGGACCATGATGCGGGAGGCCATACGATTCGAGGGCTTTACGGGAATTTTCATCATCACCGCATCCATGATTCTTCAGGTGGGGATGGGCCTGGTGGTATTGACGGGGGTCGCCCTTTTGACCGGCGGCAGCCTGGGGGTTATTCCCTTTCTTACGTTTATCCTTATCAGCGCGAAGATCTACTCCCCCCTGGTCGTGTTCTTTACCCTGCTGCCGGAATTTTTCTATTTTCTCATTTCCACCCAGCGGATGATGAAGGTCAGGAAGGAGCCGGTGATGGGCGGCGATGAGGCCGTCCGGATTGAAGGCTGCGGCATCGAACTGAAAAACGTCAGCTTCGCCTACCACGAAGGGGAGGACGTGATTAAGGGGATCAACCTTTCCATCCCCCAGGGCGGCGTCACCGCGCTGGCCGGGCCGTCGGGAAGCGGCAAGAGCACCCTGTCCCGGCTTATCGCCCGGTTCTGGGACGTCCGGGAAGGGGAGATTCTTATCGGCGGGAAAAATATCGCCGGCATCGATCCGGAAAAGCTCATGGCCTCCATGAGTTTTGTGTTCCAGGACGTGGTGCTTTTTAACGACACCGTGAAGAACAACATCCGCATCGGCAAGGAGGGGGCCGCCGACGACGAGATCTACGCCGCGGCGAAGACGGCCCGCTGCGACGGCTTTATCCGGGAGCTGCCGGAGGGCTACGACACGGTGATCGGTGAAAACGGTTCCACCCTTTCGGGGGGCGAGCGGCAGCGAATCTCCATCGCCCGGGCCCTCCTCAAGGACGCCCCCATCGTGCTGCTGGACGAGGCCACCGCCAGCCTGGACCCGGAGAACGAGACATTGATCCAGGAGGCTGTTTCTGCGCTGGTGAAAAATCGAACGGTCATCGTTATCGCCCACCGTCTGCGGACCGTAATGGGGGCGGACAAGATCGCCGTGCTGGATCGGGGCCGCCTGGTGGAGGAGGGGACCGGGGAGGAGCTCCTGGCGAAGGACGGCCTTTTCGCCCGGCTGTACCGGATCCAGCGGGAAAGCCTGGGCTGGAGCCTGGGGAGGAGTTGAGGGTCCCCGGACAACAAACGGATTCCCTCCGTGTCCGCGGAACACGGAAGGGCCAGGAGGGCTGCGGAGCGGAGCCTAAAAGACCGGATATGCGGATGGAAGAAATTTACTACGAAGGCGAGGAATCCGCACGAAGACCGGCAACAGAAGGCCGTTGTACATTCCCTTCGTGTTCCTTTGTGCGCCTTCGCAGTTAACATTCCTGTTCCCGGTTCTTTCGTTTATCCGGTGATTTAGCCTAAGCAAGGTACTAATTCTTTCGTTTTTGAGCGGTTGTTGTTCAGAAACTGGAGTTTCTGAACAACCCTGTTTCGCCGGCTGCCCGGTCCCGGCATGACGGTTCTTCCAAAGTGTTCGAAATACTCCCGCAGGTCCTGACAGCGCGCGGGGTGGTTTATCTTGCGGCTTTCCCGCGCCGTTGTACCGGCATAGTTTGCCGCATGAAGCTCCGTCTCACAGGGGGCGGCGTCAAAGAATTGTATGGTGCGGAGGCCGGATTAATACGCCGCCCGTATCGGTCTTTTCAGAGTTTCGCGGCGGACCGCGAAACTCCGGCCCGCGGACGACATCCTCTGGGTTTTTGCGGAGCAAAAACTCAGAAGCCCAAACATGGCAAGGAGGCCATGTTTGGGCCGCGCAAGGGATAGAAGCGGAATTCCCCGGCCCCGCGGGGGGCCGGGGAATTGGAGCGGATAGCCCGGTCCCCGCCGCAGGCGGGGATGCGCCCGAAAGAGAACGGCGTCCGGCGCCTTCCGAACCGGGAACCCGCATCCTCCCCATCGCATAGCGTATTTATCCCCGATACGGTATAAATAGTGATGAGTAGAACATGGCGTTAGAAACAATGTACCGCGGCCTCCCGGTGGTAGTCCTGGCGGGCCGGCCTAATGTGGGAAAGTCCACCCTTTTTAACCGCCTGCTCCACCGCCGCAGGGCGATTACCGATCCCAGCCCCGGAGTTACCCGGGACCCGGTGGAGGCGGACGCCTTTATCGCCGGAAAGCCCCTGCGCCTCATCGATACCGGGGGTTTCAAGCTGGATCGGAGCGCCGGGGATCCCGGATCGGCGGCCCTGGACGCTTTGGTGCTGGAAAAGACTCTGGAGACCCTGGGCCGGGCGGATCTCATCGTCCTGCTCCTGGAGGCGGGGGAATTATCCGCGGAGGATGAGGAGTTTATCGAGCTTCTCCGGCCCTATGGGGACAAGGTCCTGACGGCGGTGAATAAGACCGAAGGGGGCCGGCGGGAAGGGGAAACCTGGAACCTCCTCGCCCTGGGTTTTGAACAGGTCTATCCCATTTCCGCGGAACACGGGGACAACATCGCCCGGCTGGAGGAGGCCATCGTTTCCCGGCTGGACTTTTCCCGGGTGGCCCCCGAGGACTCCGGCAGCCGGCCCATCCGCATCGCCATCTTGGGGAAGCCGAACACGGGAAAATCTACTCTGAGCAACCGGCTTACCGCCACCGCCGCCTCGATTGTAAGCGCCGCCCCGGGCACCACCAGGGACGTGGTGGAGGGGGCCTTCTCCTGGAAGGGCCGGGATTTCCGGGTTCTGGATACCGCGGGGATAAGGCGGCGGGCCAGGGTGCGGGAAAATATTGAGTATTACTCGGTGAACCGGGCGATCAAAAGCATCGACGACGCGGATATTGTCTTTCTCCTTATCGACGCGGAGGAGGGCCTGTCGGATCAGGATAAGAAGATCGCCGCCCTGGCCCATGACAAGGGGCGGGGGATCATCCTGGGATTGAATAAGTGGGACAGGATTCCCCCGGTCAAGAACAGCTTCCAGGCCGCCTGCGACCGGATCCATTTTCTTTTCGGCAAGATGGAATTCGCCCCCATCGTGGCGCTGAGCGCCCGGGAGGGAAGCGGCCTGGATAAACTTCTCGATACCGCCCTCAAGATGCACCGCCAGCTCAACACCCAGGTTGAAACGGCGAAACTTAACCAGGCCCTGGAACGGTGGCTCCGGGAATCCCCGCCCCCTTCCGGCCCCCAGACCCATTTTAAACTGCGTTACGGGGTGCAGAAGTCCGCCAACCCCGTGTCCTTTATCTTCTTCGCCTCCCGGCCCCAGGCGGTCGGGGAAGCGTATATCGCCTATCTGCGCAACAGAATCCGGGCGGATCTGGGCTTTTCCCTGGTTCCGGTAGCGGTGGAGATCCGCGGAGTCCCCGGCCGGTCCAGAATCGGGGAGGGCAGGGGGTGAGCTACGGAATACGGGATCTGGAACGAATCCTCAAGGTAAAGATCCACGTATTGCGGTACTGGGAGCGGGAGATCCCCCTCATCCAGCCGCAGAAGGACCACGCCGGCAAGATTCGCTACTCAGACCGGGACCTCCAGATTTTTTTGCGCCTCAAATACCTGCTCTACGACCGGCGCTTCACCATCGAGGGCGCCCGGGAGGAGCTTTTCCAGGAGCTTTCCGGCGGCGCGCCGGATCTCCGGGGCGAAATCGCCGCCCTGCGTTCCGAATTGACGGGGCTTTATATCCTGGCCAAGGACTCCAGAGTCCGGCCCGAGCCGGCCGGGGCCCGGCCCGAACCCGAATGAAAGGCGCGGCGGCTGTCCCGGAGGGCGGGGCCGCCCTTTTTCGGAATCCGGGCCCGGAACTCCGCCGGCAGATGGAAGCCCTTCTCCCCCTTATCGAAAAAACCTTCCCCATCCCCGCCCGATTCCGCCGGGCCCTGCCCCGGGATGTGGCGGAGCTTTCCCGGCTCCTCACCAGCGGCCGGGGCGGACGCAGCCTTTCGTACCTTAACCATCCGCCTGCCCTTTCCGCGTACCTGCGCTACTTCCTCCCCTGGAATGTATACCGCCTCTGCCGCCTGCTCCCCGCCCTGGATCTCCCCCTGTCGCCGGGGGACTGGATACTGGACCTGGGCTCCGGCCCCCTGACCCTGCCCATCGCCCTCTGGCTTTGCCGCCCCGAACTCCGGGCCCTTCCCCTGGAATTCCGCTGCCTGGATCGCAGCAGGGCCGCCCTGGACGCGGGGAGGAAACTCTTCGCCGCCCTTGCCGCTTCCGGCATACCGGCCCCCCCTTCCCCCCGGCCCCTGTCGAGCGCCGCTCCGTTAAACACCGCCCCGTCAAGCGCTCCGCCGGTCGTCCCGCCGTCCCCCTGGACCTTCACCGTCCTCAGCGGGGAAATAGCCCAGGTCCTCCGGGGCGGAAAGCTCGGGGAGGGCGGAAATCCCGCCCTCATTGCCGCCCTCAACGTGTACAACGAGATCTTCCAGCCCATCCCCCCCGGCAGCGACGAGGGGCTGGCCCGCCTCGCGGAGCTCCAGGCGGCCCTCCTCGCCGCCTCCGCCGGCGGCAAAGGCCGGATCCTCGTCGTCGAACCCGGCATACCCCGGTCGGGCCGCTTCATCACCCTGCTGCGGGCCGCCCTCATGGACCGGGGCTTCCCCCCCCGCTCCCCCTGCGCCCACCACGGACCCTGCCCCTTCCCCGGCCTGGAAAAACACGCCGGGGCCGCGGAACCGCGGGGCCCGCAAAGACGCCCGCCCCGCCGCCCCCCCGGACCAGCCGCGCTCCCCCCCTCCCGCGGGGCCGAAGCTCTCCGGGATACGGCAATCCCGGCCCCGGAGAAAGCCGCCGCCAAGTGGTGCCACTTCGCCTTCGACGCCCAGGACGCGCCCGCCGCCCTGCGCCGCCTTTCCGCCGAGGTGGGCCTCCCCAAAGATCGGGCGACCCTCAGTTTCCTCCTGGCGGGACCGCCGGCGGAAGGCAAAAGCCCCCCCCTCCCGGCCTCCCCCGGCGCGGAAGTCCCGCTGCGGATCATCTCCGATCCCTTCCCCCTGGGCGGACAGGAAGAATGGGGCCGCTACGGCTGCGCGGAACAAGGCATCGTCCTGCTCCGGGCCGAAGCAGGCCGCCTCAAATCCCTGCCGCCGGGAATCCTGGTAACGGCGCTGTCCACCGGCCGCCGGGACCCCAAAAGCGGCGCCCCCCTCTGCCGCCTCCCCTGAGCCCCCGGGATAAACCAGGCCCCCGCCCCCGGGATGACGCATGGCAGCCTCCGCGCCGGATTTTCTTTTTGGGCGCATCCCCGGCTTCGCCGGGGACCGGGCTATCCGCTCCAATTCCCCGCCCCCGCCGGGGGCGGGGAATTCCGCTTCTATCCCTTGCGCGTCCGCCGTGCGCCGCCTTTGTTGGACTTGTTCAATAACCCGGTTGGTTATTGAACAAGCCGCGCGAAAAACCTGGGTTTCCCGAGGGAATCCGCGTTTTTTTCGGTATTTATTTAAGCTGTTGTTGCTCGGAAACTGAAGTTTCTGAACAACTCCAATAACTCACCGGTTATTCGCAGTGGGGCTCCATGCCCCGCCCCAGGGGGCCCCGGAAGGAAGGGGCGGTTTTAATCAGCCGCTGAATTGGCCGATGTTACTGTTTTTTGCCTAATCATTAAAACATGAAGTGGAAATTTTGTAAAAAGCGGCATATATTATATCTGGCGTAATTGGAATTTTGCTTTTTTGGGGCGAATATGCGGCGATCCATCACATCAGGGCCTCCGCGAAACCCGCGGAGCCGGGTAAAAAATTCCGCCCTTCCCCGGAACGGATGCCCCCCTGAATAAAGAACAACGCGGCCCGGTACAGGAGGGGCGGTATGAGTAAGGGTTCCCTTATGGCGGCGATTCTTCCGTTGCGCCGGGCCCGGCGGGCTTGAGTCTGGGCGGGAAGCCGTAGGAGCGGGGGTGAAGAAGGTGGCCGCGTGACAGGATTGGAAGGGATAATCCCGGAACTGAGAAGGCGGGCGGGGCTGAGTGAGGAAGAGGCCGGCGAAAAACTTGGACTGCCGGAGGAACTATACAGCCGCTACGAGCGGGGGGATAGGGAGATGCCGGTCCGGGTGCTGGGCTGGATGGCCGATTGTTTTGGGATCACGGCGGAGGCGGTGATCTGGGGCCGGGGGATCCGGTTTCGGATAGAGTACCGGGGGGGCCGCGTCGAAGTGGAGCGGGAAGAAACCGGGGAGGAATCGGCGACTCCCGATCCCGGGAAAGCGGCTCCGCCGGAGCCGAAGAAGGAAGACCCGGTTCCGGCGGTTCCACCGGGGCCGAAGAAAGAAGATCCGGCGGACTGGAGCCGGAAGGGGCCGCGGAAGCCGAAGCCGCTGGATTTCGAGGGTCCGACCCGGAAGATACTGGAATGGCAGCGGACCTACTCGACGGGGCTGGCTTTTTTCGACGGCCCCCACCGGGATTTTATCGATACGGCGAATTCGCTGTACACCGCGTCCCTGATAGGGGGCTGGGAATCGGCGCGGGA
>JAIRSD010000080.1 GCA_031255615.1 Treponema sp. | reverse complement strand
CTTTTGTTTCACGTGAAACAATTTTTGAGCGGCGTTGTTCGAAAACTAACGTTTCCAAACAACGCTCATTACAACACCGGCCCGTATACCAGGACCGCTTCCTCTCCAGTCTCGCCTTTGGTATGGAGTTCCAGCCTTCCATCACGAAGAGCCCAACGGTAGACCCTGGTCAAATAATCAAAGTAATCTCCTTCCCTAAAACCCTCAGGTTCCGGGAAGGGAGCCATAAGGGTCGCGATACCGGATGTTATGCCGAGACTCTGATTTTTCCCCGCCTCGAAGGGAAACCGGTAGAGATTCGGCGCCCCCCGGCCAGAGGCCATGCCGTCCTGAAATTTCAGGGTATAGGTACCGGCAGAGTCAGATTCCCGCGGATCCCGGCTAAAACCAACGCCGCCCCGCAGTTCCATAAGACGCCATTCCTTCCCAGCGACCGAATCAAAGCTGGACGCATCATCCTCGGCGAGGAGGGGCCGGTCCGCCGCGACAGCGTTCCCCATACAAGCGGCGGATAACAGGACGAAGGATAGGACGATTCCTGGGACGCCGATTTTCGCGAAGATCCCTTTCCCAGGGTCGATTTTTGGAAGGCCGTCCTTAAATTTAGTGGAAAACCGGCCAGACCCCGATGTTCCCGGAAATTTGCCGCATCGGGAACAATGCACCCGGACAACCGAATTTTGAAACATCCTCATTTCTCCGCCTCCTTCCTCAATTCCTCTTTTTTATCCGTCTTTTCCCAGGGAAATTCGTCCCGGCCAAAATGACCGTAGGAAGCGGTTCGCCGGTAGATAGGACGGCGTAAATCCAGGGATTCGATAATCCCCGCGGGGGTAAGATCAAAAGTCTTTTTAACCGCCTCTTCGAGCCGCTGTTCCGGGACCACGGCGGTGCCAAAGGTATCGACCATCACGGATATGGGAAAGGGAACCCCAATGGCATAGGCCAGTTCTATCTCGCAGCGTTCGGCGAGTCCGGCGGCGACCACGTTTTTAGCGACATAGCGGGCGGCGTAACTGGCAGATCGATCCACCTTGGTAGGATCCTTGCCGGAAAAAGCACCGCCCCCATGCCGTCCCATACCGCCGTAGGTATCCACGATAATCTTCCGGCCCGTAAGCCCCGTATCGCCAAAGGGCCCGCCTATCACAAAGCGGCCGGTAGGATTGATATAGTATTTGGTCTTGTCGTCCAAAAGACCCGTGGATTCCAGGACCGGCTTTATAATGTCGGCGATGATCGTCGACTCGATTTCCGGGTAGGAAACGCCGGGATCGTGCTGATGAGAGACCACCACGGTATCCACACGGATTGGTTTGCGCCCTTCATACTCCACGGTCACCTGGCTTTTCGCATCGGGCCGCAGCCAGCCAATGGTTTTCCGCTTCCGCATATCCGCAGCCCTAATCAAGATCTTATGGGCCAGGCTGATGGGGAGGGGCATAAATTCCGGGGTTTCATTGCAGGCAAAACCGAACATCATGCCCTGGTCCCCCGCGCCCAACTGGCCCTTGTACTGTTCCAGACCCGTACCGGAGACTCCCTGGCTAATGTCCGGGGACTGGCTGTGGATCATGTCCAGCACCGCCATGGAATGGCAGTCCAGACCATAGCTGGGATCCGTATACCCAATATCCCCGGCCACTTCCCGAACCACCTTCTGAAAGTCCACGAAGGTCTTGGTGGTTATTTCCCCGCCGATAAGGACCAGCGAGGTTGAGGCAAAAGTTTCACAGGCTATACGGCTTTGCGGATCGTCTTTGATGCAGGCGTCCACAATGGCATCCGAAACCTGATCGCAGAGCTTATCGGGATGACCCTCTCCTACCGATTCAGAAGTGAAAAAATATCTTCGTTCCATAACTTCTCCTAATTTTTCATCAGGGCTTGATTCCATTATTCATAGCGGCGGACAAAAAAACAACACCGGCCTTTAAGCCGGTGTGTCAACCCTTCGATGCCGGACGATGGCAAAAAATGCCGGAAATCAACCCTCAGTTTATAAAGCGCCGCGTATCGAGTGAATGTTGGGCGCATTTTTTTGCTTCGCAAAAAAACCGGGCTATCCGCTCTAACAAAAACCCTGCGGGTTTTTGTTCCGCTTCTATCCCTTGCGCGGGCGGAAGCCGTCCCGGCTTCCGCCTTCGCTGTTCCCTACAGTAAGCGGGTTGCGGGGAAGAAAGGCCCCGCCCCGGTACGCATCCCCCGACCGTTCCCGGTTGATACTCTTATCCTGAGTTCTGGAGCATAAGCAGGGGTGCTAGAGAACTCCATAAAGTTTGATTAGACCGTTGTAAAGTCCCCGGCTATAGGCGGTCTCCTTTTTGGCGTAGAAATCCGCCACATCCTTAAGCAGATTTTTCAGATTGCCCCGGGCCCCGGGATCGTTCAAATTTGCCTCCAGATCGGGGATGATAAGATTCATCCCCACCTCAATCGAATCAGGGTCCACAATTTCCACGCTGTCCTTTGACGCCGCAATGATAAGGGGGAAATAGTAGGGGTTGTCGCCGGTCCCGTAATGCCGCCGGGCAATCCTGCTCAAGGTATCTCCCTTAACAACCGTATAGGTCTTTGCCCCGGCCAGTATGATGTCGCTTTCATAACGGTCATAGATCCGGGCCAGGATGCGATCATCCTCCGCGGCTTCGACCGACGAGATGCTTTCGCCGCCGCCCGTTGTTGTTTTGCCTGTGCTTTGGCCGGTACTTTGACAGGAAATAATAAACAAAACCATAGCGGGAATCCAAAAACCCCACAAATATTTTTTCAATTTCGTATCCTCCTCTAGCATTATATGCGGAAATTCCAGTCTTTGAAAAAAACCCGTATAAAAATTTTTAAAAATTTCCTAGTCGAAATTCATGCCCATTACCTGATCCACCGGCAGGGAGAACACGATGCCCTCGGCCTTGGTAGCGATACCGCAGGCTTCGCTTACCGCCTGCATGATGGGGACCTTCTTTTCCCGGCTGGAGAGGACCAGAACAATTTCTTTTTCATCCTGAACGGAAACGCCGAGAAATTTCACCGGGCCGCTGTGGGCGAGGCCCCGGGCGTTGATGACCGTGCCCCCGGCGGCGCCCGCTTCCCGGGCGATGGTCATAAACTCATCGCTGTAACCATGGTTGATGATAGAAACGATAAGATCGTTTTTAATTTCACTTTTCACGGGTTCTCCTCCCTGCTTCTGTCGGCCGGAATTCTCGTTTTGGGGAATAATTTTCTCGTTTTTCAGAATGCTTTCCTTAAAGACCTGGAGTATGGGCGTATTGATTCCGGAAAGGGGAATTGAAAAGGCAATCCCCGCGCCGGGGCTGTTGCGGCCCATCTTTTGGCGGACCTCTTTAAGCAAAACCGGCGCCAGAATCTCCTGCTCCAAACAGATTACCACCGCCTTGGCGCCGGCCCCAAGGCCCAAAAGATCCAACACTTCCGAACTGGCGGTCCCCTGGCCCTTGCTGATGAAATAGAACCGGACCTGCTCCTGCTCAAAAACCTCGCTTACAATGTGCAGTTTGTTCCAGTCGATGATAAAAAATATCACTTTAAGCAGGGGCGGGGCCTTGGGGCCCGGGGAGGAAGCCTCAACCCCCCGCCGGGGAAGTTTGATAAATTTGCCAAGGGCAATGCCGGACCACTTAAAGAACCCTGTTTTCTTTTCAGCCATTATGAGGATACCTCGTCAAAGAGCGTAACAGCCCGCAGTTCTTCCGCTTTGAAGGACGGCAGCTCTCCGGCAGTTTCCACCGGCCCCGCGGCGGCCTTCAATCTGCTGCTGTACACCAGACCCAAAAGCTGGACGACCACCAGGGGAGTCATGGCAACCATGGCCACAATGCCAAAGGCGTCTTCCATACGGCCGGCGGTAGTACAGACCCCAATGGCAAAGGGCAGCAGGAAGGTGCTGGTCATGGGGCCGGAACACACACCCCCTGAATCAAAGGCGATGCCGGTAAAGATGGGGGGAACAAAGAAGGTGAGCAGCAGCGCAAAGGCATAGCTTGGCACAAGGATGTACAAAATACTGATATTAAAAAGAATACGCACCATGGCGATACCCAGGGCCAGGGACATGCCGATAGCAAGGGCCTTGCCCATCACCTTTTGGGTGATGGCGCCCTGGGACACATCCTCAACCTGTTTGTTCAGGACATGCACCGCGGGTTCCGCCGCCACAATGAAGTAGCCGATGATCATGCTCAGGGGGATCAGTATCCATTTGTTGGGGGACGCCCCAAGTTCCTTGCCAAAGAGACTTCCCACGGGGATAAAGCCCACCTCCACCCCGGTAAGGAACACCACAAGCCCCAGGAAGGTGTAGACAAAGCCTATGAGTATCCTCCCAAGCTGGCGTTTGCGGAAACGCCGGGTAACCAACTGGAAGACGAAGAAAAACACCAGGATTGCCCCAAGAGCTATGCCCACATTTTTTATGGTGGAGGGAAAGGCAAAGAAAAAATGCTCCACCACATCCCGGTTTGTGTAGCCCGCGATAACGGCTATCTCCTCCTCCGGTGTGCTGTTCACGGGCACCTCGGTGATGTTCAGGACCGCTCCGAGGAGCATCACCGATATTACCGGGCCTATGCTGCACAGGGCAACAAAGCCGAAACTGTCGTCCTTGGCGCTCTTGTCCCCCCGTAGGGACGCAACGCCGAGGGCCATGGCAAGCATAAAGGGAACCGTAATCGGACCGGTGGTTACCCCGCCGGAATCGAAGGACACCGGTATAAAGGCCAGATTGCCCCGCCCGGCCAAATAGAAGGCGAGACCGAAGGTAAGGATATAAAAAAACAGGAGGAGGAACCGGAGGGGCACCCCTATGACGACGCGCACCACCGCCCCTACCATAAACAAACCCACGCCCACGCCAACGGTCAGGATAAGAGTCCAGATGTTTACCGACCGGGCAAGCTGTAAGGCCAGCACCATAAGGTCCGGCTCGGCAACGGTGATGATAACTCCCATCAAGAAGCTGATCCCCACCGCCAACAGGACGCTCCGCCCCTTGGTAAGCTCCGCCCCTATACCCTCGCCCATAGGCATCATGGCCATGTCGGCGCCCAGGGTAAAGAACCCCATGCCGATGATAAGCAGCGCCGCCCCGACGAAAAACATCACGACAACCCCCGCGGACATGGGAACCAATACGATGCTGGCGATAAGCACAATGGCGGTAATGGGAAGGACCGAGGAAAAGGCTTCCATAATTTTTTCTTTTAGAATTTTATTCATCGGAGTTCCACTTCAACTATAATCAATTCACTTATCTTTGAAAACAGCCAAAAAGAAGATTTCGGAGAGCTTTCCGGGAATTCCCGGTTGGGGAAACTGAGAAAACGTATGCGGGCGGGCGGGGCTTGCCGGGACCCGGAATTGTTTCCGTTTTTTTCATGTTCCCATGGAAAATGTATTATACTGGGTAAATCACGAATAGAGTTATTCAGAAACTTCAGTTTCTGAATAATAACCGCCAATATTTCATAAGATACAACAAGCCGGAGGTGATTGACATGGCACAGAAAAGGCAAACCGGGGAAAAGGCAAAAAAAACCGCGTCGAAAAACGCCGCCGCGCCGGTTGTGAAGAAAAATACTCCGGCGGGGGCGGCCTCATCCCAACTCCCGGCAAAGGAGGGCGGGGAAGGGCGTTTGCTTGGCGCGGTGGTCCCGGTAGGCGCACTCCGGGGGGGAAGCATGGGGGTGGGGGAATTCGCGGATTTGGAGGAATTTGCCCGGTTCTGCAAGAAAACGGGCCTGGGGCTTATCCAGATCCTTCCGGTAAACGATACGGGATACTGGAGTTCCCCCTACTTCAGCCTAACCGCCTTTGCCCTGAATCCTATCTATATCAAGCTCGAAGCCCTGGATGAATTTTCCGCGGCGGGGGAGGGGGTAAAAGAGAAGATCGCCCGTTACGGCAAAGAATTCGAAAAAGAAACCCGGTTCCCCTATGAACCCATCCTCCGGGCCAAGATGGAGATTCTGCGGGAAATTTACGCCGCCGCCAGGGACGATATTGCCAAAAAAGCCGCGCCGGGGGGGAGTCTGGCCAAGTGGCAGGAGGCGAATCCCTGGGTTAAAGAATATGCCGTATACCGCCGGTTGAAAGAGGCCAACGGAGAAAGAAGCTGGCAGGAGTGGGAGAACCACCGGCGCGTAAGCCCCGCCGATATAGAAAAACTGTGGAATGATCCAAAGTTTCAGGGAGCCCAAATTTTTTGGGTCTGGTTGCAGGAAGCTCTGGATCGCCAGTTCAGCGCCGCCGCCGGGGCCGTCGCCAAGATGGGGCTGATCCTGGAGGGGGACATTCCTATCCTGATGAACGAAGATTCCTGCGACGTGTGGGCCCATCCTGAGTATTTTCACAAGGATCTTTCCGCCGGGGCGCCCCCGGATATGTACAGCCCGGAGGGGCAGAATTGGGGCTTCCCCCTCCACAACTGGGAAGCCCAATCAAAAGATAATTACGCATGGTGGCGGCGGCGGCTTAAGACGGCGGAAAAGTATTACGGCGCTTACCGCATCGATCATGTGCTGGGATTCTTCCGCATTTGGGCGACGGACCGCCGGGAGAGCAGTTCCACCCTGGGCCGGTATGTGCCCTATATTCCGGTGACCAGAGAAGACCTGCGGGACCTGGGTTTTGACGAGGGGCGTATTCGGTGGCTTTCCCAACCCCACATTCCTACCGGAGAAGTCTGGGACAGCCTGCGGGAGACGGCAGGCGGCGGGGGAAACGCGGATTCCTGCGCGGTTGCCCCGGAAGCGGAGCGGATCTTTTCCCAGGTTTTGGACCGGATTGGCACGGAAGAACTCTGGCTTTTTAAGGACGGCATACAGGGCGAGCGGGACATTGACCGGCTGAACCTCCACCGGGCGGGCCAACGCTGCCTGTACAAGGCCTGGCACGACCGGCTTTTCTACGAGTACGAAAAGGACCGGTACTTCCCTAGCTGGTTCTACCGGGAAAGCCGGGCTTACAGATCCCTTTCCGAAGAGGAACGAAACGATCTGGAGGAGCTGCTGGAAAAACGGAAGGCCGATTCGGAGAAAATATGGGAAGACCGGGGAAGATCGCTGCTTGCCATGCTTGCCGAGTCTTCCTCCATGCTGCCTTGCGCGGAGGACCTGGGGGCCGTTCCTGAATGTGTACCACGGGTGCTTGCGGACCTTAACATTCTGGGACTCCGGGTAGTCCGCTGGTACCGGGAATGGGAGAAGGAGGGGGAGCCGTATATTCCCTTCAGCGATTATCCCGAACTTTCGGTCTGCACCCCTGCGGTCCATGACAGCTCAACGGTCAGGGATTGGTGGGACAACGAGGCGGATCAACAGATATTCTGCGACTTTATCGGGGTTCCTTCCCTGCCCAAGCTGTACAACCCCGGAACGGCGAAAATTATCTTACAAAAGATAGCCTCCGCGGCGTCCCGGTTCCGGGTCTTCCAGATTCAGGACCTGCTTCACCTTTCCCCCCATTGGTACGCCCCCGACCCAGCCAGCGAGCGGATCAACGTGCCGGGGACCTACCACGAATTTGACTGGACCTACCGGCTTCCCGCCCCTATCGGGAACATAGGGGACGACGGGGATCTAGTTAGGGCGATACAGGACCTGGCGGCGGTGAAGCCGGGAAAGGGAACATAGCGGAAAACGGGAAAGGTGCGCGAAGGACGGGGGCGGTTGTACAGTCCCTTGTAGTCTGGCGAGCCATTGTTCGCCTTGCGAGCCGTGGTTCGCTTGGGTGCGCCTTCACGGTTGCTATTCTTGCTCCCGGTTGTTTCTCTTATCCGGTGATAGGGTGTAAGCCGGGGCTTACTTAAGGAAATACCGCTCCACAAAGGCCGCCACCGGATCCTCGTCATGGGGACCGATAACCTGATCCGCCGCCCGGCGCACCGGGTCCTTGGCGTTGGCCGGGGCCGCGGCGTAGGAAACGGCGGCGAACAGGGGAAGATCGGTTTCCTCATCCCCAAAGGCGATTACCTGGGAGGGGTCCAGGCTGCGGGCCGCGAGGGCCGTTTGCAGGCCCCGCCCCTTGGAGACCTGGGGGCTCATAATTTCGAGAAATCCCTTAAGACTATCGGCGATGTAGAGGCCTCCGCCGTAGCGTTCTTCAAGGGCGGGGCGGACCAGGTTTTGGCTTTCCCCGTCTCCGATAAACATGGTTTTAACGCAGCCGGGGAGGGCGGGATTCGCCAGGACTTCCTGTAGATCCCCAATTTCCGCAGGGATTCCCGTATGCCGCAGGTAGCGTTCCCACTCGGGGCCCCGGCGTTCCGCCATAAGCCGGCGCCGGGGATTCTGAGGGATCCCCGGAAAAAAGATTTGGACGTAAAGGCCGGTCTTCCGGGCCAGTTCCACGCAGAAGGCCGCCGATTCCCTGTCCTGCAAGGTAAGGGCAAGGATCCTTTCGCCGGGCATGTCCGCCACCACCGCGCCGTTGAAGTAGACCTGAGGCCCCCGGATTCCCAGGGCGGCGCGGTACTTTTCCGCCGCCTCGGGAGCCCGGCCGGTACAGAGGATTAGATGAAAACCCCGGTCCGCCAGGGTCGTGAGGGCCCTTACCGTTCTGTCCCCCAGGCTGAGATCGGACCGGAGGCAGGTGCCGTCCAAGTCAAGGGCCAGGGCCCGTATCCGGCGGGGATCAAGGGTCCGGCCAATTTTGTTTTCCCGCATTTTCCCCTGGCATGAGCATAAAGGGCGGCGATGAACCAAGGGCCGCCCGCCGTAAACCCATTGTCCACGGCGGGCGGCCCCTGCCCGCTTTTCATATAAATTCACGGCGGCCTTCCCGCGATTTGAAATTACGGGAAGGCCGGGATAACTGGGGCTGCTCCAAAACCAATTGACTATGCGCCAACGCGCAGGGTTTTGAAACAGCCGCGATTCTTATTTCTTGATACTGTAGAAAGCCTTTTTCCCCGCGTATTGGGAGACGCCCTCCAGTTCTTCCTCAATACGGATAAGCTGGTTGTACTTGCAGACCCGGTCGGTGCGGCTCATGGAACCGGTCTTAATCTGGCCGGTCTCAAGGCCCACTACCAGGTCCGCGATAAAGGTGTCTTCCGTCTCGCCGGAGCGGTGGGACACGACGGCGGTGTAGCCCGCCCGCTTCGCCATTTCCACGGCCTCGTAGGTTTCCGTTACCGTGCCGATCTGGTTTACCTTGATAAGGATGGAGTTGCAGGCCCCCATGCCGATGCCCTTTTCCAGCCGCTTGGTATTGGTGACGAAGAAGTCGTCCCCCACGATCTGGATTTTAGAACCAAGCTGCTTGGTCAGGGCCACATAGCCGTCCCAATCGTCCTGGTCCAGGGGATCCTCGATGGAGATGATGGGATACTTGTTGACCCATGAGGTGTAGAGGTCGATCATTTCCTGGGCGCTAAAGAGCTTGCCGGGGTTGGATTTCCAGAATTTGTAACCCTTTTTGCCGCCTTCGCCATAGAGTTCGGAGCTGGCGCAGTCCAGGGCAATGCCGATCTGTTCGCCGGGCTGGTATCCGGCCTTTTCGATGGCCTTCATAATATATTCCAGGGCTTCCTCGTTGCCGATGTCCGGAGCGAAGCCGCCTTCATCTCCCACGGCGGTATTCTTGCCCGCATCATGGAGGAGTTTTTTAAGACTGTGGAAAACTTCGGCGGTCCAGCGGATCGCCTCCCGGATGGAATCGGCCCCCACGGGCATGACCATGAATTCCTGGAAATCGATCTTGTTGTCCGAATGTTTGCCCCCGTTGATAATGTTGGCCATGGGGACAGGGAGCAGGCTGGAATGGAAGGTTCCCAGGTGCTTGTAAAGGGGGATGTCCAGGTAGTTCGCCGCGGCCCTGGCGGCGGCCATGGAAACGCCCAGGATGGCGTTGGCCCCCAGTTTATTCTTGTTTTCCGTACCGTCCAGTTCGATCATGGTCCGGTCGAGGTCAACCTGATCTTGAGCGTCCAGACCTTCCAGCTCCGGGGCTATGATGTTGTTCACATTATCCACTGCCTTAAGAACACCCTTGCCCAGGTAACGGTCCTTATCGCCGTCCCGCAATTCTACCGCTTCGTAATCGCCGGTGGACGCCCCCGAGGGAACCGCCGCCCGTCCCTGGGTGCCGTCTTCCAGGCCCACATCCACTTCTATTGTGGGGTTTCCCCGAGAATCCAAAATCTCCCGGGCATGCACATATTCAATAAGACTCATACTTGCCTCCTCGCTGTGGTTTTATTTTCCGGCATTGGGGGCCGCAAGTCAAGGCCGGAACAACGCAGTGTCAAAATAGCGCGGCGCGGTTTTTCCGGGTTTCGCGGGGGGAGCGCGAAATTCCGCCGGCCGGCCCGCAAGGGATGGAGGAGGAATGCGGATCAGCGCCGGCGCGGAACGGCGGGGGTTTAGTGAACCATCTGCCGGCGGACGATGTTTCGGAATTCCTTCGGCGTTCTTCGTCTGAGTTTTTTATAAATCCGGGAAAAATACAGAGGGTCGTCATAGCCGGCCTGTTCCGCGGCTTCCGAGATGGTTAGGACCGGCGATTTTTTCAGGATGCCTTCGAACGCTAAAACGCGCTTGTAGGTGTGGAGTTGTTTGAAACTCATGCCGAATGCATGTTTTACAGTGTGGGAGATGGTGGAGGGGCTGTAGCACATGGCTTCCGCGGCTTCGGCGAGGCTTACCGATCCGGCGGCGCGGCTGTCCAGCCAATGGCTGATCCTTTCGGCGAGATCCAGGCGTTTTATTTTTACATACTCGCGGGAGACTATGAATTGCACCAGCATTGAAAACAGGTGCAGCATATTGTGGACCGTTGTTCTGTCGAAAAGCGGTAATTCTGAAAAGGCGGCTTCCAGGCTTTCCGGGGCGGTAGTTTTGCACAGTTTTACTATTTCTTCCGGCGGTTTTTCGCACATTCTGAATTGGCCGATCATCGCGTAGCCGGCAAGGTTTTTTCCGCTGAGTATGGGCATGACCGCTTCGGTAAGGCCGGCGTGGCAGTGGTACAAGAGGGGGCGTTGAAGTTTTCTGCTGCGGATAAAGGACTGGCTGTTTTGTTTAAGGCAGGCCTGCTCCATGCCCAGGGATTCGCGGATTAAAAGACAATAGGGAGACAGGCCGTATGGATATCCGATGACCAGATTATCTCCGCCGGAGGAAAAAATGGTAACCCGGACTTTAAAACAATAGGAAAAGCTGTCGATAAGGCGTTGTACTTCTTCGTCAAATACAACCATGTCCCGTTCGTTTTCCATGAACAAAGTATGCGGCCCCTTTGCTGATTTGTCCATGCTTTTCGTGAATTTGTATAGACCCGGCGGGACGGCTTAGGGGCGGCTTTCTCCGATTCTTATCCAGGTAAGTTCATGTTTGTTGTGGCAGAGGTGCAGCACCGTTCCGCCGGGAATATCCGCGAAAAGCCGGGCCGTTTCGTTATCCGGACGACCCTGCATCTTGAGGGTGCAAACAAAATTGGCGCCAATGCCGGCGGCAAGCAGCCTGCATATCCAGTCATAGAGCCGGGGCGGATAACAGGCGGCGTCGCAGAAGACCCATTCCAGCCTCCCCAGATCCGCCGGACTCAGGGTAAAAGCGTCGTGTTTTATGTAGTGGACAGCCGGATCGCCGCCAGGACCGGACATGGCGAGGATCCGGCTGTCCAGGGGGGCCCGGTCGCAGGCGATTACCTGGGCCCCCAGGCGGGCCAGGGTCCAGGTCCAGCCTCCGGGACTCGCCCCGGCATCCAGACAGCGTTCCCCCGGCTGGGGCCAGCGCCGGGCGCGGATCAGACTCTCCCAAAGTTTTAGATAAGCCCGGCTGGGGGGGCCCTCCTTGTCTTCCGCGAAACGGATGGACCCGGCGGGGAAAGGGCTGGTACAGAGCGCCGAGGCCGCCAGGGTGTGGGCGTCCAACAAAGTCCAGGCCCCCATGGGGACTTCCGGGAGGATCCAGGGGAAAGTCCGGGGCTTATCGGAAAGGGGGGGAAGTTTGGAGGCGATAAGGGCCCCCCGGCGGACGTGGGTATGAAGTACCGGGGCCCAGTTTCGCTGAAGGGCCCGCAGATTCCGGGCCGCCTCTGAGATGGAATCGAATTCAAACAGAAAGGGCCGGAGCCATACATTATGCTGCCAGAATACCGGCCCCGGCGGCGCGGGGGCGTAGTGTAAAACGCCCCCAAAGGACGGCCCCGGCCCGGCCGCCGCCCCCAGCTCATCCTTAAGATGGGATTCAAAACCCGGCGCCGCCTGGTACACCCGTCCGGGAAGCGGGATTTCCCTCATAACGCCGGGCCCCGCAGCCGGAACCTAGGTAGCTTGCTCCGGCGGCGCATCAACAGGCCGCCGATCTTTGTCGTCCTGCCAGGAGAGGTAATCCACATAACGCTGAAACAATTTCCCCCGGGGGGAAGCCAAAATGGAGAATCCCACATCTCCGGAATAACCTTCGGCCCGGATCCAAACCGCCTTTACCTCAAGCTCAAAATGCCCAATCCTGGCGGCGGCCTCGGGTATCACGTCCAGAACATACACATTGTCAACCTGTATGTCCGCCACGGACGTACACTCCACGCAGCAGCCTACGACAGAAATATTTTTAAGAATATTATCTTTCCCTACCTGCCCCTGGAATTTCACCCGGGCAAAACCGCGATACCGGGTATGAAAACGGGATTCAGCCCCCTTCTCCGGCCCGGTATGTCGTTTTTGCAAACTCTCCTGTAGGCGCTTTATGGAAAATTCAGTCATGCGTTCCTCCGGTCCGCCGTAATACGCAGCGCACCAATTATTGGACTTGTTCAATAACCCGGTTGGTTTGAATAACTCTATTCTCAGTCTATTTTGTTGGAACAGGGACCCTTCGTCAACGGCGGGGA
>JAIRSD010000119.1 GCA_031255615.1 Treponema sp. | reverse complement strand
TTAGGCGGTCGTTGTTCAGAAACTGAAGTTTCTGAACAACTCTAACAGCCGCTTTAAATCACAGTGCAGGGATTGTTCAACATCCGCCTGTCTCCGCCTTTCGTGCGCGTTCCGGGTTTGGCGGAGTTTCGCGACGGAGCGCGAAACTCCGCGCCCGCGGGGGAAATTCTCCGGAGTTTTTGGCGCGGAGCGCGGAAAACTCCAAAAGCGTAAAACGGCAGGGATGCCGAACCAAAACGCACAGCGTTTTGGTTTTTCGCGGAGTTTCGCTCTGCGAAACTCCGTCGAGCCGGCAGGATGCTGCGGCATTCTGCCGGCTTAAATAGTTTCCTGGGTTTTTTGTTTCGCAAAAAACCCAGGCCCAGCCACGGCAGGGATGCCATGGCTGGGCAGCGCAAGGGATAGGAGGGGTGCGGAGCAGCCCCGGCACGGATCGCCGGGGCCGGAGCGAAACGGAGCCCTGGCAACCTGCGGCTGCCTTGATAGCCCGGTTTTTGCGGCTCCGCCGCAAAAAATGCGCCCGGTATACACGCGGCATGGGGGGCTTCCAAACCGGGCGTGGGTATGGAAATCTACCGGGTTGAGGACCTCACTTTTTGATGGTGTTGCGGCAGGCGGTGGAGAAATTCTGATCCGATATTTCTTTCGCGCCGCCGTTCTGCGCCCGGTAGCGTCCGGGGCTTAAGCCGGTGTAGCTTTTAAATATTTTGGAGAACCAGCTTTGGTCTTCAAAGCCGCAGGAACCGGCGATTTCGCTGAGGGACTGATTGGTCTCCCAAAGCAAATGGCTTGCCTTTTCTACCCGCAGTTGGTTGAGGTAGCTGGAGAAATTTTCCCCCATTTCTTCTTTAAAGATTGTGCTGAAATAGGGGGCGGAAAGTCCCGATATGTCCGCCGCTTCTTTTAGGCTTATTTTCCGGCTGTAGTTTTCCTGGATAAAGCGTTCGACTTTGCGCAGCGCCGCCGCGTGGCGGATTCCCTGGAAGGAAAAGATTTGCTCCGCCATTTGTTCCACCATGACATGAAGCACGTCGGTCAATTCCTCGATGGTTCTTGCCCCTTCGATGCGCTTAATATTGCTGTTGTTGGCTTCCAGTTGGTCCTTTTCGTAGCCCGCCGCCAGCCCCCCCGCTCCGGCACGGGAGAGGAGGACCACCAGTTCTATGGCCCGGAACTGGATGTAGCTGTACTCCCCGGAATTGGAAAAGAGCAGGGCCGCCAGAATGTCGTTCAGGATGAGTTTTCCCTCTTCCTGATCCCCCCTGCGGAGGGCGGAAAGAAGCTGTCGTTCCTTGTCCATGGGGTAGCCGGGAAAGCTGGTCCCCTGGGGGTATTTCTGTTCCAATTCCCTCAGGGCGGCCGCGAGACGGGCCTGCTGCTGGGCCCGGCGTTTAATGGTCTCGTAGTAATGCTCGTTCCCGGAGGAAAGGGATTCCGCGCAGATGAGCATCAGCTCCGATAATGCCTTAATCTTTTCCGGTTTCGCCAGGGGGAACTGATTCAGCTTGTTGAGAAATTCCTGATCCGTCACCGATTCCCCGTGGGGGAATTGGACCGTCTCGTCGCTTTCATCCCGGAAACCGGAACCCAGCAGGGCGCCGACGAAAGAGCTTTGAACATAGATGGGGCTGGTCCAGAACATAAAACCCAGAGGGCAGCGGTAGGTGTAGCAGCCGCCGTACCGGTAGGATTCTTTTATGGCGTCGTGGTGCATGGCATCGCATGGGTTCAGCGGGGCTTCGGTTATTACCTCCGGCACCGCATCTCCCCGGCGGCGGATGCATTCCAGACATATATTCCGTTCGCTGAACGCTTCCGCGTGAAGTTCCGGAATCACATGGCAGTTGTGATCGTGGACGCAGATCACGGCGCCGGTAGCCTTGGCGTAATTGGAAAGCATGTTGCATGCTTTGATAAGTAATGGATCGGTCTTTTCATATTTTGACATAATGGTCTCCCAGTGATAGTTGGATATGCCGGCGGCCCGGCGGCCGTCGAATATGCCGTCTAAAAAACGCTGGATTCTTCAAAAAACCCCACATTTTTTGCCATTTTTAAACAATGGACTTGTTCAATAACCCGGCTGGCTATTGAACAAGTCTTGCGCTCCGTTTTTAAGCGGTTGTTGTTCGGAAACTGAAGTTTCTGAACAACTCCAATAAAGCCGGCGGCGGAAACTCCAGCCTCCGGCGGCCGCCGCTTAAAACGCGACTTGTCCGGCGGCGGCGGATGCCGCGGCAACGTCCGTTCCAGGTCAATTTTCCGTCCAAAACCGGGGCTTTGGGCGGTCCTTCCTCCGTCAGCCTGCACGGTTGGTATGTTGCGAATACATATTTATTCCCCCTTGTTCCCGGTACTTGCCGGGGCTGTAGCCGGTATAATTCTTGAATATTTTTGAAAACCAGCTTTGATCCTCGAATCCGCAGGATTCCGAAATATTGTTCAATGAAGCGTCGGTTTCGATCAACATGGTGCAGGCCTTTTCCACCCGCAGCCGGTTGAGGTGCGTGGAAAGATACTCCCCCATCTCCTCCCGAAAAATAGTGCTGAAATAGGGGGCCGAAAGCCCCGACGCCGCGGCAATCTCGTCAAGACTTACCTTGCGGGTGTAGTTTTTCCAGATAAAACGCTCCGCCCGCCTTAACGCCGAGGCGTGTCTTAAACCCTGAAAGGAGAAAATTCTTCCCGCCATCCGCTCGGTGATGCGGTAAAGATTGGAAGACAGTTCTTCGACGGTCGCAGAATCGCCAATCTTCTTTAAGTAAAGATTATTTTCTTCCAGCAGGGATCCAGTTTCTTTTCCCTCGGCGCAGGAACGGGAAAGAAGCACCACCAGTTCAATGGCCCGGCAGCGGAAAAATATCAGATCCCCGGGGCAGATCTTGTTCAGATCCTCAAGGATGCCGCCCAATATCCTTTTAGCCGCGACACCGTCCCCCCGGCGCATGGCGGCGATCAACAGCCGCTCGTTGGAGTTGGGCTGGGCGGCTATCTTCATCTCCGCCGCGCCGGCGGCCCTTGGGAATTCCGGTTCCAGACCGGGCAGGGAAGCCGCCGGTCGTCCGGTCCCGACCCCGCCTCCGATGTTGATGCCGGCACCGATTCCAGTGTCGGCATCGGCTCCGACCATGGCCCGAGCCGGGACACGGGCCCCCGCCCTGAATTTTTCAATATCGCTGTTTTCGGAGGCCGAATTTCCCCATCCCGGTCTGCCGAAACCTGTTTTACCGGCGGAAATTTGCTGGGCGCAGAGAAGCATCATCTGGGCTAGGGCTTTTATTTCCTCATAATTCTTTCGGGGAGTATTTCCAAGATCGGCTTTTATCTTTTCCTCTGCCGCGCCGCAATCCCGCATTTTTACACATATTTCTTTCATCTCGATCCCCGGTATTTTACCGGCGATTAAGGCGCCGGCGTAGCGGCCCCCCGAATAAAGGGGGCTGGCCCAAAAAACCAGACCCAGGGGGCACATATAAATATACGATCCCCCCAGCTTTCGGGATTCTTCGGCTGCTTTTTGATGTACAAGGGCACAGGAAGAATCTCCGGCATAGTTCCCCATCTTACTATACGGAAAGCCTGTTCCGCAATAATTGCAAAAAGGCTTGCCGGACCCCGCGCCGGGATCGGCGGCAAAACCCTCCGAGTCGATAACCTGAACCTTGCAATCCGCCGCCTGTTCATAGGCGGCAAGAATACTGCCGGCCCTGGCAAGCAAAGGTTCAATGTCCCGGATTTTGGCGGTATTCCCTATTCTCGTTTTTAACACGATAACATCCCCCCATAAAAAGTTGAATAAGCAAGAATTTTCACTTTAACATCTTATGGGGATAAAAAGGACGGAATACACCCTAACGGCGGGAATTTTGTAGAAATCCTGCATTCATGGCGATTCTAACGGTGCTCCCGCGCATTACCGCCCCGCTTTACGCATGGCTTTTATAAGGTTTTTCTATTAGAGTTGTTCAAAAATTTCAGTTTCTGAACAACAACCGCTTAAAAATGAAGAAAAACGTGGATTTCTCCGGGAAACCCAGGTTTTTCGCAAGGCTTGTTCAATAACCAGCCGGGTTATTGAACAAGTTCATTATTTTATCGGGTGGAATGAAAATCCACCACGGCCAATTCCTTCCCCGCCGCGGCGGACAAGTCGAACTGAACGGAATACACCCTAATGGCGGAAATTCCGTAGAAATCCTGCGCCGCCGCCGATTCCCTCCCCGCCGGGCCGCCGGGACGGGTCCTTTAATCAGCAATGTCCGGTTTGGTAAACGCCGCGTGTAAAGATTGTGTTGGGCGCGTTTTTTGCCGCCGCAAAAAACCGGGCTGTCAAGGCAACCGCAGGTTGTCAGGACTTCGCCCCGCTTCGCTCTGGCCCCACCTGCGCGGCATGGCTGCTCGGCGCCGGGTCTGATCCGCAGCCCTCCTATCCTTTGCGCGGCCAAAAAATGGCATCCTGCCGTTTTTTGGTTTTGGCTTTGGGCTTTTGCTGCGCGAAAACCCATGAATTGGTTGCCGGCGGCATTCGCCGGCGGCGTTCTGCCGACCCGGCTGGGTGGAGTTCGGGACAAGGCCCCAAACTCCGAAAAACCGAAAGGCGCAGCCTTTCGGTTCGGCATCCTGCCGGCATGGCTGGGTGACGCATGCGTCCCCCAATATGGAGTTTTGCGGTTCAGCGCAAAACTCCGGCACCAGTCCCCGCTGTGCGCGCCCTTTTCCGACCGCGGCGCGGAACAGTTCCGCTGTTCCCGGCAGGCTTGCCGCGTCCCGGCGGCGCGGAAATCCCGCCGCGGACGGCGGTATCCCTAACAATTTATGGGGTATTATAAAAGGACGGAATACACCCTAACGGCGGGAATTTTGCAAAAGCCCTTTATCAATGGCTATTCTAACGGCATCCGCGCGGTTTACCGCGCCCAGTTTTTTGTAAAGGTTTTTTATTATTTCTTTAACACCGTGGAACGAAATACCCTCCCTCCGGGCAATTTCTTCCCTGGTAAGCCCCAGCGACAGGGCCCTCAGCACCGCCGCCTCGCTGCGGCGCAGCACAATTCTGCTGTCCGGGGAGGAAACCGGATGCGCCGGCCCGGCGGCGACGGCAAGCATCTTGCCGTAGGCGGCGGCCCTGCTCCGCGTCGCCTCCAGCCATTCGCGGGGTATGCGGAATGTTAGATCGTCCTCCAAAAACTCCAGGGCCGCGGAGGCAAGGAGGCGCATATCTTCCCCCAGTTCGATAAAGGGCATATCCAAGCCGTTGGCCGCGCTCAAGACCCAGGCTTCCTCAAGTTTTTTCAGGGCCTTCCCGCGGCGGTTCAGCCGCAGATGGCAGGCCGCCTCCAAAACGCTCATTTCCAGTTTTTCCACCAGGCAGCCCTGGGGAGCGCGGCGGCTTTCCCAGAGCCCCAAAATCTCCAAAGCCTCACGGTATTGTTTCTCCACGAAGAAGCATTTTGCCTTAACAAGAGTTTCAATGGGGTAATAAATACTGTCGCCCTCCTCAGAACTTCCCCAGAAGGAGGATCCCTGTAGGGCGGTGCTGCCGGTCTGGGCATAAAACCAGGCGCATTCCATATCGCAGATAATCAACCGGTTCTGAAAATCGCCGGTCTCGGACTGGGCCTTAATCTGGCGGCACAAATTTTCTATTTCCGAGAAATTCCCGCTGTGGATGGCGATGCGCAGCAGGAAAAAGAGCCCCCGGTTTTCCACCTCGGCCTGATGGTTCTCCCGGGCCCGGATTATCGCCTGGCGGGCGTAGTTTTCCGCCTCCCCCAATTCCCCCCTGTAGTAGTAGTATTCGCACCAGCCAAGGGAATCCCCGCCCGCCATGAATCCGCCGGCGTATTTTTCCATCAGCGATATGGCCGGACCAAGGTTGGACAAATATTCCTCAAATTCCCCCGCCTCCGCGGGAAAACCCACCTGGCAGATATAGGAAGATATGGGGCCCCGGCCCGCGTTCCGGTCGGCGGGTATGTTGTAATCCCTGGCATAGCCGTAGCCCTTCTCGAAGCAGGAGGCAAATTGATAGCTCTTGGTGAAGCGGCAGGTAAAAATTTGAACAAAGCCCAGGCTGATATAGACCGACGAAAGAATTCTGGCGTTCGCGGCGTTGAAGGGCGGGACCTCGAATTTGGCTATGGCCCCCCGGCAGGCGGCGGCGGCTTCCTCGAAACGGCCCATGGCGGTAAGGAGCTTGGGTTTTAAGGCATAATGCAGGTACAGCAGGTCTTCCCTGTCCGTCCCGGCTATCCCCTCCGTCCCCGCTATCCGCTCCATCCCCTCCGCCGCCCCCGCATCGTTAAGCAGCCGTTCGACAATGGACAGCAGGAAAGAAGCGGTCTCCCAGGGGATCAACACGGGGTAGCTAAAGTACAAACTGATAAAACCCTGATAATCGCGGGCCTTCTCGTAGTAAACCGCCGCGTCCATCAGCAGGTTGTATTTCAGGCACCACCGGGCGAACTTTAGGTACATCTCCCGCCGTTCCTCCCACGAAAGCTCCCCCTGCTTTTCTTTCAGGAATTCGATAAACAGACGGTGGATCCGGTAGCCGTTCAGGTAGGAATCGTAACTGATAAAGGGGCTGAATTTCTCCAGATCCCTGCCCAGTTCGTTCATCTCCCCCAAAAGCTCCCAGGGCCACTGCTCGGTAAGGGAAAGTTTGATAAGAAACTTCCGGGCCTTCTCGTTCAGGGACGAGAAAAGCGAATCCTCTATCGCCTTAAACAGATGAGGCCGTATCAATTCCGGCGAGTAGCGAAACCACCCCCCCTGGGTCTCCACGTTTTGGGCGGTAAGACTCAGCAGTTGGGGCCAGCCCTCCGTATCCCGGTAAAGGGAGTCCCTGTCCCTGGACGACAGCTTGAATCCCCGCCAGGCGAAATAGGCGGAAATCTCCTCCGGCGTAAAGCGGAGATCCTCCGCGGTGATTCTTGCCAGGAATCCCTTGGAAAGGAGGGGCAGGGTTTTTATCTGCGGCTCCGTATGGGAGATCAATATGATGGTAGTGTCGGGAAAGGGGAAGGCGAGAGTCCGGTCAAAAAGACGCAGCATGTCGGGATCAGTAATAGTGTGAAAATCGTCGTAAACAAGCACATAACGGATCGGAGGATCCCTCCGTTTGGCCCGGATTCTCTGATCTATCAGACTAAAAAAATGATCAAACAGCCGTTCCGTATCGGGGAAGCCGATTTCCCTCATGGCGTTCCCCAAACTGGCGCTCTGTAAGGTAACGCAGGCGCACAATTTTTCCCAAAACCGTTGGCGTATATTATCATTCTCAGACAGTTGAACCCAAAGGGAAACGGTGGAATTATTCTTCAAAAAGAAATAGATCGAAGATGTCTTACCGTAACCTTGGCCCGCCGCCGCCACCACCACCGGATTCTGGAGGGCCGCTTCCAGAATTTTAGCAATCCGGGGCCTTTCAAAATAAGGGGAATCCCTTTGGAAGGAGGGCCTGTCCCGGTACATGACGCTGCCGGACATTATTCGGCCTTTCGCAGGAGGCCCGCGGCAGCGGCGGCTTTAATCGCGTGGGACCGGTTAATCGCGCCCAGCTTATTATAGATGCTGCGGATAAGGCTTTTAACGGTGTTGATAGACAGGGACAGGGCTTCGGCAATCTCCACCCGGGTAAGACCCCGGGAAATGCAGGAAAGGACCTCCATCTCCCGGGGAGAAAGGATCCCCGTGGATGCGGCCGGATTATCCCGGCCCTTCTCAAGCCGGTTTTCCTTCCCGCTGCCGGCGAAAAGTTTTTTCGCGTAGGCCGCCGCGCCCCGCCGCTGATCCAAAAGCCATCTCCGGTCCCGGTCCGCCGTCGGCTGTTTTAAAACCCAGTCTATCAGGGACCGGGTAAAGTGCCCAAGCTCCACCAGGGGCAGGGCAATGCCGCTTGCCTTCCCTATCCCGTAATAACCCCGCAGACAGCGCAGAGTCCCTTCCCGGTCCCGCCCCGCGTAGCGGCAGACGGATTCCAGGGCCAGGGCTTCCAGCCTTCCAAGCAGGAGCCCCCATTCAAAATCCTTCCGCCCCGAAAGGGAAGCCAGGGCCGCGGGGTAATTCTTTTTGCAGAGGTGGTATTTCGCCTTCACCAGAATCTCCAGACCCCGGCCTCGGTTATTGATCTCGCTGTCCTCAAAATCGTTCTTCAGCCAGGAGGCAATCCTTTCCGGTTCCCCAATCTGGGTATAGTACCAGCCCATGATAACATCGTGGTGGACAAAACGGTTGATGTACCGCTCCTGCTTTTTTTGGGCCGCCAGATTCCGCAGGGCCTCCTCCCTGTCGGAATCATGCCCCTGGTACAGGGCGACCCGCAGAAGATAAAAGAGGGATCGGTTCTCGATCTCGTACTGATTCCTTTCCCTGGCCTTCCGCAGGGCTTCCCGCAGCCGGACCTCCGCCTGGGAGATGTCCCCGCGGAAATACAGGTATTCCCCCCAGGCCAGATCCGCCATCCCGGAGGTGCCGCCGTTATAGGCCCGAACCGCATAGACGCTGGCCGCTTCTATGGCCTGCAGGTAGGGAATAATCCTTTTGGGGTCCCCCTCCCGAACCCGGCATATATAGGATCCCAGCATCGTCGTTGACGCCAGGTAGCCCGGCGCCCGGACGTTCAGCCGCTGGTATTCCGTGGCCCGCTTAAAATCCTCCACATAGCTGTAATCCTCGGTATCCGTACTGTTGACAAGGCCCACAAAACCCAGGAAAACATGGCTGCAAAGGAGGGCCCAAATCCTCAACTCCTCCCCTCCCGGCGGGGCAGGGGACTCCTCCAGCTCCTTGATATGGCGGTGCAGAATATCGATGCACTCGGCGAAGAACCCCAGGCTGATGCATATCTTGGCGTAGAGGGTCCACAGCATGGGATTCTTCCCGTACAGGGGCTTCGGCGCCCTGTCCAGAAAGCCCTTAAGAATCTCCCCCGTCCTGTCGGGAAGAATAATGGGAAACCACTCCAGAATATCGATAATGCTGTCGTAATCCCCGGCCTTCTCGTAATAACTAAGGGCGTCTATCTTGCGGTCGTTGTCGGAACACCACCGGGCGGCGGTGCGGTAAACCTCGCTTTTTTCCTCCGCCGTCAATTCTCCCTGCAAGGAGCCCAAGTACTCAAGGAAAAGATGATGGATGATCCAGCTCCGGGAATAGGAATCCCAACGGATAAAGGAAACGATCCTTTCCATTTCTTCAAGCAGATCCTTCGGCGGATTAAGGGATTCCAGAAGATCCTGGGGCAGGGCGTCCAGAAGCGAAATTTTGACAAGAAATTTCCGCAAGTCCGGCGAGACAGACCCCATCAACTCCGTTTCCAGGAGTCTGAAAATATTGATCCGCATCCCCGGCAGCCGGTGGCCCTCCCGCATAAGATGCGGCACCGACAGACGCTTCAGGAAAAGGGCGGAAAGGTGGACGGCAAAGGCCCAGCCCTCCGTATCCCGGTATACCGTGGCGACGGTCCGGCGGCTTACCCGTATTCCCTGGAGGAGGAAATACTTCGCCGTCTCTTCCCTGGTAAAACGCAGGTCCTCCTCGGTTATCCACACCGGGTTATAGCCCCTCGCGACCCCCACGTCGGGGCTGGACCGGGAAATAACAATGGAAACAATGTTGGAAAAGGGGGTAAAAATGGACTGCTCCATAAAACGAAGCACCGCCTCGTTGTGAATCAAATGGTAGTCGTCGTAAACAAAGATATAACGGGCCTGGGGAATAACTTCCTCCCGTGGTATGGCAAGGTAACGGTCAAAGCGGCGCCCCGTGCTGGGGAATCCGTCTTCCGCCAGCCGCCGGGCCGTATTCTTGTCAATGAACCCTATGACCGCGGTAAAATTCTCCCAAAACCGGTCCGGTATGTTGTCCCGCTCGGAGAACTGGAGCCACCCTGTAATAGCGCTGGTGTTCTGCAAAAAGGAATAGACCGCCTGGGTCTTGCCGTACCCCGCCCCCGCAGTAACGAAGACAATAGGATGCTGCACGGCCCCCTCAAAAAGACGGCGAATCCGGGGCCGCTCCAGGTAAACCTGATTTCCTTCTCGAAATGTTACTGTGCTATGAATTAATGCTCCCATAGTAAGCCTGAAGTTATATAATAGATCCTTTACCCCTCCTTTTCAAGGAAAGTTTCTTTCCTTATGATTGAAAGATGGACGCCGATTCCCGGTTCATAAAAACCCCGGAAGCAGGGAACCGGGGGTCCAAATTCCGCCGGACCGCGAAATTTCTCATCCTCATTGGGACGGAGGAGGCGGCCAGGGTCCTTTCCCATCTTGAACCGGAACAGATAGAGCGCATATCACGGGAAATCGCCTCCATCCGGGCCGTCGGCCCGGAAGAAAGGGAGGAGATCCTGGAGGAATTCCAGTCCCTCCTTTCCTCCCCGTACCCTCTCGCACAGGCCGTCTCCGGCGGGCCGGAGACGGCCCGGAAGATCCTCTACGCCGCCTTCGGGGCGGAGAGGGGGGAATCCCTCCTGGGCAAGGCCCTGCCCTCTGCCAGGAAAAGTCCCTTCGCCTTCCTGGAAGACCTTAAACCGGAGCAGATAAGTTTCTTATTAAAAGAAGAATCCCCCGCCGCCGCGGCATTGATCCTTTCCCGTCTTTCCCCCAAACTCTCCGCGGGGGTCTTGGCCGCCGCCCCGCCGCAAGACCGGGCGGACCTGGCCCGCCGCATCGCCAGAGGAGGCCAGGTTTCCCCGGAAGTCCTGACCCGCATCGCGGAGGTCCTCAGGGAAAAGATCCGAAAACTCAGCCGGCCCCCCGGCGGGGATTACGGAGAGATCCAAAATCTCCACGAAACCCAGAATCCCGGCGGGGCCTGGGAAACCTGGGAAATAGACGGCGCCGGGGCCCTCGCGGAGATCCTGCGGCGCGGGGATTATTCCTTCGGAGGCAGAATACTCCAGGAACTGGAGGACCAAAACCCCGCCCTGGGCCGGGACCTCCGGGACCGGATCCTGACCCTGGACGATGCCGCCGGCATGGACGACCGGATCCTGCAAGATAAACTGCGAACCATGGGGGACCGGGACATAGCCCTGCTTTTGAAGGGCCGGGACCGGAATTTCACGGAAAAAATGCTTTCCAATGTGTCCGCCGACCGGCGGCTGAGGATTCGGGAAGAGGGGGAACTCATGGGGCCGGTTCCCCGCCGGGACGCGGAGGATGCGGCCCGGAATTTTTTAGACTGGCTCTGGAATGAAGGCCCCCGGGCCCTGCAAACCGTAAAGGATGTGAACTCATGACCAAGGGACAACGTTTGGAAAACGGCTTTGAGATCATCGACACCGTCGATCTGGAGGAACTGCATGCCGTCGGCGTCTGGGCCCGGCACCGAAGCGGCGCGGAGGTTTTTCATGTCGTAAACGACGACCGGGAAAATCTTTTCGCCTTCGCCTTCGCCACGGGAATCGATAACTCCACCGGAGTCGCCCATATTCTGGAACACTCGGTCCTCTGCGGTTCCGAACGCTACCCCTGCAAAGACGCATTCCCCCTCCTGGCGCAGGGCAGCCTCAATACCTACCTGAATGCCTGGACCTTTTCCGATAAAACCGTTTACCCCGCCAGTTCGGTGAACAGACAGGACTACTTCAACCTCATGGAAGTCTACGGGGACGCGGTATTCCACCCCCTCCTCTCGGAATTTACCTTTATGCAGGAAGGCTGCCGCCTCTGCTTCCCGGAACAGGGGAACATGGCCGTCACCGGCGTAGTATACAACGAAATGAAGGGCGCCTACTCGTCCCCGGACAACTATGCCTCCCTTTGGGCCGTCAAGTCCCTCCTCCCCGGAACAATCTACGCATGGGATTCCGGCGGCGACCCCGAGGAGATCCCCCGCCTCAGTTGGGAGGATCTGCGGCAGTTCCACGCCCGGCGCTATGCCCCCGCAAACTGCCTCATCTTCCTGGCGGGCAACATCCCCACGGAGGAGCAGTTGGACTTTATCAACGACCGTTTCCTCTCAAGCCTGGCGCCGGGCCTCCCCGCCTCCCCCGTCGATCCGGCGGCCCGCTGGGACAAACCCCGGACCCTCAAAATCCCCTGCCCCATGGCCGGCGGCGGCAAGGCCACCGTCTTTCTTTCCTGGCTTTGCGGCGATGTCATGCAGCATCAGGACACCGTAGCCCTGGCCGCCCTGACGGAATCCCTCCTGGGCCACGACGGCTCCCCCCTGCTCCGAACTTTGGTCGAATCAGGCCTGGGGGAAGACCTCTGCCCCCTCTCCGGCATGGACGGCGAATTGCGGGAGACCCTCTTTGCCGCGGGGCTCCGGGGAGTCGCCCCGGAAGACGCCCCCAAGGTCGAAGCCCTCATCCTGGAAGAACTGCACAGAATCGCGAAAGAAGGCTTCCCTCCCGCTGAAATAGAGGCCGCCCTCCTCGCCATGGAGTTCTCCCAGTTGGAAATCCGCCGTTCCGGCGGCCCCTTCTCCCTTACCTGGCTGCGCCGTTCCCTCCGGGGCTGGCTCCACGGAGCGAAACCCTGGGATACCCTGCTGTTCATGCCCGCCTTTAAGGCCCTCAAGGAACAGCTCGCCCGCAACCCCCGGTATCTGGAATCCCTTATCGAAACCATCCTCCTGAACAACCCCCACCGGATCCTGGTAAGCGTCGAACCCCAGGCCGGCTTCCGGGAAGCAAAGGACAGGCAGTTGGAAGAAGAACTCGCCCAAAAAGAGGCCTCCCTTTCCGCCGAAGCAAAAAAAGCCCTACGGGAAAAAGATGCCGCCCTGGATGCCTACCAAAGCCGGGAGGAGGACCCCGCGGTCCTCGCTTCCCTGCCCCGCCTCTCCCGGAAAGACCTCTCCCCGGAACCGGACAGCATCCCCCGCAGCCTCCACGATGCCGGGGGAATCCCCCTTGTAGCCCACGAAATTTTTACCAACGGCATCAGCTACGCCGATCTGGCGATCCCTGTGGACATCCTCGATGCCGAAGACTACCTCTGGCTTCCCTTCTTCACCGGCGCCGTTTCCTCCGTGGGCCTCCCCGGCATGGATTACGCGGAAGTATCCAGCCTCCTGGCCCGCACCGTGGGAGGATTCCATGCGGCCCTCAAAACCGGCAGCCCAAGCCCCGGCGCAGCCCGCAGCCTCCCCCTGCCGGCGGGAATCTTCGACCTCGCCGGCCGGGACTGGATCATATTCCGCCTCAAATGCCTGGATGAAAAATTCCCCGATGCCCTGGACCTGGTCCTCCGCCTCATCCGGAAAGCCGATTTTTCCGACCCCCGGCGGATCAGAGACCTGGTATTGGAAGGAAAAAACGAAGCGGAATCCAGCATGGCCCCCGGCGGACGCCACTACGCCGCGTCCCGGTCCGCCCGCTTTTCCTCCCGGGCCTCCGCCGTGGAGGACCTGTGGAACGGCCTGGGACAAATCGACTTCGCCCTCCGCCTGGCCGAACTCGACGCCGCCGAAATCGCGGCCCGCCTTGCCAAAATTCGGGACGCCCTAACGGGCGGCGGCCTCATCGTCAATTTCACCGGTTCCCCGGAAGCCCTTGCCGGAGCCCGCAGAGCCATGGCCGATTCCCTCCGCCCCTTCAGCCCCCCCGGACCCCGCGGCCCCGCCGCCGAAACCCTCGGCCCCCGGGAACCGGCCACCCGCCCGTCGCCGGAAGTATTCGCCTCCCCCTCCCTCCAGATAGGCTTCGCCGCCCTCAGCCTCCGGGCAGCCCCCATGAACTCCCCCCTCCACGCCGCCGAACTGGCAGCCGCCCACCACCTCTCCACCGGCCCCCTCTGGGAGGAAATCCGCATGAAAGGCGGCGCATACGGCGCCTTCGCCCACACCGACGGCCTGGAACAGGTCTTCACCCTCTCCACCTACCGCGACCCCGATCCCCTCAGATCCATCGGCGCCTTCGATGCCGCCCTCGCCGCCCTGCACACCCAGCTTAAAACCCGCCCCGACGAAGAGGCCCTGGACAAAGCCGTCGTAGGAACCTACGCCCGCGAAACCCAGCCCCGCACCCCAATGGAACGCGGATTTGCCGGCTTCCTGCGCTTCCTCTACGCCCTCCCCCCGGAACTCCGCCGCAAACGCCTCGCATCCCTCATCAACCTGCGCGAAGCCGGCCTCCTGGAAGCCCTGGAACGCCTCAGCGCCCAGACAGGAGAAAGCCCCGTCATCATCGCCGGCCCCGAGACAGCGGAAAAGGCCGCCCGAAAACTGGGAGTAGACCTAACCACCCTGCCCGTGTAAGCCCCCATACCCCGCCTTATACGGGCGCATCCCCGCCTGCGGCGGGGACCGGGCTATCCGCTCTAATAAAAACCCTGCGGGTTTTTATTCCGCTCCTATCCCTTGCGCGGGCGATGCCCCCCCGCGGCGGCGCGGTTTCCGCCCCGGACCGCGCCCTTTGCGGATCGCGGCGCCTGCTCCTTGCCGGGGTGCGGCGGCCTTGGCGCGGAGGAGAAATTCATAGAACCTATTGACTTGTTCATTCCAGGGGCCTATGCCTAACATCATAAGAGGATCTTGCCGCACAGGTGGATAATCC
>JAIRSD010000024.1 GCA_031255615.1 Treponema sp. | reverse complement strand
AATCCCCAGATCGGAACCTACCTCTACAACCAGTACGAGCAGTCTTTCTACCTGGGTTACCTCGCCGGGCTCGTTACCACCGGTTCCATGCCCAGGGCGAATCCGGCGAAGAAGATCGGCTTTATCGCCGCCCAGGAATACCCCCTGCTCACCAGACACATTGTCCCCGGCTTTTTGGAAGGCGCCCGCCGGGCGGACCCGGACATCGAACTTGACTTCCGGGTAATCGGTAATTGGTTCGACGCGACCAAGGCTGCGGAACTTGCCTCCGGCATGATCGATTCGGGGGTGGACGTGTTCGCCTCCATAGCAGGCGGCGCGGCCCAGGGGATGATCCGCGCGGCGGGACAGCGGGGGGCCTACGTGGTGTCCTACATCATCAACGAATACCATCTGGCCCCGGGGTTTATTGTGGGCTGCGGCCTTATGGAACAGGAGAAGCTTGTCCAGGAGATCCTTTCCGACGCCCTTGAGGGAAAGCTGCAATACGGTGTTTCCCGAACCGTGGGGCTGAGGGAAGGCTACCTCGGTTTTGCCTCGGACGATCCGGCTTATATCGATTCGCTGCCCCAGGATATCCGGGATAAGTTTGCGGCCTTTATGGACGCCCTCCGCGCGGGCCGGATCAGCTATACGGCGCCCTCCCTCAACTAAGGGCCGGCGCAACATTGGCTGCTTTGCGGACAGGCTCTAACCAAAGGGGACCGCCGTCTTGAACCGGAGAGAAACGGGGGAAACCGGCGCCGTAAGGCCGGATGCGGGGCTTCCGCCGGGCGGCACGGGTTTGTCTGACCGGGGCGGCGGGACGGAGCCGGTAGTAGAACTGCGGAATATCACCAAGCGCTACCCCCCTTCCCTGCGGCGGGTGAACGATTCGGTAAGCCTCTCCCTCATGCGGGGGGAGATACTCTGTCTGGCCGGGGAAAACGGGGCGGGCAAGACAACGCTGATGAAGATCCTCTGCGGAGTGGAAAGCCCCACCCGGGGGGAGATCTTCCTCCGGGGCCGTCCGGTGCGGATAAGTTCTCCCCTGGAGGCGAACCGGCTGGGGATTGGCATGGTGTACCAGCACTTCATGCTGTTCCCGGAACTTACGGTGGCCCAAAACGTGGTTATGGGGATAGAGCCCCGCAAGTGGGGTTTCTTCTATGACCGGAAGAAGGCCGAAGCGGCGGTAAACCGGGTTATAGCGGCCAACGGTTTTTCGATAGAGGCGGGAAAGCCCGTGGCGGATCTCACGGTGGGGCAGATGCAGCAGGTGGAGATCCTCCGGCTGCTCTACCGGAACACGGATATTTTGATCCTGGACGAGCCCACTGCGGTACTGGCGGAACAGGAGATCCTCTCCCTCTTTGAAACACTCAGGACTCTTGCCGCGTCGGGCAGATCCCTGATCCTCATTACCCATAAACTGGGGGAGATAAAAGCGATCTCCCACCGGGTGGCGGTCATGCGGAAAGGCCGGCTCGCCGGTATCCGGGAAACCGCCGGGATAGACGAATTGGATATCTCCCGCTTGATGATCGGCGGGGAAGGGGCATCGGCTCTGGAAACCGCCGGGCTTAAGGCCGGGACGCCTGCCGGAAGGGTCGCCGAAATGGCCGAGGGAACGGGGGCCGGAAACACGAAACCCGGCGCTTCACCGGACTTGATCCGCAGGCAGACTCACGCCCCCTTCGAGGGGGGCGTCATCCGCTTTGAGCATGTCTCGGTAAAACGGCGGGGGCAGCGCCGGCTCCTTTTGGACGATCTTTCCTTTGCGGTACAAGCCGGGGAGATCCTCGGCTTCGCCGGGGTGGGGGGCAACGGCCTGGGGGTGTTGGAGGCAGTATTGGGAGGTTTCCTCCCCGCTGCGGAGGGAAAGATCTTTCACCGGGGGAAGGATATTACGGGCTTCAACAACGCCCGGCTCAGGGAGGAGGGGCTCGCCTACGTTCCCGCAGACCGCCTGCGGGTGGGCAGCGCTCCCGCCGCAAGGGTGGACGAAAACATCATTATCAACCGGCGGAAGGACTTTTCCCCCCGGGGCTTTTTTGATTTTGCCGCCATGAGGCGTTTTATCGGCGATCTTATCCGACGTTACGGCATCTCCGGGGGCGGGGAGCTCGCCGGTACCCTTTCGGGGGGCAATATCCAGAAGCTGATCCTGGCCCGGGAGATCGACAGCCTGCGGGATTACATCGTCTTTTCCGAACCCACCTGGGGGCTGGATATCGCCGCCGGTGCGTATCTGCACGCCGAGATCCGTTCCCTCAGGAACCGGGGCGTTGCGGTTATCCTTATCTCCACCAACCTTGACGAGATCCTCAGCCTGGCGGACAGGATCATCGTGCTCTACCGGGGAAGAATAGGCGCGGAACTGGACGACACGAAGATCCCGGACATCAAGGAAAAGATCGGCGCCGCCATGCTGGGAACGCCGCCGGGCCTGCGTGTATAAATTATATGAACGCTGCCCCAAGCGGCTATCCAAGAGAAGCCCTTCCAAAATTACAACATTCAGTCCGGGAATACCGAGCGGCGGGTTAAACACCTCGCCACGGAAGGCCGGGGGAGGCGGGCGCTTGATTGATTCCCGCCCGTAGGGTGCGGTATATTAGTGGTATATTAACAGAGAGGAAGCTAATATGGCGGATGAAACGGTTCTTAAAAAACCGGATGGAGACGGGCGGTATTTTACCTATGGGGATTATAAAAACTGGAACGATGAAAGAGGCCGTTATGAGCTTATCTACGGTGTCGCCTACGCCATGGCCGGGGCGAATACGGTCCACCAGACTATGCTTGGGGAATTGTTTAAGCAAATCGCCGTTTTTCTGACCGGCAAACCCTGCCGGGTATTACCCGCCCCCTACGATGTACGGCTTTTTTATGAGGAAGATGAAAGCGATGACACGGTGGTTCAACCTGACATCATCGTGGTCTGCGATAAAAGGAAACTGGGCAAGGAAGGCTGCCGGGGAGCGCCGGATCTGGCAATCGAGATCCTGTCCCCCTCGAACACGGCTGTGGAGATGCAGCGGAAGTTCAAGCTCTACCGGCAGGCAGGGGTTCGGGAATACTGGGTACTGGACCCGGAATCAAAGACCCTGCATACCCATCTTTTTGAGGAAGGCCGTATTCTGAGCCGTTTTTACGGCGCAGAGGAAACCGCCCCTGTGGAGATA
>JAIRSD010000240.1 GCA_031255615.1 Treponema sp. | reverse complement strand
TCTTCCTGGATGGTTCCCCGGGTGCTGAGGATCAGGACCTGATCGAATTTCTGGTCGTCGTTTTTAACCAGTTCCTGGGCAAGGTTCCGGACCTGGACATAGCCGGTCATGCCGGGGATGCCTACGACCGAGCTTTGGGCGGGGGAGGGACTTCCCTCCCCGTTAGCGGCCTTAACCCCCCGCTTCAGGGAAATTTCCATCATCACTTCCTGGGCGGGGGTCCCTATGGGCTCGGAGACGATGTAGGCCGTGGTACGGTCCTGATTATAGCTGAGGGTAAAGCCGTAGGGCCGGTTCTCCAGGCGGCCGGAATTGGCCTTTAGCCCCCTGGGCGCAATGGCAACGGCGGCCTCCAGGGAGGCGGTATCTATGGGGTAATTGGCGTTGAGGACGACGGTAACCCGCTTGATGGTGGCGTCCTCCGGGTCGATGTAGAACTCCCCCTCCGCCATTTCCAGGGAAAAATCCGGGATGGTAAAGGACAGGGATCGCCGGGAGGGAAGGACCTGGGGGGCCAGGAGTCCCCGGCCCAGGGTCACGGTGTACTCCCGCCCGATTTCCCAGGACCCGGAGGCGGTAAAGGTCAGGGTGTCGTCCCGTTCCCAGCGCCATTGCCCCGCCACGGGGGGGCTGATGCTGACGGGGAGATTCGCCGCGTCCGGGGCCAGGTCCTGGCCGATAAGTTCCAGGGGCGCGGCGGAACCGTAAAATTCCAGCCGCAGGGGGAGGGCCTCCGTGGCGGAACCGATCCCGTTCCGGGGGGCCTGGGCCAGGGTGTATTCGATATGGATGGGCTGGGGTTTCCGGGACTGGTAAAATCTCCAGGCAAAGAGCCCGCCCGCGCCCAGCAGGATAAGGCCCAGGGTCAGGTAGAAAAGAACCCGCCGGGTCCGGCGCCAGGCGGTCAGCCGGGAACCGAGTTGTTTGACGGCCCTGCCTATGCCGCCCTTAAAGAAGAACCGGAACAGAATCCGTAAAAACTCAGGCGGCCTGTAGGAACCCAAAAAGAACACAAGCCAGTCTTTGACGCGCCGTTTTTCCGCCATCCTCTCCTCCTGCCGCCGGGGCCGCTTGTTGGTATTTGGGGGCGGTTTCCGTCACGCCCCTGGTCGCGGAAGGGCCCCCCGCGATACCGGGAATCCTTATACCATAATCATGCGCCGGGAACTACCGAACTTCCCGGCGCGGTTGACGCCGCGTTCTGCCGGCATGACGCGGCTTTTGGCGGAGTTTCGCGGCGGAACGCGGAACTCCCCGCCCGCGGGCGAGATTCTCCGGCGGGCCGCGCGGAGCGCGGTCCGGCAGGAAGCAAGCATCCGCGGGCCGCCGCCGGCAGGGATGCCGGCTGCAACCATTCCAGGGGTTGGCGCGCGGAGCGCGCCAACCCCGCAAGGCGGACATCCGCAGGGACGCGGATGTCCGCCCGCGCAAGGGATAGAAGCGGAATTCCCCGGCCCCGAAGGGGCCGGGGAATTGGAGCGGATAGCCCGGTTTTTTGCGGCTCCGCCGCAAAAAATGCGCCCATACAGGCACTATACGGCGTTTCGCTATATAACCTTTCAAGACGGGGCGTTTCAAGGGGGGAAGCCCCCGCAGGACTTTTCGCTAGGAACGGCCGATGAGTTCCAGCAATTCGGCGTTGCGGACGTTGCCGCGGACCAGGCGCCTGGCCAGGAGTTTGGAGAGGAAAATGCCGTAGTGGGGGTAGGAGCGGATAATGCCGACGAAATTTTTCCGGGTCAATAGGATTAGTTTTCCCGGTCCGTCGGCCCGCACGGAAGCGGAGCGGCGCTGGTTTAAAAGGAAGGACATTTCCCCCATGAAAACGTCCTGGGGGGAAAGGGAGCCCACTTTTTTGAGGTTATAGTACACTGAATAACTGCCGCTTACGATGTAGTAAAGGTAGTCGCCGGGTTCGTCCTCCCGCAGTACGACATCCCCCTTCTTGACGATCAAGACCCGGCCCCGGGCGAATCCTACGGGCACCTGCTCCACCCCCGCGTCATGGCGGACCGTCATGGTTACCTGGTTCCCCGCGTTGTTGTAGCGCAGTTCCTCGGCGTACATGCCGGCCATCCTGATTCCCCGGCCGTGCAGGGACATCTGGTCCTGGACGGCGATTTTTTTCATTTGGGCCCGCACGTCAAAGCCCTTCCCCTCGTCGCGGATCACAAAGGAGCTGCTCTCCTGGCCGATGGTCCAGAGGAACTCCACCCGCCTGGCCTGGATGACCGGATCCCGGCATTTTTCCGCCACCAGTTCCGGCACGGAAATCCCCGCGTCCATGGCGGCGGTCTTTTCGTCGTAGCTGATGCCGCAGTTCCCGTGCTCCACGGCGTTGACGATCAGCTCCGACAGGGCAAGCTGGACGGACATCCGCTTTGCCGGTCCAATAAGCCCCCGCCGGGAAAGAAGCATGGCCCCCATGCCGGCGTAAACCGGAACCGCCATTATATCGTTGTCGATAATAAAACTGCCGGAAAGCTCCCCCAAAATATTCTGGTCAAGTTCCCGCTGAAAAATGATCTGGTAATTCTGCTCGATGATTCGGACGGTCTTCCCGATGTGGGAACCGGCCTGGTAATTGTCCAGAATGGCCAAAATATTGGCGGCCTTGAATGCTTCCAGGATCCGCTCCACCGTATCCTTGCCGCTCTGATAAAGCCCCACCACGCCGAAATTAATAAGGCCGATGTCCCCCTCAATCCGGGCAAAGACGGATTCGAAATTGATAAGGGGGTCGGAAAAATTGACCACCACGATCTCCGGGAAATCGTAGCGGAGGAAATTAAGAATATCCCCTTCCCGGGTGAAAAATTTCAGGTCGTACTCCAGGCCCTCCGCGTCCCCCGGCAGATTCTCCTTGCGGAAAGCCCTTTCCAGACTCTCCTTCACGGCGGGGTCTGTATTGATGATGCCTATTCTACCCATAAACGGACTCCCGGGGCCCCTGTTTTAACGCACAGCCATCTTAACTGAACAATAGATGAAATACTATGACCCAGGGACAGCGTTTCCCGCTGTGAAAACGCCGTATGCCGCATACCGCGTGCAGGTTGGGCGCATTTTTTGCGGCTCCGCCGCAAAAAACCGGGCTATCCGCTCTAACAAAAACCCTGCGGGTTTTTGTTGGCCGCTCCTATCCCTTGCGCGGGCCGGGAGTTTGCGCCCGGCGCAAACTCCCGGCTTGGGGTTTTTGCCGCGCAAAAACCCATGGAAAATTTATCGCGGGCGGGGAGTTGGCGCGTT
>JAIRSD010000180.1 GCA_031255615.1 Treponema sp. | reverse complement strand
CCCGTCCTTCAGGGCGAGGAGGTTCATTCCTTCGTGTACCTTTGTGCGCCTTAGTGGTTAAAAATCTTGTTCCCGATTGTTTCGCTTATCCGGTGATGTAGTGTAATTGAGGTAATACTATCCGGCGGCGGTTCCGGTTTCACGGCAGCGAAGGGGCGCATCCCCCGCCCCGAGATCGGGGCATTCCGAGTTTGGGGCAAAGCCCCAAACTCCCTGCTGCGGATCACGGCAGCAAGGCGGAAGCCGTGCCGGAGCGGCGCGGCTTCCGCCCGCGCAAGGGATAGGAGGGGTGCGGAGCAGCCACGCCGCAGGCGGGGCCGGAGCGATAGCGGAGCCCCGGATAGCCCGGTTTTTTGCGGCTGTCCGCCGCAGGCGGACAGCCGCAAAAAATGCGCCCAAAAAAACACGGCATCCGGAGAGATAAGGGCCGCCATAGATATTATGGGGAAGAAGAAATATAATTTCCGCGCCTTCCAAACCGGAGGCTATTTTTTACGGCGGAGGAAATTATGATTCGGGAGTCATTGGCCGGCGAGTGGAAGCTGCGGCCGGAGTTTATCGATCTGGGGCCGGAGAAATTTACCGAGGTTCTTTCCCGGCAGGAAGGCAATTTTGAATTTCTGGGGCTGAATATTGACGGCGCCTATTCAAAGCCTTTTCCCAGGCGGGAGGGTTTTCTGAAGGCCCAGGTTCCCTGTGATGTGTTAAGCGCCCTTGTTGACAACCGGGTGATACCGGAACCTTTGGAGCGGGACAATACGGAACGGCTCGCCTGGGTAGGGGATTTTGCCTGGTGGTTTATGCGGGATTTTGAGGCGGCGCCGGAACTTCTGGCCAACGAGCAGGTGCGGCTTTACATCGACATGCTTGATTTTAAGGCGGATATTATCCTTAACGGCATTCCCGCTTTTCGGCATAAAAACGCCTTTGTTCCCTTTGACGAGGATGTGAAGCGCTACCTGAAGCCGGGGACGAATAGCATTATTATCCGTCTTACCGGGGGCCTGGAGGACGGTTACGAGGCGGCGGACTCCATGTCCTACTATTCGGTCAACGGGAACCACAACCAGCGTCCGGGGATGAGGAAGCCGGCCTATACCTTCGGCTGGGACTGGTGCAAGGCCCTGCCCACCTGCGGCATTGGCCGGGCGATTTATCTGGAAGGGATCACCGGCGCGAAGATTCAGGCTTTCCGGGCCGATACCCTGGCGATCGCCGGGGATTCGGCGAAGCTGCGGATTCATTTTGAGATTGACAATATCAGCGTTACCAGCGCCGACGAGGCAACCTTGACTTATGCCATCGCCCCCTCCGGCGGCGGGGCGGATAAACCGGCAGATAAACCGGTATATGAAAAAACAGTGGAACTGTACCTCCCCGGAGGGGCCAATTTTTACGAGGAGGAAATCGAGCTGGATTCCCCCCGGCTTTGGTGGCCCAACGGCTACGGCGAGCAGAATCTCTACACTGTAAGCGCCCGGGTGTCGTGCCGGGGCGGGGTTTCCGAAATGGAAGAAAAACTTATCGGCATCCGCACTATCACGGTGGACCATTCAAAGCGGCCGGACGGCACCAGGAATTTCCGCTTTGTGGTAAACGGGACGCCGGTGTACTGCAAGGGGGGAAACTGGGTCCCCACGGATTCGATCTACATGCGTACTCCCCCGGAAAAATACCGTATCCTGGTGGAAGAGGCGAAGGAACAGCACTTCACCATGCTAAGAATGTGGGGCGGCGGGGTCTACGAGCCGGATTATTTCTACGATTTTTGCTCGCAGAACGGGATTATGCTGATGCATGATTTTATGTACGCCTGCGCCTATTACCCCGATTACCGGGAGGATTTTCTTTACGAGGCGGAAAAGGAAGCCCATTATCAGGCCCGGCGGTTGGCCCACCATGCCTGCATGGCGATCTGGACGGGGAACAACGAGATTCACGAATCCTATACCGACTGGTTCCCCCCGCCCATGGACCCCGCCTATTTTTACGGGTATAAAATATTCAACTACATTCAGCCCCGGGCCGTGCGGGAACATTCCCCCCTTATCCCCTACATGCCCTGTTCTCCCTTTTTCGGAAAGACCGCCAACGATCCCTATGCCGGGGATATTCACGCATGGAATCTTATCGCCCGGATAGAAAACCCGGAAAAACTTCCCCGGATGGAGGCAATGAAAAAACGGAAACGCTATGAATCCCTGGACACCCTGGCGGGGATGGTCCGTTTTTCCAGCGAGTACGGCTATCACGGCCCCCTGATGCGCAGTTCCGTGGAGCGTTACCACGCGGGGGAGGAGCTGTCCTTTGAAAGCGTTTCCTGGAAACACCATGAATATTTCATGGGACGCTCCAAGGGAAAAAATCTGCTGCTCCATGTGGGCTACAACCTGGTCCCCGCGGAAAACCTGACCGAGGATGAATACCTCCTTTACGCGGGGATTCTCCAGGGGCTGAATTACCGGGAATTGATGGAAGCCCTGCGCCGCCGGGAACATACCTCCGGGGGCCTCATCTGGATGTACAACGACTGCTGGCCGGAAACCGGCTGGACCACGGTGGATTACTACCTTACCCGGAAAATTTCGTTTTATTTTCTTAAACGGGCCTTCGCCCCCAAAAAACTCATCATCCGGGTCTTTGACGGCAAGGGGTATATCACCGCGCTGAACGAAAGCCCCCTGCCCGCAGCGCTGGATCTGGAATACGGCTATATGAACTTTGAAGGAAAAAAGGAGGACGCGAAAACAGTATCTCTGCGCATGGACAAACATTCATTCAACGAGGCCCCCGTCTTTGACGCGGGAAGGGATCTGACGGAGGGTTTCTACTATGTCCGCGCCCTTAACGACGGGGAAATCGAGCCGGCCTCCAGCCTGCGGGGACATTACCGTTCCTACCATTTCCCGGAATTTAAAGCCGCCGTCGTCAACGCCCGGAAACAGGGGGACGACTACCTGGTAACCCTGCGGAGCGAAACCTATGTACCCTTCGCCCGGCTTATCACCGCCGACGACCGGACCAGAATGAGCGACAACTATGTGGAACTGATTCCGGGAATCGACAAGATCATCCGGGTCTACAACTGCCCCGATGCGCCGGTTCTGGACCTGGTCAAGATTGTACGGGAGTAGCGCGGCAATTCCCCGGTTTCGTACCGGCATATTTCGTTTTTTAAGCGGTTGTCGTTCAGAAACTGAATTTTTTGCACAACTCCAGTAGTTTTTGGGCGCATTTTTTGCGGCTGTCCGCCTGCGGCGGCCCGCCGCAAAAAACCGGGCTATCCGCTTAAATCCTTTTGCCCGGCGGACCGGGCAAAAGGATACCGCTTCTATCCCTTGCGCGGGCGGAAGCCGCGCCGCCCGGCGCGGCTTCCGCCTTCTGAAAATCCGCATCCCTGCGGATTTTCAGTTTGGGTTTTTGCGAAGCAAAAACCCAAAGAAATGCCCCCTCCCGGCCTCCTGCCGGGCATCCCCCCGCCAAAGGGATGGCAGGCGAAGAAAGCGCACAAAGGGCGGAGACTGGAGGCGTTTTTTCATTGCGGAGCATTTGGTTTGATACCCAGGAGCTTGCTGCGGTAACTGGGGGTGCGGGGGATTTGTTCCCCCGCAAAGGCAAAAATTTCAAGGTGCAATCTTTGATACCCAGGCTTGCTCCCCGGTTCTTCATTCCCTTCGTGTACCTTTGCGCCCTTTCGTGGTTAACATTCTTATTCCCGGTCCTTCCGCGTATCCGGTGATTTAAGGTAATCAAAGCAGCAGTTCGCCCGGCGAGCCGCAGCGCCCCTTCGCGGTTAACATTCCTGCCCCCGGTTGTTTCTCTCATCCGGCGATGCAGGCCAAGCAAAGCAAAGCGCCGGCAAAGATTTGGCGATTCTCATTACCGGCATATCAAAACTGTTCGGAGACTTCAGCTTCCGATTTATATTTCGTCGCCCCCGGCGGTAATTTCAGAGTCCAGGGAGTTTTCCGACACCCCGCTGGTCGTGGTCACCGTCCGGACCCGTTTTGTCCTGATGGGCCGCAGTTCCGCCTCGCTTACCTGGGCGG
>JAIRSD010000175.1 GCA_031255615.1 Treponema sp. | reverse complement strand
CTCCGCCTGGAACCGGGGGATAAGCTCCTCCTCATAAGCGTTCCGCAGACTCGCCGCCGCCGCGACCATGATGACCACCGGCTGGCGTTCCTCCGCCGGCGCGGGACTGCTCTGTCTTCCCCGGGCAAAAAGCGGCGCCTGAATCACGACGCACACAACAAAAGCAAATAAAACCTTACAACTTATCTTCATTTTCATTGATCCATCCTCCTTTGCGGCAAAAAATTGATACAAACAGGAGGAAAATACAACAAAACACAACGATAATCAATGGTCCGCCGCGACCCGCCGCCTGGATTGTGCGCTGCACCGCCGGTTAGGAGAAACAACAGGGAACGGGCAGGTAAACCACCAGGGCGCGCAAAGGTACACGAAGGGGTAGGGTTGTTCAGAAACTTCAGTTCTTGAACAACAACTGCTTAAAGACGAAGAAAAACGCTGTCTGTTCCGGCCTTTCGGAGTTTCGCGGCGGATCGCGAAACTCCATATCGTAGATATGCCCCTTGAGTTTTTGCGGAGCAAAAACTCATAAACCGAAAATCCGCAGGGATGCGGATTTTCGGAAGGCGAAAGCCGCGCCCGGCGCGGCTTTCGCCCGCGCAAGGGATAGGAGCGGAATTCCCCGGCCCCGCAGGGGGCGGGGAAGTGGAGCGGATAGCCCGGTCCCCGCCGCAGGCGGGGATGCGCCCTGTATAATCGAGGAAGGCGTACTACTTTTAGCTTGGGGCCCGGCCCTTTGTGGGCGGCTCGGGTTTATTTCTGTTCTTCCCAGGCGTGGATGAATTGGAGGGCGTACTGCTGGATACCGCCGAACCATGCGTCGATGAAGCCGGCCAGATCCTCGCCCACATAGCGGTAATGCCAGCTTTCCCAGCGGTAGCCGGTAGCTTCCTCGTAGCCGTCGGGGAAGGAGAGGGACCAGCCGAAGCGGCTGCCGTTTTCCAATATCCAGCGGCCCGCCCTGGTTTGGGCGAAGCTGTCGTCGATGGAGCCGAAGTCCAGGGCCAGGCCGGTTTGATGCTGGCTGCGTCCGGGCCGGGCGGACTCCCTGTCCGCCGCCTCCCGGCCCATTTCCTCGACGATTCGGTTGTAGACCCGCGTCTGGTAATCGTAGGAGCGGTAGGCCGACGAAGCCCTCAGGATGACTCCGTCGGAACGGGCGGCGGCGGCCATCCTTTCCAGGGCCTCCGCGGCGGCCCGGCGGAGCTGAATCCCCGGCCTTCCCAGTTCGTAGGAACCGGGTCTCAATTCCACCAGGTCCTCCGGTTCGTAGCCCTCCGGCAGGGGATGGTTTTTGTCCACCAGCCGCCGCAAATAGGGGTCCCCCTCCAGACAGCCCAGGAGGTCGAGGACGAAGGCGGGGCTCTCCGCAATGGCGGCCTCCAGGGTGAGGGTCATCTCCGGGGGAAGCCCCGCCGCGGCTAGAACCTGGGAAAGAGGGTTGGAGCCGGTCCCGGACGCCCCCGGCCCCGGCGGAGTCCCGCCGGCGGCCCCCGTTAACAGGGCGATAGTCTCCGCCAAATCGGGAAGTTCCTCCGCCTCCGGCGGATTCTCCGAAAGGCCGGGGGAAGGGGGGGGTGAAACGGGGGCCCCCGCGGTCCTGCGGCAGGAAGCCAGGCCCAGGGAACACAACACGAGTACAAGCCCTGGTAGTTTCACGATGCGGATCATCTTACGTTTCCCCGCCAAGCCGGAGCGCCATGCCCCCAGTATACGCGCGCCGGGGCGGTATATCAAGGAATCCCGGAAACCGCGGGCGCATCTCGGTTCGGCAAACCCCGGCGGGGTTTGCCGACGGCCAATGCCGGCAGGGAGGCCGGCTGTTTTTATATACCGGAATTGGTGCGCGGGATGCGCCGCCCCCAAAGGCGCAAGCCGGCAGGGACTCCGAAGCAAAATCCGCGGCGTTTTGGTTAGCCGCGCCCGCGCAAGGGATAGGAGCGGAATAAAAACCCGCAGGGTTTTTGTTAGAGCGGATAGCCCGGTCCCCGGCGGAGCCGGGGATGCGCCCAAATATTCACGATGCGCTTTAAATTGAACGTTGCCGCCTTGCGGCCCCATCAGGGTGCGAAACGCCGGACTTCAAAAGAACCGGGTCCCCCGCTCCGCCGCGACGGTGGTGGCTTCCCCGTGGCCGGGCAGCACCCGGATCTCCCCCTCCAGGGCCAGGAGCCGTTTGAGGCTTTTTTCGATTTCCCGCCGATCCCCGCCGGGAAGATCCACCCGGCCGCAGTTCCCCCGGAAAAGGGTGTCCCCGCTAAAAATGACGTTCTGATCCCCCAGAACGAAGGCCGCGGAACCGGGGCTGTGTCCGGGAAGGCTTAACACGGTAAAGGGGCCGATACGGTCCCCCTCCTCAAGCTCCCTGTCCGCGGCGGGCATGGCTTTCCAGCGGGCGTCAACATAGGAAGAATCCCCGGCGGCGGCGGAAAAGCTGCGGCGGTGCAGGTCCAGGGACGCGGGGCCCAGATAGGGAGCGTCCGCCCGGTGAATGGCAATGGAAGCCTCCGGGTAGGCGGCGCGTAAATCCGGCAGGGCGGCGCTATGATCAAAGTGGCCGTGGGTAAGGAGGATGTGGCTGGGCCGGAGGGAGATCGTTTTCAACCGGGCGACGATAAGATCCGCGTCTTCTCCGGGATCAATAACGCCGCAATAGGGGGCGGAACTCCCGGAACCCTCGGAAAAAACTATCCAGCAGTTCACGCGGAAATCTCCCACCACAAGCCGTACAATCTGGTATACTGGCATCAAGGAATGCTACCCTGCGTGTTTACGATTTTCTAGTCATCTGCCTCCTGGCCCTGTTCTGGTACGGCATGGTTCCCCTGGCGGGGGCCCTGGTGAACCGCCGGAGATGGCGCTGTTTCCGGCGCTACTTTAACCGGCTGCGGCTGGCCTCTACCCTGGACTACGCCCAGTACATTGGCCGCGGCAGGGCCGGCGGAGAGCCGGAGGCCGGACCGGCAAGGATCTTCCGGTTCACCGGCGGCTTTGAATCCATCACCGACGGGCATACCCTTTGGGTGCAAGGCCCGGATCTGACGATCCCGGTGGCCCTGGCCGGGGCCCAAATCTATACCCTGCCGGTGGCGGAAGGCCCGGAAATGTTCGACCCCTCCGAGGAGGTCCTCCAGCGGCTGCGCTGGGACCGGGTCGCCGCCCTCACCGGGGAAGCCCGGGTTTTTGTGGGGGGAGGGCTGGCGCTGCGGGAAGGCCGCCGGATCTTCGCCGCCGCCCCCGGCGTTCCCCTTCAGGTGATTTTTTATACCGGCTCCGACCGTTCCATGGCGATCCGCGCCGCCAGGGCGGGCCATCATCGAAACGAATATTGGAGCGGCGTTACCCCCTATGCCCTGGCTCTGGGGGCCCTCTGCCTTATCGCCATGGCCGTCGCGTTCCTGCCCCGGCCGGCCTTCCGGCTGACGTCAATTACCGCCTTCGCGGCGGCCTTCACCCCCCTTTTCCCCCTGGTGCCGCCGGGACTCCTTTTCACCATCGCCTGCCGCTGGTTTTGGCGGCGGGCCCGGATCTACCGGGTCTACCGCGATCTGGCCCGGCTGCCCTTGATATACTTTCCCGATCCCCCGGACAGACCGGCGGATTCCGGATCTCCCACCCTCCTTCCCAACGGGGAAGTCTACGGAGTCCGCCGCGCCGGCGAACTGCCGAAGGGGATTCCCCTCCTCGCGCCGGGGAGAAAAAAACCCCGAAAAGAACCCTGGTATATCTTTGGATCCCTGGATGAGTCCGGGGGGGCGGGGGAACCGGAGGCCGGGGAGACGGCGTCCCCGGAACAGCCGGGGCCGAACGCCCTCCCCCGGGAACCGGAAGACAGCTTTGCCGCCTTTGGGGCGCTGCCGGGGAGCCCGGAAAAACTGGCCCGCCGCTGCGCCTGCCGGGCCTGCCTGTTGGAGATTCTCGCCTGGTTTTTACTGACGGGAGGTATCGGCCTCAACGTCTTCTTCATCGCCCAGATCGCCATCACGCTCTGAGCCGCCGGCATCATCATCGCCTTCCGCCGGGTCCCCGGCAAAACAACCGTCCCGCTCCGCGTCTTCGAACCGGCTCTCATCGGAATAATCACCGGACCGGCTCTCATCGGAATAATCACCGGACCGGTCCTCGGCGGAGGAATAGCTCCCGTCGGAAGGGTTCTCATCGGAATAATCTTCGGCGGAGCGGCCCTCGGCGGAGGAAAAACTTTCATCGGAACGGCCCCCCGCGGAAGGGGAATCGCCCTGAATTTCATCAAGGACTTCAGAGCCCGCGGAGGCGGCCTCCTCAAGGCCCTCCCCGTTCCGGTCTTCCTCCCGTTTAAGGCGGGCGTAATTGACGGTTATGGTCCTGCCCCGAAAACTAGTGCCGTTTAGAGCTTCGATAATCGCATCCGCCGCGGTATCCCGGACCTGTACAAAGGAATAACTATCCAAAATCCGTATGGCCCCAATATCTTCCCGCTCAACCTGGGCTCTGTTGATGATAAGCCCCAGGATCTCCCGGGGAAACACACGGCGATTCCGCCCAATGCTGATAAAAAGCCGCCGGGATTCGTCCTCCGCCAGGAATGGCCGGGGAGGGGCGCCCTCCGCCCGGTCGCTATGTTCCCCCCCCTCCCGCTTCCCGGCGCCCTCGGCCCGGACGGAAGGTTTCTCCCCCTCCTCCCTCAAAGAACCCTTCGCCCTGGACCGGGAACGGGAGTCCCGCCCGGATTTTCCCGCCTCCGTCCCCTGATCGTAGAGCATCAGGAGGTAGGCCGCCGCCCAGGAACGGCGGAAAAAGGAGATCTCTTTTTTAAACAACAGCCGGTATTCATTAAGAAGGCTGGGATCGGCTTCCGCCGCGATTTTTTCACGGATAACCGCGATCTTTTGTTTTATTTTTTTACTATCCACTGCCATTTCGTCATCCCGGCGATGAAATCCTGCCTATTTTTGTTCATCCGCCTATTATACAGATGCGATTCAACTCTTCTGGCATTCAAAACCCGCCAAATTTAGAGCATTTCGAACCGACTAAATCTAAATTTAAAACCGGCCAAATTTAGAACACACCAAATATGGCAAATTTCGCACCGAAATTCAATCCACCTTCAAACAATAGCGGACCGTGTAGGGCTTAAAGGAATCCCGGTAAAGAACCTGGGAGAACCCCTCGCTTCCCGCGGGAAGATCAATAAGGATCTGAAAGGGATCCCCGGCCCCCGGCGGCGCGGCAAGGGCGGACCGCCGCCGGATCTCCTCGATAAAGCGGCCCAGCAGATCCTCCCCAATCCCCAGCCCCCGGTATTCGCTCCGCACCTCAAGGGCCTGGATCCGCAGAACGCCGCCCTCCTGAGATACGGCGAGATACCCGGCGAATTCCCCGGCCCCCGTTTCCACCGTCAAACCAAAATCACCGGGAAAATCCCCGGCCGCCGGGGGAACGGCGGACTCCCCCGAAGGGAAAGCCGGTACCCAGGCCGCCGTCAGACCGTGTTCCGCCGCGTACATCCGCTGTTCCTCAAGACAGAAACGGTGGAGGGCGGCGGCGGCCTCCCGATCCTCCGGCGCGGCGGGGCGGAAACGAAAATCTTCCAGCACCAGATCCTCCGTCTCCTCCGGTTCGCCCCCAATCCGTTCAAGCCCCCATTCCTCCCGCAGCGCGTTATACCAGCGGAGAATCTCCCGCCGCATCCCCCGCTCCTTATAGTTGAACCACAGCTTCTCCGTCTCCGGATAGCGGGCGATAATATCCTTAAACGCCCGGAACACCCCCCTGCCCCGGTTCAGCGCCCCGGCCAGCTCATCCCGGACAGCCGGATTCCGCAGACCCGCCGTAAAATGCTCCATCAGCCGAAACCCGTCGGAGGAATCCCATTCGGGCAGGGAAATATAGCGCCCTCCCCCCTCATCGGCCTGATCAAAGCCGTCATCCTCCTCCCCGATAATCACCCCCTCCTGGGTGTCCAGAAGAAAATCGCCCATCTGATCTTCCATCGAAAAAAGCAAATCCTTGATAAGCGCCTCGCTGAGTTCAAAGTGCATGGTTCCCTCCGGAACTTTAAGTATAGCCCCTAATCCTCAGTATAGAAACGCCGGGCATCAAGTTTCTATTGGGCGCATTTTTTACGGCCGCGCCGCAAAAAACCGGGCTATCAAGGCAACCGGAGGTTGCCAGGGCTCCGGCCCCGGCGCTTCGCGCCGGGTCTGCTCCGCACCCCTCCTATCCCTTGCGCGGGCGCGAAAGCCGTGCCGGTCCGGCACGGCTTTCGCCTTCTGATGCGGCGC
>JAIRSD010000253.1 GCA_031255615.1 Treponema sp. | reverse complement strand
GTATCCCGCATAAAACAAACCCGGGGGGTTTTTTTTGCCCCATCTTACCCGGGGGGGGGGCGGGGGGGGCGCGGGGGGCGCGTTGGGCCCCCCCGGCGACTCCCGCCTCTCCAAACACGGCATATATGCCGTGTTTGGACCATGGGTTTTTGCCGCGCAAAAACCCATGGAACTTATCCGCGGGCGGGGAGTTTCGCGATTCTCGCAAAACTCCGCCAGCAGCGGAACGCGCAGCACCGCCCTGATCCGCGATCCGCCGGATCTGCGATCCGCCGGATCTACGATCCGATGAATCTTCGAATGAAGCGCTGCTTTTATACTAATATCTACCGTTGCAGAACTTCAAGCGGATTTATCGCCTTATTATTCCTAAACACCCCAAAATGCAGGTGGGGGCCGGTGCTGTAACCGGTGCTGCCCACCTCCCCGATTTTCGCGCCCTGGGCCACCGCGTCCCCCTGCTTTACCGAAGCGACGCTCAGATGGGCGTAAAGAGTCTGGTAGTCCCCCGAATGGGTAAGGATAATATAAATTCCGTACACCGAATTTACCGCCACCCGGGAAACCCTTCCGTCCATGGCGGCCCTGACCGGGGTCCCCGGAGGGGCGGCAAGATCGATGGCGGAATGGAAACGCTGCACCTTCGCTATGGGATCAACGCGCCACCCGTAGGGGCTGCTCATAATCCCCCGGGTGGGATATATAAACGATTCACCCAAAGCCAGACGGATCTCATCCTGGGGCATCCTGACGCCGGGAAGGAAAAGATTCGCGCCCGTCTGTATCACGTCGCTCTCTAAATCGTTGACATCGGAAATCACCGCCAGGGGAACGCCGGAGGAGACGGAGATACTCAAAAGGCTGTCCCCGTCCTTGACCGTGTAGGGGATTCCGTCCATGTTGGGAATCCGCAGCACCTCTCCCTCCCGCAGCCGCCGGGCGTTAGTAACACTGTTGCAGGCAATCAGGGTGCCCAAAGAAAGGTCCTGACTCTTGGCGATCCCCAAGAGGGTATCCCCCCGCTTAATTCTGTACTCCTTCCAGCTAAAGGTCTCCGCCAATTCCAGGGGTATCTCCCCGCCGTCCCCGGACACGGCCTCCGGCCCCCGGGGGGCAAGACCTGCGTAGGCGGCCAGATCTCCGCTGATTTCCTCCCCCCCGGCGGCGGAACCCAGATAATGCACCCCGGAGGAAAAATCGGGAAGGGAAACCTGAAAAACGGGAAACTGCCAGTTAAGGACCGCCAGGGAGACGACGAAGGCTATGGCCGCGGCGATCAGGGGGGAAAAGGAAAAACCCTTGGCGGGCCGGGCCGGCAGGGGAAAGAGACCGTCCTTGCCGAAAAGCATGTCCCCGGGCCGCCGGAGCGGGGAGGAATGCCGGGATTCCTGAAGGGGCTTGTTTTCTTTCTTTATTTTGAGGACCCTGCTTTTCCGGCGTTTTACCCGCTGGACAACACCGGGAGAAACGTTTTTACTGCTCCATTTCAGGGTTTTTTGGCGGCGGATCCCCAGCAAATCACTGGGAGACAACCAGCCCGAAGCGCCGCCTTTGCCGGGGGCGGGAAAATCCGCGGGCCGGGGGAGGGGCTTTACCCTTACTCTCCGCTTAACATGCTGTTCCAGGATACTGTTCGACATAGTGATTCTTTATCGACATAATGAAAGGTATTGATTATACTTTCCCTCTATGCGGGGAATCCTGGCGGCTTTTATCGCGGCCCTGGGGATGAAATTATTCGTATTTGACTTCATGATTGCCGAAGGTAATTCCATGAGCCCGACTATAAAGTCCGGCACCGTCCTGGTGATAAACCGGCTGCGTTACGGCCTGAGATTCCCCGGCTCCCGCCGTTACCTGCTGCGATGGGATAAGCCTGTTCCGGGGGAGTTGGTGGTTTTTTATACCCCCGGGGGCATCATCGCCGTAAAACGCTGCGCCGCTTCCATGGGGGCCGGCGCGTTCATCGCCCTGGGGGATAATAAAGCCCAGTCCTTTGACTCCCGATCTTACGGGCCGGTATCGGTGGAAAATGTTATCGGGAAGGTACTGGGAATCAAATGAAATTTAATACGACCGGCGATCCTCCGAAGAATCCCTGGCGTTTCTCCGTGTTTATCGTCCTCCTGGTCTTTACCGCCGGGGTCCTCCTTTCCCGCTACGGCTACCTTATGCTGGGCCAGGAGGGAGGGGGGACCGGGCAACAGCGGAGCCGTCTCATGGAGCGGGGGCCCATTCTGGACCGGAACGGCAGGGTCCTGGCCCTCTATACCCGCCTTGCCAACGTTACGGCCTGGCGTTCCAGCGTTCCGGATCTTCAGGAACTGGGAAAAGAATTGGCCCCCCTGCTGGAGCTTGACGCCGGATATATCCGGGACAGGATCGCCGCTTCCCCGACGGATTTTGTGTACCTCAAAAAACAGATCGACGAATCGACCATCCGCCTGATAGAGGAAGCCCAGGCGGAGGGCCGGCTGCGGGGGGTGGGCCTCGATTTCATTCCGGGCCGGATCTACCCGGAACGGAATCTGGCCTCCCAGATCATCGGCTTTGTGGGGGACGAGAACAGGGGCCTTGAGGGAATCGAATACGCCTATGAACAGGACCTGGCCCCCGATGGGGATGGTCGGAAGGGCGGCCAGGTGATCCTGACCATCGACACCAATGTCCAGTACATCCTGGAACGCCTGGCGGGGGAAACTATGGAGGAAACCGGCGCGGAGGCGGTGATATTTACGGCCATGGACCCCCGGACCGGCGAGATCCTGGGTTCCGCGTCCCTTCCCAACTACGATCCCAACGACATCCGGTTCACCACCGAACAGCAGCGGATGAACCGCCCCGCGGTTTGGGCCTACGAACCGGGTTCGGTCTTCAAAGTATTCTCCCTGGCGACCCTTTTAGATTCGGAGGTTATGACGGGGGATACGGTTTTTATATGCAACGGCCGCTACGAGCATCTCAGCGGCGGGGGGGAGCGAATCCTCATCAACTGCCTGGGGGCCCACGGCAGGGTAACGGCCCGGGATATTATCGTGGTCTCCTGCAACGCCGGAGCGGCCTATGCGTCGGACCTGTCGGGGACGGATCCCTTCTACCAGGGGCTAAGGAATTTTGGCTTCGGCTCCCGTACCCAGAGCGGCGTGCCGGGGGAAACCGCCGGATTCCTCCGTTCCCCGGAACGTTGGTCCGGCCGCTCCAAGCCTACCATTGCCATGGGCCAGGAGATTTCCGTGTCCGCCATGCAGGTCATGCAGGCGGCCAGCGTCATCGCCAACGACGGAGTCCTGGTCCCCCCCCGGGTGGTGTCCCGGATCCTTGCCGCCGATGGAACCGTAAGCCGCTCCTGGGACAGCGGCTCCTCCCGGCAGGTGATTAAGCCGGAGACCGCCCAGCTTATTCGTTCCGCCATGGTGGATGTAACCAGCAATATCGGCACCGGCTGGCGGGCCAATGTGGAGGACCTTTCCCTGGCGGTAAAGACCGGCACCGCCCAGATCATCGATCCGGAGACCCTTTCCTATTCCGACACCGATTTTATCGCCAGCTGCATCGCCCTGCTCCCCGCGGAATCCCCGTCCCTGGTCCTCTACCTGGTAATCGTGAAGCCCCAGGGGGAGATTCTGGGGGGCCGTATCGCCGCCCCGGCCATCCGGCAGGCCGCGGAATCCCTGGTGGACTACCTGGGAATCCCCCGAGGCAGGAACCCCCAGATCCTCCATCCCGGCCAGGTGCTTCTGCCCCAGAACCAGGGTCTGGCGGTAGGCAACACGGTTCCCGACTTCTCCGGCCTCTCCAAACGCAGCCTGACGCCCCTGCTCCTGCGGGACGATCTCCACATCGAGATCGCGGGGGAAGGCTGGGTCCGCCGGCAGGACCCCCCGCCGGGGAGCCCCATTACCCCGGAAACCGTTATCCGCCTGGAACTTGAATAAATGAGGGGGGGGAACCGGAATTTCAGCGTCCTCTCCAAACTGTACCCCCGCCTGGCGGCGGAACTGGAGGGGGAGTCTTCCCCGGAGCCCCCCCCCGGCAGGGAGGAATTCCGGATCGAGCCAAGCCCCTCCGGCAGCCCCACCCTGCTCGTGGGGGGCCGGTATGTCCATTCCCCCCGGGATCCGGTCCGGGAGGCGGAGCGGCTGGCCGGATTCCTCGCGGGTGGATCGCCCGAAACAGCGGAATCCGCCGCGCCCCCCCCCATCGTGATCCTGGGTTTCGGCCTGGGCTACGCCGCGGAGGCCGCCGCCCGGGCCGCCCCCGGACGGCCCCTGATCATCGTCGAATGCCGGAGCTCCCTGCTCCGTCTGGCCCTGGAAGAACGGGATCTTTCGTCCTTTCTGGCGGGAAACACCCTGGCCTTTGTGGTGGGCGGCAACGGGGAAAGCGCCGTCCGGGCGGCTCTGGGCCTTTTCCCCGCCGCCGGACTCCCGGCGCTGATCCGCAACCGGGCCCTTATGGCCGCGGACGAGGCCTGGTACGCCGGGGTGGAACGGGGGATCCGTTCCTACGCCGGGCGGACCCAGGTAAACAGCGCCACCCTGCGGCGTTTCGGCAGGCGCTGGATCCGCAACCTGGGCCGCAACCTGGCAGCCCTCCGGGATCTGCCCGGCATTAACCGGCTGGAGGGAATCCTGGCGGCCCCGGGGGAGGCTTCCCCGGTCCGGGGGGCCCCGGAACCCCGGAGCGGCGTCCCCGTGTTTCTCGCCGCCGCCGGCCCCTCCCTGGACCAGGCGGCCCCCCTTCTGGGGGAGATACGGAAACGCTGCGTCATCGTGGCGGTGGATACCAGCCTCCGATTCATCCTCCGCCGGGGCCTGCCGCCGGACTTTGCCGTGTCCGTTGACCCCCAGTATTGGAATTTCCGCCATCTGGACCGCTGCGCCGCCCCGAAGACCTGGCTTGTTACGGAACCCTCGGTCTATCCCCCGACCCTGCGCCACCGCTTCCGGGGAATCTTCCTCAGCCGTTCCAACCTCCCCCCGGGCCGCTTTATCGAGGACCGGGTGGACCCCAAGGGAGCCCTGGGGGCGGGGGGGTCGGTGGCGACCAGCGCCTGGGACTTTGCCCGGTTCCTGGGGGCCCCCGCCGTCTGGATCGCCGGTCTGGACCTTTCGTTCCCCGGACTAAGGACCCACTTTAAGGGGGCTGCCTTCGAAGACCGGTCCCACGGGGAATCGGGCCGTTTCGTCCCGGCGGAAACCTGGGCCCTGCGGGCCCTGCGGGACGGGGAGCCCTTTTCCGCCCCCGGAGCTGCCCCCCCCGGCGGCGCCGTCCCCGGCGAGGATTCCGGCGCGGTCCTGACGGACCGGCGGCTTTCCCTCTACGCATCCTGGTTCGAGCACCGGTTCCGGGAATTTCCCGGAGTGAGGAACTACCGCCTTGGGTTCCAGGGCCTCCTGATCCCCGGCCTGGAAAGCGTGGAGGCGGAGGCCCTTCTTGACCTGCCGGAACGGCGGGAGGAAATTGATTCGCTCCTGGAGGGCGTTTACGGAAAGATCGGGGAGGAATTCCGGCGGGACGGGGAAGACCGGGCCCGGCGCTACGGGGAGGCCAGGGAAAGCCTCCTGGGGGGCCTTAAAAGCATCGCCGCGGAAGCCGCCGGGGCCGCCGCCCTCGCCCGGGAGGTCCTCGCCCGGGAAGGCCCTTTCCCCCGGCGGCCCCGGGAGGAAGAGGTCCGGCGAAGGCTGGAAGAGGCCCTGCGGCGCATCAACAACAGCGAGGCGGGGGAAGCGGCGGCCTTCCTCCTTTCCCCGGAGGACCGGGCAGGGGAACCCTCCGCCCCGGCGGCAGCTCCGGCGGAGGGGGCCTTTGTCCGGTATCTGGAAAAGGCCGGGGCCAATTTCCGGGCCCTGGCGGAATCGGCGGCCTTCCAAATCCAGGCCCTTGGCGGCGGCGGGGACTAAAAACCGGGCGGGGCAGAGTCCCTAAGCCTGCGCGGGCGGCGGCTTGACAGGCGAAAGACAGCCCAACCGGGTGTTGGAGGGGGCGTGAATCTTTTTCCCGAATCGGCGGAATATGGGGTATCATGGATTCATCATGTCCGCCGCGAAAGGTCTTTTCCGGCTGGGGCCGCCGGTCCTGCTGGCCCTGGTCCTGGCCTCCTGTACAAGCCGTCCCGCCGCCCTCCAGGTTTCCCCCGTTCCGGAGCATCCCTCCCCACCGGCGGCGGTTCCCCGGCCCGTGGAAAGCCCCCCGCCGGTGGAGACGCACCGGGCCGTAGAGGAGCTTGCCGCCCTGGTGCGGGAGGACAGCCCGGAAATCAAAAAGTATTTCTTCCAGGACGACGACGCGGCGATTAGGGTCCGGGCGGATTGGGAGTCCTTTCGGATTACCTACGACCTGGAAAACGCCCGGCCCTCCCCCGGCGGCGCCTATTGGGAGGTCGATTTCTCCATCCGGGAAGGGGGCAGGGAGTATGTAAGGGACACCCTGCGCTGGACCCCTTCCCCCGGCGAGGCGGGGGTGCTCCTGGCCCTGGACGACGATTACCAAAGCCAGTGGCGGCGGCACTTCGATCTGTTCGACCGCTACGGGGCGCGGGTCACCTTTTTCGTTACCGGCGGCTTTTCCCCTTTCTGCCGGGAAGCCCTGGACCGGGGACACGACATCGGCTGCCACACCCTGAACCACCTCAACCTGCTCAATGTCTCCCGGGACCTGTTCTTTGAGGAAACCGTCGCGGCGGCGGAGAGCTTTCGGCGGGAGGGGATCCCCCTGCGGGCCTTCGCCTACCCCTACGGGTTCTCGGAACCCTGGATGCGGGAGGCCCTGGCCTCCACATTCAGCGTCCAGCGGGGATTCGGGGTGCGGTACCGTCTGTACAGCCGGGAATCCGTCAGGGCCGGCTACATCGGCTCCATTTCGGTAGACAACACCGTCTACAAGAGCGACGCCGAGTTCGAAGCCGCCCTTGCCATGATGCTCCGGGCCGCCAAGTTCATCGGCGGGGATTCCATCGTACCCCTGACCACCCACAGCATCGAGGAGGACGCCGACTGGGGCATAAGCCCCCGCCGCCTTGAGTTCCTGCTCAAGACCATAGGGGAGCTAAAGATGCGGTATTACCTTTACGGTGATTTCTAGTGGGCGCATCTCCGCCGGCACGGAGGCCGAACCAAAACGCGCAGCGTTTTGGTTTTAGGGCGGGGAGATTCCTTGAGTTGCCGCACGGAGCGCGGCAACTATATTGCGGGCCAGATCCTGAGAGGCGGCGGGCGGAGCGCGGCGCCTTAGAAGGCGAACATCCGCAGGGACGCGGATGTTCGCCCGCGCAAGGGATAGGAGGGGTGCGGAGCAGCCACGCCGCAGGCGGGGCCGGAGCGAAGCGGAGCCCCGGATAGCCCGGTCCCCGCCGGAGGCGGGGATGCGCCCAAATTTCACATAACATGCGGCGTTTTCCCAACTGGGTTACGGATCCGGGCGGAGCTTTCGGCATAAAAAAAGCGGTGTGCCTGGACGTTCGGATAGAATCCGCTGCACACCGCTTACATCTACAGAGGGTTGTACCCTCCCTGTTTCATGTATCGGCCTTGCACAAGGGAACTTTACAGTTTTAAATTAAGCATGAGTTCCCGCCGGGGTTTCGCGGCGGCGGACAGAGGAGGCAGCAATGATAGAAGCCAGTGCGGAATACACGCCCGCGGGGAAACTTAGGTACGGCATGGTGGGCGGGGGCCCCGGTTCCTTTATCGGCGACGTTCACCGCAGGGCCATCCGGTCGGAAGGCATGGGGGAACTCGCGGCGGGCTGTTTTTCCCGTTCCCCCGAGGGCACCCTGATCACCGGCGCGGCCCAGGGCATCGCCCAGGACCGGCTCTACTCCAATTTCGAGGACATGGCGGAGGAGGAGTCCAAACGGCCGGACGGCATCGACTTTGTGGTGGTGGTCTCCCCCAATACCTCCCATTACGCCGCGGCCAAGGCCTTCCTGCGCCGGGGCATCCCCGTGGTCTGCGAAAAGCCCTTTACCGTGGAAGAACGGGAAGCCCGGGAACTGGCGGAGCTGGCCCGGGAAAAGAACCTTCTCTGCGCCGTCACCTATACCTATACGGGGAATGTTACCGTTAAACACGCCCGGGAGTTGGTGCGGCGGGGGGAGATCGGGGATATCCTCTTTGTGAACGGCGAATATCCCCAGGAATGGCTCCTTCCCCCGGCGGAAAAACAGGGGAGCAAGCAGGCGGTAACCCGGACGGACCCGGCCCTGGCGGGGAAATCCAACAGCGTGGGGGACCTGGGCACCCATATCGAAAGCCTGGTTTCCTACATCACGGGTCTGCGTATAAAGAGCCTCTGCGCCCGGCTGGACAGGATAGGCAAAGACCGGGTTCTGGAAGACAACGCCACCATCATGCTCGAATACGAAGGCGGGGCCAAGGGGGTGTACTGGACCAGCCAGGTGGCTTCCGGCTACGACAACGGCCTGCGGATTCGAATCTTCGGGACAAAGGGGGCCTTGGACTGGAACGAGGAGGCCTGCAACTACCTCTGGATCTCCCGCTTCGGCCAGCCCAACGCCACCCTGTCCCGGGCCAAGGATCCCTTCTATCCCCCGGCCCAGTCCTATTCCCGGCTCCCCTCGGGCCATCCGGAAGGCTACTTCGAGGCCCTGGCAAACATTTACCGGACCTACATCGGCGCCCTTATCAAACAAAAAAAGGGGGAATCCTTTAGCGAGGGGGACCTGGACTTTCCGGATCTGCAGATGGGGATCGACGGCGTTATCTTCACCGGGAAATGCGTGGAAAGTTCGGAAAAGGGGGCGGTCTGGGTGTCGGTTTAGGAAGGGGCGGCCTCAGTTTCGGCGAATGCCGGGCCGGCCCTATCCCCTTGTTTGGGCCAAGAAACCGGATACGCGGATCCAGGAAATTGACCGCGAGGGCGGAAAAGGGGCGGGGAGCGGCGGCCCGCTGTTTTTACGCGGTTGTTGTGCGGAAACTTCGGTTTCCGAACAACTCTTATCTTGATTACACTCCGACACTCAGGTAAGAGTGTTAACCGGGACGAGAACGTAACCACCAAGGCGAGCTGCGGCTCGCCAGGAACACGAAGGGATGAATACGCACTTCCTGTCCCCGCCCTTTCTGCGCCTTCCCCGCCTTGGTGGTAAATTTTTTCCGGCCATATATCTGATTTCTTAGGCCAAGCGGCCTACTGCTGTATCTTTCACGGTGGTTCCCGGTTGAGCCTTGATCTGTCTCAGACAGGAGGGGTGCAGAGCAGACCTGGAGCGCAGCCCCGGCAGCCTGCCTTCGACATGCGGCATATACTAACCGGGCATTGCTGATTCCTTCATGTTCTCTGACGCGCCCCGGCGCTTTACTTCCCTGTTCGGTGATTTCGTGCGGGCAAGCCGCTACTCCCGAAAGTGCAGCCAGGCGAAATTCTCCGGGATATGCGAATCGTAGACCCCGTGTTCGTTCAGGGCCCAGCCGGCGCTTGCCAGGGCCCTGCCGTTGGCCCGCAGATTCTCGAAGCGGAAAAACTGGCAGCGGATGCTGTCCCCCTCCCTTGGGGGGAAGGTCTTGCCGGGGCTGAGAATCTTAAAGCCCTCCCAAGGAAAGGCCAGTTCCACCGTCCAGCCCTTGTCAAGGTGGAACGAATCGTTGATCCTTCCGTCAACCTTGACGCCGCTTTGGAGGCCGGGAAAGTCAAAATCCATAAAGGCCCAGCGCCGGCCCCGATGATGCTTCCTGAAACGGGCCGCATCCTGGAAACCGCTCAAGACATCCACATCCCGGCTGTACAGATCAAACTGGGGAGTATCAAAACGGCTTCCCTTTTTTAGGGCGTCCTGGTAAATAAAAAAGACCTCGTACACCGTATTAAAGGCGTTTATTTCAAATTCGTAGTAGCAGTCCTCGCCGTCAAAAAAAAGTTCCACGTCGTTATCGAACCAGACAAGGGAATCCCGCTCGGTAAAAGAAGCCCGGACATCGGGTTCGTCGATCCAGTAGGCGACATAAAGGGCCTTCTCGTCCCACAGGGCGGCGGCCTGGGTGTTAAGGGGGGCCGGTTCACCGGTAACCATGTCCACAAAACGGCGGGACCTTTCCGCCCCCTTCCACACCGGCTTGTCCAGATTCCCGTCTATGGGGAAGGCCTCGCGCACCCTCCGGCACTCGTAGTGGGCAAGTTTATCCTCAGATATCCGATAATCCATAACAGCCTCCCTCGGGTCGGAAATTTCAGCCCTTGAGCCCCGCATAGGCGATTCCCTGGACTATATGCTTCTGCGCGAAAATATACACAATAACAATGGGAATGATGGAACACACGGTCCCCGCCATAATCGCTCCATAATCGGCGGAGTATTCCTCCCGGAAAGTGGCAAGGGCAAGCTGAATCGTCTTAAGATGATCCGAATCCAGGTAAATCATGGGCCCCATGTAATCATTCCATATACCATTAAAGGTTAGTATGCCGAGCGTCGCAAGTCCAGTCTTGGTAAGGGGAAGAATAATTTTCCAATAGGTCTTAAAAAAGCTGCACCCGTCAATCTTCGCGGCCTCGTGGAGGCTGTCGGGTATGCTGAGCATGTTCTGCCGAAGAAGGAAGACCCCGAAGGCGCTGAATGCCTGCAGCACAATCAGGGCGGCATGGGTATTATACAAGCGCAGCCCCTTAACAATGATAAACTGGGGTATCATAATGGCGTGCCAGGGCACCATCATGGTCGCCAGATACCCAAGGAAGATCTTGTCCCTGCCGGGAAAGCGCAGTTTGGAAAAGGAAAAGGCCGCCAGCGAACAGGTAAAAAGCTGCACCGCCGTTATGATAAAGGCCAGCTTAAAGGTATTAAAAAAATAGACGATAAAATCTATATCGATCCAGACGGTACGGTAGTTTACGGTTCTGAATACTTCGGGAATCCACTTGATAGGATAGCCGAACATTTCCGTGTTGGTTTTAAACGAAGCGCTGAGCATCCACACAAAGGGAACCACCATGATATAGGCCGCCAGCAGGCAAAGCGCAAAAAATATGATAGACACTACCCGGGACTGTTTCTTGATTGACGGCAGGGGACTCCTGTTTTTTTTTCCGCCCAGCAGCATATCCGCCATCCTTTCCTCCTACAGGTCGTCGTTGACCCATTTTTTTTGACCCTGCCACTGCACAAGGGTAACAATCAAAATCATCATAAAAAGAAAGTAGGCGATAGCCGAAGCGTAACCCATTTTCCAGTTTGAAAAGGCCTCTTTGTAGATTCGGAAGACCAGCACCGTTGTCGCCCTTCCGGGCCCCCCCTTGGTCGTTACATTGATAATGTCGAAGACCTGGAAGGAACCTATAATGCAAAATATCGTTACCATGAATGTGGTGGGACTAAGCATGGGCCAGGTAACATTTTTAAAACAATCCCAGGAACTTGCCCCGTCGATTCGCGCCGCCTCGTAGAGGTGCTGGGGAATATTTTTGAGTCCCGCGAGAAACATGATCATATAAAAGCCCGCCTGCTTCCACACCACCACGGTTACTACCGTCATCAACGCCGTTTTTGTGGAAAAAAACCATTGGGGCAATTTGTCGTGGGGTATGCCGAGGAAGGACAAAAAATGGTTAAGGGGCCCCTGGTTCGGTTCGAAAAGGAGCATCGCGACGCAGCTTACCGCCACCATGGATGTAAGGTTGGGAAAAAAATAAATGGTCTTAAAAAGCCCCCCCATGAATACGCCCCGGTTAAGCATCAGCGCCAAAAGCAGGGCTACCAATATGGTAAGGGGCACGCTGGCGGCGGAATACAACAAATTGTTTTTCAGGGCGGCGATAAACTGGGAATCCTTAAAAAGTTTGGCGTAATTGAAAATACCCACCAGGGACGCGCCGGGAAAACCGGTGTAATCCGAAAAACTTATGACAAAGCCCACAACAACCGGCAGGGCGGTAAAAATAAGAAAACCTGCGAAATTCGGAAGCAGATACAAGTAACCCGCCGCGGCCTCTTTCCGCTGGATGGGCGGTATCCTGTTTCTCTTTTGTCCCATCTTTCCTCCCTCAATCCTGGAATCCCGAAATCGAAAACCGCGGACAGGGACGGCCGCCGCTCCAGCATCCACCCCGGATCCGCCCAAAAGCCCAAAAACCGGGGATTCCAGGCGGATTATGCAAGAGATTTGTTCGGAAACTCCGGCCCCGAAGCACGGGCGCTTAAAAACGTTTCCACTTAAAAACATTTCCATCGGGGCCGCTTCAACATAACAACGCCAAAACGGCCCCGGATTGCCGGACCCGGCGGGGCGAAGCTCCGCACAACCCGCCGGGGAATGGGTCTGTTCAATAACCCGGTTGGTTATTGAACAGACCCTGAAAAAAACGTTGATTTCCCGGGGAAATCAACGTTTTTCTTCGTTTTTTTAAAGCGGTTGTTGTTCAGAAACTTCAGTTTCTGAACAATTCTCATGTTAGAAGTTGCTGATTACTTCTTTACGCAGGGCAAAAAATTTGTTGAAACAATCGTCCAGGGACTGCTCCCCAAGCAGATAAAGCTGGAGTTCCTGGATAAAGGCGTCGTTGACGGCGCCGTAATAGGGCTCGGAACCCTGCTCCGGCGCGACCCTGGACGAGAACCGGAATTCAACCCCCGGAAGGGTGACTAACCTGCGGTATTCCGCCGAAGATTCCGGGGTGGAATAGGAGGGAACGCTTTTATGCCGGGCGTATACCGAAGTCCCTTCCGCGCTGGCGGTGCAGAATTCGATAAACTTGTAAGCCTCTTTCTGGTGCTTCGAATTCCGCGAAATGCAGTAGTAGGAAGCCTGGCCCACGGAGGATTCCTTTTGGACTCCCGGGAAAACGGGCAGGGGGGCCACGCCGAACTTAAAGGGGGTCTCCAGGGTGAAGGACCAGTCCCCCATGATCATCATGTAGGCGGTGCCGGACTGGAACATCGAACTAATATCAAAGGTGCCGACGCTCATCTCCGCGATGCCGGGGTGGCTTTTATCGTCAACATACATCCGGTGCAATACTTCGGCGTAACGCCGGGTAAAAGGCATGGGCTCGCTGGCGGTAAGGTATTCCCCGGCGGCGGAGGCCCCCAAATTCATCGTCCAGGGAGGGCACAGGCCGCCCCAATACTTCTTTCCCCCCTCGGTATAGGTAAGCTCCTTCGCCAGATCCAGATACTCATCCCAGGTAAGGTTAACAGGGTAAGGGAGTCCCTTGGCGTCGAAAAGATCCATGTTGTAATACACCATCCAGCAGGATCCCGTGGTCGGGAGCCCGTAGAATTTGCCGCTTGAATCCATCGCCCCCTTAAGGGATGATTCCTTGATGGGAGAAAGATCGATCCCCGACTCGGCGGCGAAGGGGCCGAGATCGACAAGGGCCCGGTTCGTAATGTATTGCTGGGTCTGGGCCGGCGTGCGTATCCAAAGGGCGTCCATTTCCCCCGATGTCCCGGCGGTAAGGACCTTTATTTTATCATCATAATCGTCATTGGCGATAATGTGCTGGACCACCCGGATTCCGTTGTTTTGCGCATTGAAGCGGTCAACCATTTCCTTGATAATAGCCTCATTATCGCTGTGGGCGTAGAAATTAACCGTCACCGTCCCATCGGCGCTTCCGGAATCCCGCCTGCCGCCGGCGAAGGCCATCCATCCTGACGCCAGGATAAAAACCACGAGCAAAAATTTTTTCATCGCTAACTCCTTTCCTTTGGATTTTTTTGATCCCGCATATTGTCTGTATGGGAGGAGGATCAGAAAATATATCTATCCTTTATAACCCAGGGTTCATTATTTGTCAAGAAAGACGTTCCCGCCAAAGATTCTCAATTTGGAAAAC
>JAIRSD010000266.1 GCA_031255615.1 Treponema sp. | reverse complement strand
TCCTCGGTCTTTATCGGTTCCTTGTCGATCTGGAAACCGTTCAGCGGATCGTTCACCAGAATACTAAGCAGGTCCTCCCGGTGGGCGATATAGTTGTCGGTCCAGCTTGCCAGGGGGGGCTGCAGGTCCTTCGATACAAACCAGAATCCCGCCGCGTCCGGCGGATAGGTGTTCGTATCGTTGGTGACACCCCGGGGCAGGGTAACTTTCCCGTCGGGGGTAAGGACGTAATTTTTCCCCTCCACCCCAAAGTAGTCCAGCATCACGTAGCCCGGTTCCTGCATCAAAAGGTCCAGGGCCATCAGAGTCCGCTCAACATTTTTGGAATTGGCCGCCACGGCAACCCCGTTGTTGGTGTAAGCGTCCCGGGGGGCCTTGCGGTCAGGATCGACAATGGGAATTATCTCCACGTCCCAGCCATTGTCAATGGCGGTGGCAAGGTTGGACTGCAGATCGATGGAATTCCCAAAAGCCACGGCGCTTTTCCCCTGGCTAAAGGATTCCTTGGAACGGACCGTGTTGCCAAAGGCGTCGGAATTAATATAACCCTTGTCGTACCAGCTTTTTATCCTCTTGGCCACATCGACCGCGGGGCCGCGCAGATCGGAATCGAAGACCGTCTTGATAAGCCCGGTGGGATCACGGAAATTGTAACCCACGTTCAGGCCGGAACCGGTGGCGAAGAACACGTCGATAATTCCCACCCCCATTTCGGTGGACAGATCGACCCAGGGCCGTTTGATGTCGTAGGTGTTGTCCAGCATCAGGGGGGTCATGCTGGGTTCGTTCTGTTTGATGGCCGCCAGATAGGGCTCAATATCGCTGAACCGCTTGATCTCGGGGACGCCGTATTTAAGACGCAGGTCCTTGCGGATAAGAATGGCGGAAGTCTTCCGGTCGGGGCTGGAGGTGGGGACCATGTAGATTCCCTTCCTGCCGTTCACCATTACCTCCGCCTGCTTATAGGCCGCCGGGTCCAGGGCCGCAAAATGGCGGGGCATATAGGTCTTGAACATATCCTGGGAAAGCTCCTTAAAGGCCCCTTTCCCGGCTTCCTGGTTGTAGTAGGCCCAGGGGGCGGCATAGATCCAGTCCAGGTCCCCGGAGGCCAGAACCAGGGGATATTTGGAACTTAAATCCCCCCAGCCGATGTAGCGAATCTCCATGGTGGCGTTGATGTCCTTTTTAAGTTTTTCGTTGATGCCCTTCATCACATCCGCCATACCCACCAGTTCGTCCCCCAAAAGGTAGCCCACCAGGTGGACCGGCCTGGAGGTGTCCGATCCCCCGCCGCCGGAGGAAGCTCCGCCCTCTCTCCTGCCGCCCCCAAAGACCGGCGCCGCCATGAGCGCCGCGATTACCATGCCAAGTACCGCGATTGTTCCCATTCGTTTCATCGTGTCCTCTCCTTCCTTGTTAGTGGTCGCAAGTTTTGCTGTCACCCTATATCTACCCCTTCAACGAAGGGGCCATGACCGGCGGAATATATTCCGGCCGGTCCCTGTGCCCGAACAGTTCTGCTGTTTCTCAAACGCCGCTTGCGCCGGGGGAAGCCGGCCTGGGCGGCCCTCAGCCCTTTACCGAGCCGATAGTGATACCGCTGACAAAGTACTTCTGCACAAAGGGATACACCAGCACAATGGGCCCCGTGGCGATTACCGTCATCGCCAGCTTCAGGGATTCCTTGGGCAGGTTGATCTGGGGCACGCTGTTCACCATGGACGCCGCGAAATTCACCGATGAAAGTATTTGGTACAGGGTGTATTGCAGGGGGTGCAGGTTCGAACGTTCCACAAACATCATGGGGGTCCACCAGTCGTTCCAGTAATTAAGGGCGATAAACAGCCCGATGGAGGCCAGAGCGGGTTTGCTTAAAGGTAAAATAAGCTGCCAGTAGATCCTGAAATCCCCGGCCCCGTCGATCTTGGCGGCGTCGACAAGGGCCTGGGGGATGGAGGCGTTGATAAAATTTCTCAGGATCAGGATATACATGACGTTGAACATGGGGGAAAGCAGCATGACCCACAGGGTGTTCTGCAGATGGAGGTAGCGGGTGATGGTAAGGTAATACGAAAGGAGGCCCCCGTTAAACAGGGTGGTAAAGTAAAGGTAAAAGGCCAGCTTGTTCCGGTACTTCAGCTTTTTACTGAACAGGGCGTAGGCCCCCATGGAGGAGAAAATCAGGCTGGAAAGGGTGCCGGCCAGGGTAATAAAGATACTGTTCCGGTAGGCCCTCAGTATCCGCAGGGGATTCCTGAAAACCATGCGGTAAGCGGCCAGGGAAAATCCCCTTACCCTGGGTACAAACGAGTATCCCTCCGTAATGATAACCTGCTCCGAGGTAAACGAGCTGACCACCAGCATATAAAAGGGGACCAGGCATACCAGGGCGATCAGCAGCACCATCGTGTATTTGATGACGGAAAAAACGGCCACATCCCCCGTCATCCTGACCTGCGCCGGCCGCCGCTTAGAATAACGCATTGTCGGGCTCCACCCGGCGGACAATGGCGTTGACCGTCGTGATAATAATAAGGCACAGCAGGGACTGGATAAGGCCGGTGGAAGAGGCCATGCCGTAATCGGAATTTCCCATCAGGGAACGGAACACCAGGGTATCAATAATATCGGTGTGGTCCATCAGAACCCCGTTTTTTCCCACCAGCTGCCAGAACATATCGAATTCCCCCCGCATGATCCGCCCCACCCCCAGAAGCGTCAGGGTCGCTATGGTGGGCAGCAGGGCGGGCAGGGTGACATACCAGATCCGCTGAAAAATATTGGCGCCGTCAATTTCCGCCGATTCGTAACTTTCCCGGTCTATCCCCATGATCGCCGCCAGGTAAAGGACGCTGCCGTAGCCCACCCATTTCCAGATGTAGAGGACCGGAAGCAGCCAGTACCAGTACCGGGGGGTAATATAAATGTTGATCCGGTTAAGACCCAGGGACTGGAGCAGGGTATTGATGGCCCCGTACTCAAAACTAAAGAGGTTGTACACAAAGGCGGAGACCACCACCCAGCTGATAAAGTAGGGCAGAAACATGATGGACTGGGTAATTTTTTTGAAGGCGGGCCGCTCGATTTCGGAGATAAAAATGGCAACCAGGATCGACGACAGGGTATACCCGGCCAGGAACATCAGGTTGTACATCACCGTGTTCCGGATCACCAGCAGCGCCTTGCCCGATTTAAAGAAAAATTCAAAATTCTTGAACCACGGCGTAATCCAGGGGGAGAAGAAAATGCCGTCCCGGTAATTCAGGTTCTTAAAGGCCACGATGATCCCCGTCATGGGGAAATAGGCAAAGATCAGGTAAAAAACGCCGACAGGCAGGAACATAAGGTACAGCGTCCTGTTGGCGGACAGTTCACGGCCTGCGGCCTTTAATTTTCCTGTCATCCAATCCCTCCTGCCGGCCCCGTCACGGTTTTTACGGTTCCGTCACGGTTTTATCGTGGTCCTGCCGCTGTTAAAATCCGTCGGCGCAGAACTCAAAATTCCATTCGTCCGTGGGGGCCCATATTTCGGGGTCCCAGGAAGACACGTGTTCCCGGATAACATCGTCGTTCAGATCGTCAATCCCCAGGCCCGGCAGATCCGGCACGTCAATAAAGCCCCGGTCCACCAGGGGTTTGTGCATTCGGTGAATTGCCAGATCATCCCACCAGGGCACATCGTTGGCGTGGAACTCGCAGGCCCAGCAATTCTCCGTGGCCACCCCGATATGGGCCGCCGCCATGGCGTGGACCGGGGTCGCCGCCTGGTGCAGGGCCATCCGTACCCCGTAACGCTGGGCCAGGTCCCCGATTTTCTTGGACTCGAGGATTCCCCCCGCCGTCAGGGGGTCCGGGTGGGCCACCGTAATGCCCCCGGCGTTCAACAGGGGCTCAAAATTTTCCGCCAGATAGATGTTTTCCCCCGTGCAAATAGGAATGGTGGTGGAAGCGGTAAGTTTACGCCACTGCTCCGGGTACTGGACGGAAATAGGGTCCTCCAGCCAGGCGATATTGTACTTCTCCAAACGCCGGGCCAGTCTGATGATTTCGTCCACCCCGATAGTCCCGTGGTGATCGGTGGCCAGTGGCACGTCGTAGCCGATAATGGAACGGACATCGGCCACGTAGTTCTCCAGGTAGTCAAGTCCCTTTTCGGTGATCTGAATCCCCGTAAAGGGATGCTTGGGGGAAAAATAAATAGAATCGTTACGGGCCTTAAAAATTTCCGTCAGTCGGTTGATGTCTTTGGTGGCCCGGACCTTCTTGCGCTCCTCCGCGGCGTTATCCTCCCAGGGGGTAGGGTAGAGCTTCCGGGCCCGTTCCCCCAGTTCGCGCTGTTCTTCCAGCCAGCCCAGGGGGGCGGTAAGGGTGCCGGGGATGTCCCGCAGCAATCCTATGCCCATGTCCATTTTAAGAATCGTGTAACCCCGGTCCAGCCGTTTTTTCAGCGCCTCCCCCATGTTCTGCCCGGCTGAACGTTCCCGGTTAAATTCGACGTCCGTGTCGCAGTAGATCCGCATCTTGTCCCGGAACTTCCCCCCCAGCATCTGGTAGACCGGAATCCCGTAGGCCTTGCCCGCGATGTCCCAGAGGGCAATTTCTACCGCCGAAACCCCGCCCCCCTGCCGGCCCTGGCCGCCGAACTGCTTAATCCTGCGAAACAGCTTATCAATGTTGCAGGGGTTCTCTCCCAAAATTCTGCCCTTAAGCATCAGGGCGTAGGTCTTGGAGGCCATGTCCCGAACCTCCCCCAGGCCCACGATGCCCTGGTTGGTGTAGAGCTTCATCATGATACAGGCGTAGGGAGCCCCTTCCAACTGGGCAAAACGCATATCGGTGATCTTCAGATCGCTGGGCCGCGAGTGGGTATTCACATGGGCCAGGGTTTCTTCGTAGCTATTGCCATTGTTCGCGCTTGACATATCGCCTCCGCTTTGTTTGGGTCACAGGGCCGGATTTGGGGGTCCTATGGCGGAATGGCCGCGCCCTTCCGCTGGTGATCGTATTGTCCCCCAGGAATTTTAGGCTGTCAAGGAAAAATTAAAACTTGTTTCAAAAAAAATTTGTTGAATCCGGGCTTTTGCGGCGCAACCGGTTTTACTTTCCGGCCCCGCTCCGGCTATTTCCCCGCCCGGTCCATCAAACCCAGCCTGGCGGAGATTTCCCGGGCCGCTTCCAGGATGAGCCCGGTATAGCGCCCCAGTTCTTCCTCCCCCATCCGGATCGAAGGGCCGGCGATGCTGATAGCCCCCACGGGAAGCTGGGCGGAGGTAAAAATAGGGGCCGCCACGCAGACAACCCCCTCCTCGTGTTCCTGCCGGTCAAAGGCATAGCCCTGTTCCCGAATCTGGGCCAGTTCTGCCAAGAGGGCCGGCCCGTTGGTGATGGTGGCGGCGGTGTAGCGGGTAAAAACCTGGTGGGCAATGTACCGTTCCTGTTCGGGCAGGGGAAAAAAGGCCAGCGCCGCCTTTCCCAGGCCGGTACAGTACATCGGGGCCCCCCCGCCGACAGAGGAAATCATCGTTACCACCCGCAGCACCCGTTTTGATTCGATTTTTCGCAGGTACACCAGGGCGCCGTCCTCCAGGACCGCCAGGTGGATGGTCTCCCCGGTTTCCCTGGACAGGAAGTCCAGGGAAGAGGCGGCGTAGCGCAGAATGTCCTGGGAGCCGGACCGGATGCCTACCAGGGCGTTCAGCTTAAGGGAAAGGCCGTAGCGGTCGCTGGCGTCATCCCGGAACACATAGCCCAGCCGCAGCAGGGTCTGGAGGAAGCGGAAGGCCGTGCTTTTGTGCAGGCCGCAGGCCGACGCAACTTCCGTCAGGGATAGCATATCCGTCTTCCCCAGAACCTCCAGCAACGCCATGGTCCTGGTCACGGCGCTAACCAGTTCGAACTTACCCTTGACCCCGGTGTCCATACCGCCCCTTTCTATCGTAATACGATACCTTTCATAAATTTGAAACAGACATACAAAAAATGAAACAAATTTTTAACCCGGCCCTTCCCATTTCCCGGAAAAAGGGTGTACAGTACCCCAGAGGGTGCGGGGCGGTTTCAATTTCGTGCGGAACCACAGGTTGTTTCATACGCGCCGGTACCCCTCATGCACAGGCGGCTCAGCGGCGGTCCGCCGCCGGCCCCGCCGCCGTTGCTACGCAAAGGATACCGGAAATCGGAGGCCCCAACAATGCGTGAAA
>JAIRSD010000262.1 GCA_031255615.1 Treponema sp. | reverse complement strand
CCCCGATGGATCCGCGTTATACCGTCGCCAATTCCTCGGGGCAGTTCTCTGCCATCCAGGCCTCCACGGTGCCGGCATTCTGCTTCCAGGAGAGCCCCCGCAGGACTTCGTCGGCGAGGCTCCGGCAGTCCGCCATGCTGACGCTGCGGATTACCCGTTTGATCCGGGGGATGCTCTGGGCGGCCATGCTGAATTCGTCCAGTCCCAGGCCGAGGAGCAGGGCGGTGGATTTGGGGTCGCCGGCCATTTCGCCGCACATGGCGGCTTTGATTCCCTGCCGGTGGGCCGAGTCGATGGTGTATTTAAGGAAACGGAGCACCGCCGGATGGGCGGGCTGGGCCAGATAACTGATCCGCTCGTTGCCGCGATCTACCGCCAGGGAATACTGGATGAGGTCGTTGGTTCCCACGGAAAAAAAATTTACCCTGGCCGCCAGGATATCCGCGGTAATAGCGGCGGAGGGGACTTCGATCATGATGCCCACGTCAATGTGTTCGGCGAAGGCCTGCCCGGCGGCGCGGCATTCGTCACGGGCTTCGTCCAGCAGGGCCAGGGCCTGGTCAACCTCCTCGATTCCCGACACCAGGGGAAACATTATTTTGACGTTGCCGTTGACGCTGGAGCGGAGAATCGCCCTTAACTGGGTCTTGAATATTTCCGGCAGGGCCAGGGAGAAGCGGATAGCCCGCCAGCCCAGGAGGGGATTCTTTTCGTCCCCCGATTGAAAATCAGGCAGCATCTTGTCCCCCCCGATGTCCACGGTCCGGATGGTAACAGGGCGGACCCCCATGGCCTTGAGAACCTGGGTGTAGCTATGGTACTGCCGTTCCTCCTCGGCGGACTGGCCGGGGTTGAGGAAAAGGAATTCGGAGCGGTAAAGCCCGATGCCCTCCGCCCCGTAGCGCAGCACCCGTTCGGCTTCCTCGGGAATCTCGATATTGGCGTTCAACATGACCCGGCCCCCGTCCAGGGTCTCGGCGGGAAGCTCCCGAAGGGAATGAAATTCCTCCAACTGCTTGTAGTAGACCGCAACGTTTTTTTTGAAATCCGCCAGGTTCTTCTTGCCGGGGTTCACCTGAACCTCCCCGGTGCGGCCGTTTACGGTAAGGGTATCCCCATCCTTGATCACCCTGGTGCCAACGGCCACACCCACCACCGCGGGGATGTTAAAGGCCCGAGCCAGAATCGCCGTATGGGAAGTTCGGGATCCGGCATCCATGACGATACCCTTTACCCTCTTCCGGTCCATCGTAAGAATTTCCGAGGGCAGCAGATCATGGGCCGCCACGATCACATCCTCCTCCAACTCCGCCAGGGAATCCCGCTTGATCGAAAGGAGCTGGTGGAGAAGCCTTTTGGACACGTCGTTGATGTCCACCGCCCGCTCCCGGAACAGGGGGTCCGGGGAGGCCATCATCTTCTGGGTCATCTCCCTGGCCACATCCTGCACAACCCATTCCATGTTGACATAGCTTTCCCGGAACCGGTCCAGAATCTGGTCCCGAAAGATAGGGTCGTCCAGCATCAGGAGGTGGGCGGCAAAAATATCCGCCTGTTCCTTGCTCATTTCATGGACGGCCCGCTCGTGAATCATCGTGAGTTCGGCGATGGCGTCCCGGATGGCCCGGTCAAGCCGATCAATCTCGTCCTGGATCTGTTCCGGGGAAATACTTGTCCGGGGTATCTCCGGGAATGCGTTATCAACAAAAAGGAGAGCTTTACCGCTGACAAGGCCGAGACTGGCCGGTATGCCGGTGATTATTTCCATCGTAAAGGCACCATACTACAAACGAAAGGGAAGATGAAGATGCGCGGGCGAAAGGATTGCCGCCGGAGCATATATGCCGTTCTCTATCCGCAGCCCGCCAAAGGACGGAGCGCAGCGCAAGTAAAAGCGGCGCCAGGGAAGAAGGGCTGCAGACAGGGCGAAGGGAGTTGCTTTTTTTCAGGTCTTTGGGCGCATTTTTTGCGGCTCCGCCGCAAAAAACCGGGCTATCCAGGGCTCCGGCTTCGCCTCCGGCCCCGGTGCTCCGCGCCGGGGCCGCTTCGCGCCCTTCCTATCCCTTGCGCGGGCATCCATGCCCCGCCAAGGCGGCTCCGCGCCGTCCCCACCGCACCGCTTATAACGCGGATTTTCCCTCATTTTTGCCGGCCTGTGTTACAATGGACGGGTCCGGCCGATAGGCCGGCAGGAGGTTTTTATGGCCCTTGTACATTGGCACTTCTACTCCGCAAGCCTGGGGATGCAGCGGACCATTGATGTGGTCCTGCCCCAGAGCTCCAGCGGAATCGGAGTGGGCGGGCGGCGGCAGGGGGACCGAATCCCGGTGCTCTACCTGCTCCACGGCTGGAGCGATGACCACACCATCTGGCAGCGCCGTACATCCATCGAGCGTTACGCCCTGGAAAAGGGGCTGGCGGTGATCATGCCCGGCACCGATTTGGGTTTCTACAGCGACATGAAATACGGCTACGATTTTTGGCAGTTCTTCAGCGCGGAGCTGCCGGAACTGGTCGCCGAATTTTTCCCCCGGCTTTCCACCCGGCGGGAAGACACCTTTGCGGCGGGCCTTTCCATGGGGGGCTTCGGGGCCCTCAAGCTGGGGATCAACTGCCCGGAGCGCTTCGCCGCCGCCGCCACCCTTTCCGGCTTGACGGATCCCCTGTGGCAGTACCGGGAAGGCCGGGTCAACGAGGCCTGGCTTAACGTCTTTGGGGAGGAGGAGGAAATTCGGGGCAGCGAAAGCGATCTCCACTTCAAGCTGGAAGAACTTATCGCCTCCGGCAAGCCCATGCCCCGGTTCTACCAAACCTGCGGCGCCGAGGACTTCCTCTACCAGATCAACCTGGCGTTCCGGGATACGTTCAAGGACCGGATCGACCTGACCTACCACGAGGAGAGCGGAATCCACGAGTGGGGCTATTGGGACCGGAATATCAAGCGAATCCTCGACTGGCTGCCCATCGAGGCCAACGCGGAATCCGCGGACAGCGGGAAGGAGGCAACATAATGGCGTTCATGGAGGTTAATTTCTTTTCCGAGGTCCTGGGGCTCCAAAATCAGGCCTACGTGATCATCCCCCAGCGGGAATCCGGCGTGGGCATCCAGGGAGGCGGGGCGAAAAAGGACAAGTATCCCGTCCTGTGGCTGCTCCACGGGGCCAGCGACGATCATACCATCTGGCTGCGGCGGACCTCGATTGAACGCTATGTGGCGGCCTTGGGAATCGCCGTGGTCATGCCCAACGCATACCTCAGCTCCTATGTAAACATGGTCCACGGCCAAAAGTACCAGGACTTCTTTACCGACGAACTCCCCCGGATCATGGGGGAATTTTTCGCCCTCTCCGACAGGCGGGAGGACAACTGGGTGGCGGGGCTTTCCATGGGAGGCGCCGGGGCCCTTTCCCTGGGCCTGAGCCGACCGGACGTTTTTTCCGCCATCGGCTGCTTTTCCGCAGGGAATCTGAACGCCCGGGCAGGCAGACCGCCGGGGATGCGGAAGTCCGGCAAGGCCGCCCGGGACCTCGCCGTTTTCGGGGTGGAAGACCGGACCAAACTAAGGGGAAACGTCGATTACGATTGTTTCGCCAAGGCCGAAGCCGCCCTCAAAAGCGGGAAACCCCTGCCCCGGATCTTCCATTGCATCGGCAAGGACGACTTCCTCTACGACAACGCGAAGCTCACGGCGGACTGGTTCGGCGGCCATCCGCAGTTCAGCTACGAATTCCACGAGGGAAGCGGGGCCCACACCTGGGAATTCTGGGACGAATGGGTGCAGCGTTTCCTTGCCTGGCTGCTGCCGGCGGGGAATCAGTAGGGGCCCGATTCCCGGCGGCGGGGTTCCGCGGAGGCGGGCCCGCCGGAAACAAGGCGGCAGAACAGCCAGTAAAGGGCGCTGGAAAGCCGGTTCAGGGCCTGGGCCAGGTCCTCCCGCCGGGGAATCGCCCCGTCCCGGCCCGCAGAGGAGGCCCCGCCCTCCTCCCCGGCAAAGACCCGGACCGCGCAAAGCTCCGCCTCCCGTATATGGGCGCGCAGGGTGTTAAGCCGCGCCGCCAGAGGCCCCTGACGGTAGTCCGGCAGGGGATGACCGGCGAGGCCGAAGAAACGGCCCACATCGTGGGTCCGGCGGCGCAGCTCATCCGCGGAAAGACCGAAAAGCGGGGGCGCCGCGAAGGGGCTCCCCTTTAGCTCCGCCGCCAGCATACGGCGCAGACAGTCCAACACCTCCCCCAGGGCGTCGCGGTAGAAGGGCTCCCCCAGGGAATCGGCAAGAATCTGCGCCTCGACGGCCTCCGCCTCCAGCGAATCGATCCGGCCCCGGAATTGGATCCGGCCGTCGGCCTTGGAAACCATGCGGTCCCCGGAAAGACTTGTCCTCATCGCCCCCCCATGGAGGCAGGGTAGCAATAATCGCGAAGCCCCGCAAGAAACCGCGCCGGATGGAGAGCGAAGTTCCCGGCGACGGGCCGCCCGTTGCGGTGAAGATGATATAAGGGCATGAAGGGGGGGCCCGCTACCACGGACAAGAGGGTCCGCAGCCGCGGGGGCGGGGCGGAACCGCCCCGCCCCCGCGCGTTTACCCTGGCCCCCCCTTGGCTCCAAAGCCGGGCCCGCCCGTCTTTTCCGCCATCCCCCCGGCCCGGTAATTCCGAAGGTGAAACATGGATGCTGAATTCGGGGAAATTCCTTGCGGGAGAAGGCTGGGCCGGCAGGGAGGCCGGCCCTTGGTTTACGCGGCGGGATCGGTATCCTTGCATTGCCGCGCGGAGTGCGGCAACTCGGAAGGCGAACAACCGCAGGGACGCGGATGTTCGCCCGCGCACGGGGTAGAAGCGGAACAAAAACCCGCAGGGTTTTTGTTGGAGCGGATAGCCCGGTTTTTTTGCGAAGCAAAAAAATGCGCCCAACCTATACTCGATACCCGGGGGTTTCTAAATTTTCCAGGCGGGTCTACACAATGGGCGCGGAGGAGGAGACTCCGGCCCTACCAGCCTGTAGATTCCGGGGGCAGGGAGGCCAGCACGGGGTTTAGGTACTTTTCGATGTACTCGGTCTTGACCCGCAGCAGTTCGTCCCGGGGGATTTCGGCAAGGACGGTCCAGCCCAGGTCCAGGGTGCGGTTGATGTCCCGGTCTTCGTACTCGCTTTGGGAGAGAAAGAGCTGCTCGAACCTTTCCCCGAATTTCAGGTACTGCTTGTCGGTTTCCGAGAGCTCCTCCTCCCCGATGATGGAGGCCAGGTTCCGCACCTGCTTCACCCGCGAATAGGCGGCGAAGAGCTGGCTGGACACGTCCTTGTGGTCTTCCCTGGTCATGCCCGGCCCGATGCCGTCCTTCATCAGCCGGGAGAGGCTGGGGAGCCCCGCCACCGGCGGATAGACCCCCCGCTGGAAAAGCTCCCGGTCCAGGACGATCTGCCCCTCGGTGATGTAGCCGGAAAGGTCCGGAATGGGGTGGCTGATGTCGTCGTTGGGCATGGTCAGGATGGGAATCTGGGTGATGGAACCGCCGGAACCGGTGATCTTCCCCGCCCGCTCGTAGAGGCTCGCCAGCTCCGAGTAGAGGTAGCCGGGGTA
>JAIRSD010000161.1 GCA_031255615.1 Treponema sp. | reverse complement strand
ACGGACGCCGCCGCCGACAGCACGATCGACCCGAATACGAGCGGCTTCTTCATCATGGCGAATTCCAACAGCCGCGCCAGCCCCGTTTTGGGCTGTTTTGTTTTCTCTTCCCTGGACATAAGGCGTTTGCCTCCTCAATGTTAGCCTACGCTAATATCTGAGGCTTGTTCAAGGGGGTGTTTTGCCGGCGGCAGTAGTAGGCTGCTTATCCTAAAAGACCGGATATGCTGGATATGCGGATGGAAGAAATGTACCACGAAGGCGAGGAAGGCGCACGAAAGGCGGGGACTGGAGGCGCTTTTTCATTCCTTCGTGTTCCCGGCGAGCCGCAGCTCGCCTTTGCGCCCCTTCGTGGTTAACATTCCTGTTCCCGGTTCTTTCGTTTATCCGGTGATGTAGTGTAAGCAAGGTAGTAGTTGCTTTCCATAACAGAGTTGTTCGGAAACTTCAGTTTCTGAACAACAGGCGCTTAAAAACGAAGAACGGCAAAGCCGCCCGAAGGGCGAAAGCCGTACCGGCGGGGAGGCAGAACCAAAAGGCTGCGCCTTTTGGTTCTGCGGAGTTTCACTTCGCGAAACTCCTTGCCCGCGCAGGAATAGGAGGGGTGCGGAGCAGCCGCGCCGCAGGCGGGGCCGGAGCGAAGCCGCAGCCCCGGCAGCCTCCGGTTGCCCTGATAGCCCGGTTTTTGCGGCTCGCCGCAAAAATGCGTCCATCCTCCTCTGCTTTTATGTACGCCCGCGCTAACAACGGGACCGCGGCGGGACAGGCGTTCGCCGAGTCCGGAATTTTACCGGCTTATTGCGGGGGGCAGTAGTTTTTCTGCGTCCTCCCGCTTCAGGCCGCCCTGATTTACCCGGGCCATGATCTGGATATCCTTGTCCCGCAGTTTGTAACCGGTTAGCAGCATGAAGAAGGCAATGAGGAGTCCGCTGATGGGGGCAATGGAGATGAGCAGCCAGATTGCGCGGATGGCGGCCGGGGGTTGAACCGCGTTGACGCCGCTTACGAAGCCGGAAAGGCCCAGGATGAACATTCCGATGGCGCCGGCCAGGGCGCCGTACACTTTGGCGGAAAAAGTTTGCAGGGCTACCGAAAGGGCGGTTGAATTTTTCCTGGTTTTATACAGGCCGTATTCGGCGCAGTCAAGGATGAACATGGGCATTAGTGTTGCGGGCAGGGCGATGCAGAGTCCCCGGAGGGTATTGATTACCAAAAATACCGGCAGATTGGCATACCCGGTCAGGAAAAGCAGGATACTCAACATGATAGCGCCGCCGGTTGCAATCAAGAGCAGGGTGAATTTGTCCATCTTTTTGGTGAGCGCCGGAATCAAGGCCGAAAGAATCATTACGGGGATGGTGCCAAGAAGGGAGAGCAGCGACATAATCTGCGGTCCTCCCAGGCAATAGATGGCAAAATAACCCCCTACCGCCACTCCCGTATTGGTCATGTTGGCGATGATAAAACTTATCACCATGAGCAGGAGGTATTTGTTTTGACCTACCGCCAGGATTAGTTCCTTTATCGAGGGATTTTCCGCGCCGCCGGGCGGCTGGTGGCGTTCCTTTGCCGCGTATCCCAGGGGTACCATGGTCGCCAGGGCGACAAGCGACAGCACCGCGGCGGTACTGAACCAGCCAACGAGGGGGTACAATATCGGCGCCAGAATTCCGGTAATCAGGGCGCCGACAAACATTAGCACCCGTCCCCGGGCGATAATGCCGGTCCGTTCCTGGATGTTGTTGGTCATGACCGTAACCACCGAAAAGACCGGAATGTCGCAGAGGGTATAGCTTAGATCCCAGGCGATGTACAGGACCGACGCCAGGATAATTTTAAGGCCCAGGCTTAATCCGGCGGGTATGGCAAAAAGCGCGGCGGTGCAAACCGGAATAATGAAGGCGGATATTTTTAGCCAGGGTTTGTATTTTCCCTTTTTAAAATTGACCCGGTTTACGATGATGCCGAACAGAGGATCGTTTACCGCGTCCCATATTTTTGCGACAAGAAAAATGGCCGCCACCGCCGCCGCGGGGATGCCGATATCCGTAAGAAATATTTGCAGATAAGACAGTACAATGACATATACGATAAGCTGTCCGAAGAAATAGATGCCGTAACTAACCCGTTCCTTTTTGGCGGTCTCGTACTCTTGCGCCTCATCCATTCGATTTATCCGATTCATTTGCCCGGTCCTCCCTGTATGCCCCCTTGTGCGCCGGGCGGCGTTTGCCCCCGGTGCGTATCCCGCAGCGTATTCTGCGGCCTCTCCCGGAGCATGTAATAAAGGGCGCCGTATAAATTCGCGTCCCGGGTAAGTTCGCCTTTTTTTACCTGCACCCGGAGATCCGCTTCGTCGGTCAGCAGCATATCCAGGAAACCGCCGTCTATTCCCGCGAAAGCCCGGACGGGAATGTTGCGAAGGTTTTCGTTGATCCCGTCGATGATTTCATCCCGCTCGGCAAGCCCGCCGGAGACGACTACGCAGTCCAGATCCAGGAGCATGGCGGCGTTAAATACCGCCGCGGCAATGTCCCTGTTGTATACGTCCAGCATGGTACGGGCCGCCCCGTCTCCTTCGGCAAGATATGCAAAGAACCGATCCCCCGTCATCTCCGCCGGAGGTTTTTGTTTTATGGCGGCCAGTTGGTAAAGCAGCAGGGAAAAAGTGGTGGAAAGGCAGCAAATTTCGCTCTTTGTTCCGTCGTAGCCGTTGACCATAAAAAAGAGCATCGCCGCGTTCCGGCGGGAACCCTGGTACAGTTCGCCGTTGAGTATCAGGCCCCCGCCCATCCCGCTGCCCAGCACCACGGTAAGGCAGTTTTTGCTGCCCCGCCCCGCCCCTTTCCACCATTCCCCCAGGGCCGCGGAGGATCCGTCGTTGAGGACCGACACGGGCAGCCCTGTCCGCCGCTCCAGTTCGTTTTTTAAATTCATCCCCCGGAGAATATTCATGGTGTAGGCCCGGTAGGTATGCCCCTCGCGGTCCATTCTGCCGTTGGTGCTTACGGCGATCCCCTCTCCCTCTCCCGGATGGTCCTTTATGAGGGAGACAAGGCTTTCAACATAGGCCTCCGCCGAAGTATACACGGTGGGAATCTGCCGGCGGAGCCGGATGTCCCCCTCGCCGCTCATCAGGGCGAATTTGGTATTGGTCCCGCCGATATCGATAACGTATGCGTTCATGCCGTCCACCCCTCCGCTAGAGATCTTCACCGTTGGAGGCGATAACTTTTTTGAACCAGCCGTAGCTTTTTTTGGGATGCCGCGCCAGATCCTTCAGGTCCGTATCGCTGCGGTTTACATAAATGAAACCGTAGCGTTTTTTCATCTCCCCCCGGGAACTGAGAATGTCGATGGGCCCCCAGGTTAAAAATCCCATCAGATCCACTCCGTCTTCGGAAACCGCCCGTTTAAGCTGCTCCAGATGTTCCCGCAGGTAGGAAATGCGGTAATCGTCTTCCACCGTATTTTGCGCGTTGAGGGTTTCGTCAACGCCGATGCCGCACTCAAGACAAAACACCGGAAGACCGTAGCGTCCGTAGATCTCCTTAACCGCTATCCGCAGGCCCACGGGATCGATGGACCATCCCCATTCGGTCTGCTCCAAATATTCGTTTTTCAGGGACTCGCCGGAACCCATGAAATTCATCAGCATGGCGAGGGGGCTGTTGTCCCGATCCCCGCTGACCAGGCCGGACATATAGTAGCTGTGGGCGATAAAATCCATCCGGCCCCCCCGAATATCATCAAGATCCCCGGGGGCGAAGACCGGCGACGCCTTTTCCCGCTCCCACCGGGCCAGCAAATCCGCCGGGTATTCGCCCCGGGCGAAAACATCCAGACACTGGTAATTGAAAGCGCGGTTGGCGATCTCCGCCGCCAGAATATCCGCGGGCTTATGGGTCGCCGGATACAGGGGCGTAAAATTGATCATCCCCCCCACCTTCGCGTGGGGCGCGAATTCCCGGACCAGGCGGCATACCGCGGCGGAGGCAAGAAACATGTGATGAGCCACCGCCGCCAGTTCCCGCTTCATCCGATCCGGGCCGCCCTCCTTCGGCAGTGAAAAAAACACCGCGAAAACACCCGCGTTTTGTTCGTTGATAGGGATGTAGTACTTTACCCGCCTCCCAAAATGTTTAATCACCAGCCCCGCGTATTTCTTGAAAGCCTCCACCGTCTGCCTGCCCCGCCAGCCGCCGTATTTTTTCATAAGCTCCAGGGGCATATCAAAATGGTGAAGACAGACAATCGGTTCAATCCCGTTCCTTGCCAGCTCATCTATGACGGCATCGTAGAAAGCCAGCCCCGCCTCGTTTACTTCCCCCTCCCCGTCGGGCAGTATCCGGGCCCAGGAAATGGAAAAACGGTAGGCGTTAAAACCCATCCCCGCGAACAACGCTATGTCCTCCCGGTAGCGATGGTAAAAATCAATAGCCGTCTTCCAATCGGAGCCGAATTTCGTCTGTTCCTGCGCGTCGTAGGTAGTAAGCCCCTTGCCGCCCTCGTTCCAGGCCCCCTCGGTCTGCATGGATGAAACAGAACCGCCCCACATAAAATCCTTCTTGAAAACACTCATTCCTGCCTCCCTCGCCAAATAATTTCAGGGCCGCCCGCCCCTTTTGTTTAGGGACGGCCCCCTGATAAAACGGATTCCCGCCCCGGAAAGCGGCGCCCCCCAATTTAGAAAAACCCGGATGCCGAGTGTATCCTGGGCGCATCCCCGCCGCTCCGCGCCGGGGACCGGGCTATCCGCTCCAACAAAAACCCTGCGGGTTTTTGTTCCGCTTCTATCCCTTGCGCGGGCGGCAGCCGCGCCGCCGGCGCGGCTGCCGCCTTTTGAGGCGCCGCGCTCCGCGCGGCGCCGTGGTGCGTTTACCCGCCCTATGGAGTTTCGCGGCGTACCGCGAAACTCCGGACAAACGCGGCGCGGTCGTACTCCGTGGAACCGGGCTAAACCCTGAACCGCCGCCCAGGAAAGGCGGACGCTTGCATTATTCAGGAAGGCGTGTTACGATATTTTCAATTTTTTAAGACGGCTTGCATTTTTTTAAGGTGATTATGAACCGTTGGGAAATTGAACACGCGGTAAAACAAGCCCTTTTAGCCGGCTACACACACTACTCCCGGGCGGAAGAAATACGAATCACCACCGCCCTGCTCCTGGACGCGAAAACCCCCATCCCGAAGCTGCCGATAAACAAGTTCCCCCTGGCCGATCAGCCCCTGCGGTCCATCAAAAATAATCTGATCGCCCTGGTGGCGATTGTCTGCCGGGCCGCGGCGGATCTGGGGGCCGACGACATGAAAAGCTATATGTTCAGCGATTATTATATCAACGAAATCGAGGAACATGCCTCCGGGGACAACTGGAAAAAGATCTTCCGGGATGTGGTACTGCGCTACGGCGAATTGGTGCGGGAAGGCCGGGAAGGAAACTATTCCCCCCAGGTAAAACGGACCATCCGGTATATAAAGCGGCGGCTCTTTGAACCCTGTACGCTGCGGGACCTCGCCCGGGACATCCAGGTGACTCCCAACTACCTTTCATCGCTTTTCAAAAAGGAGACCGGCCTTACCCTTACCCGGTATATTCAGAATTTAAAAATCGAGGAGGCCAAAAGGATGATATTGAACCGGGAGCACAGACTCGGCGATATAGCGGATATGCTCGGCTTTGCCAGCCTCTCTTATTTTTCGCGGGTTTTTAAGCGTCTTAATCTGTGTTCTCCCCGGAACTATCTCGAAAAGGCCCGGATTCCCGCCCCGCCGCAGCCGGGAGGCTTCTGAGTTTCGCGGCGGATCGCGAAACTCCCCGCCCCTGCTTTAGGCCGACGGAGGCCGGCTGTTTCCAATTACAGGAGTTGCTGCGTGGAGCGCAGCAACTCAGAAAGGCGCAAAACGGCAGGG
>JAIRSD010000159.1 GCA_031255615.1 Treponema sp. | reverse complement strand
ATTATACCAGCGCCTCTTGCTCTCTTTCAAGCCGCCGGATTATTTTGAACATTGTTACAAGAGGCTAACCGCCTCCTTTCCCCGCCTCCTCCGCCTTCCACTCCCCAATATTCCGCTTCTCCACGTCAAACACCACCCCCGCCTTTCCCCGCCTCTTTCCGCCCACCCCAACCCAACGCCAGGGCAAAAGGTAATCCCAGCCGTCTAACAGCCGTAACGCTTCCTCCACACTCACCACCTTTCCCTCTCCCCCCGCCTTAAACTCAAAACAGTAAACATAATCCCCGGTTTCTACCAGCGATTCTACCGCCTCTCCCGCGTCCCCCCTGAACAAAGGTCCGCCAGCTTTACCGCCAGGGACTGCCGGCACTCAGCCCCTACCCTCAGATACCTTTCCGCCAGCGATCCGGCAAACGAGGCCCGCACCTCTTCAGGCGGGTAATCCAGCGTAAAACAGTTCCGCCCCTCATCGTAATCAGATATGGTCAGATACCCGGACTGGTAAAGCACCGGAAGGGCCGCCATATTTTCCGCATCGTATTTCTGAAAATCTTCATATATTATAAAAACGGCCCTTTCGCGGTATTTATCCGCCAGTTCCCAAAGGAGCCGCATAAACCGGACGCTCGGAATATCCCCTTCCAGTGATACGCCGTGTTTCCGCTCGTTCCTTAAAATCTCTGATAAACCCGCCGGCTTTACCGGGCTGCAAAAAATTGAGCCGCGAACGGCACGAACAACACTAAAGCGGGTTAAAAAGCCCTCGGACTCAAGGAAATTGAGATGAAGTATCGAGGTTTTCGATGTAAAAATTCGTGCGGTTAGCGGCTATCTTTTTATCCGTACTTTTAGTCTTTACAAGGTACTCGGCGCCGCGGAGCCCGGATCCCCGGGGCCGGGGGTTCTTAAACGCCGCGGTAGGATTCGTCCAGCCTTTTCAGTTCAGAAATAGTGTCTATCTCGGCGATATCGTCAAACGTACATTCCCGCACGGCTATCTCGTAGTCCCCCTTAAAGTATTCAAGAGGGGCCTGATCCCAGTACCGCTCCCTGCCGCCGGGCATTTCGTAAACCTGGCGGATATGCCCGGCAAGTTTTACGCCGTCTTCCCGGTTCCAGTAGGAAACGCCGAACATGTGGTGGCAGTTGCGGCCCCCTACCCGCAGTTTTGTTATTATCCCGTTCTTTGTCTCGAAACACCAGTCGTCGGTAAGTTCCACGGGAACGCCGAGGTAGTTGCTGGAATACTGGTACCGGGTGATAAGCCGGGGGTTGCGGAGCAGGAGATCGGCCTCCATAACATAGGCGTTCTGCAGCAGGTAACGGGCGCACATGGCGCTTGAGATGTTGTTGGACTCGTTGTAAAGGGGATTCTCCAGAAACTCTATGCCCGGGTACTTGTAGAGAAGCTGATCGAACTGTTCCCCGAAATGCCCCCGGACGATAACGACTTCCGCTATCCCCGCGGCGCTTACCGCGTCCAAAAGGGTATCAATAATCCTGACCCCTTTTACCCGGATAAGGGACTTGGGGGTGTTCAGGGTGACGGGCACGAGCCGGGCGCCGAAACCGGCGGCGAAAAAAACCGCCCGCCGCACCCGGTAAGGTTCCAGCGCGCTTATCCCGCCCGGGCTAATCCGGCCCTGGGAGACGAGGCCCGCGCCGCTAAGCCCGGCGAGGGTCTTGTTCACCGTTCCTACCGAAAGACCCGTAGCCCCGGCGATAGCCCGCTGCGTTTTCCTGCCTTTCGCCGATTCGAGGAAGCTCAGGATATCGAACTGGGCTCTGCTAAGCTGCCCCATAAACTCCCCAAAAACAGGCCCCGCTTATCATTTCCCCCCGGGGATCAACTCGATAATTTCTTTAATCGGCATGCAGAGTTTGTCGGCCTCCAGGGCCCGCTCATGTTCAAGGATACTGCGGGCGGCGTTCAGCATGGCCGGGTAAGAGGCCCGGAGCATGTGGTTGGCGTAGATGATGATCGATGCGCCCCAGGAAGCCAGTTCCTTCTCGGTAAAGCAGCTGTAGGTGGTGGGAACCAGCACCAGGGGAATTTCCGCGTATTCCCGGCGGAATTGTCCGCAGAAATCCCGGATATCTTCCCCGGATTTTTCCCTGCTGTGGATCATGATCCCGTCCGCCCCGGCGGCCACGAAAGCCCGGGCCCGGGCCAGGGCGTCCGCAACCCTTTCCCCGGCGATAAGGCTTTCCAGCCGGGCGATGATCATAAACTCCCTGGTAACCTGGGCCCGCTTCCCGGCGCTGATCTTTTCGGCAAAATCGGGAATGGGGGCGAGCTCCTGGTTTACCTGGGTTCCGAAAAGGGAGTTCTTTTTAAGCCCCATCTTGTCTTCGATGATCACCGCGGAAACGCCGTTCCGTTCCAGGGTACGGACGGTAAACACAAAATGCTCGCTCTTCCCCCCCGTATCCCCGTCAAAGATGATGGGCTTGGTGGTGCACTCCAGAATATTGGTCAGATCCTGGAGCCGGGCGGTCAGGTCCACCGCCTCGATGTCCGGCTTCCCCTTGCTGGCCGAATCGGTAAGGCTGGAGGACCACATGCCGTCGAAACTGTGGCAGCCGTCTTCCTTCTCCAGTTCCAGGTTCTCGATGATGAGCCCGGAAAGCCCCGAATGGGCCTCCATGATCCGCAGGGGCTTTTTCGCGTCCAGAAGGCGGCGCAGGCTTTTCAGCCTGATATCCGGGGTGGTGCCGATGGCCCGGATGGCCTCGTGAAAGGCCGCTGAGTTCACCCCCTGGGTGTAGGGGATCTCGATCACTTCCCCTCCCTGCTCCCTCATCAGGGTGAAGACCGCCTCCCGCTCCTCCCGCAGGACGCCGCTCCGCCAGTCGTCCCCGTGGATAATCGCGTCGGGACGGTACTTTTTTAGATTGGGGATGTAGCTCCACTCCTCCTGGGGAACCACCCGCTCAACCCCCTTGATGCTGGAGATAACCTCCAGGCGCTGTTCGTAGTTAAGGTAGGGAAGCCGCTTGTGGGAAACAATGGCGGAATCGGTGAGGAGGCCGACAAGCAGCCTGCCCCGCTTCTCCGCCTCCCGGATAATGTTGACGATGCCCGGGTGCACGATGTCCCCCCGGAGCCCCAGGTAGATGATCTTCTGTTTTTCCGCGCTCCCCGCCGGGGATGAGGCCGCCATCAGAGGGTCTCCAGGTAAGAGGCGAGGAGCCCGGTGAAGCGGGCCATTTCCTCGGGCCGGATATCCCCGATGTTGGCGATACGGAAGGTGTTGGCATCGGAAAGCTTTCCGGGATAGATGGTGAACCCCTCTCCGCGGGCGAGATCGTGGAGCGCCTCAAAGGAGTAGCGGGGGGAGGGAGGATCCTCAATGGCGGTGATAAGCTTCGACTGGGCCGCTTCGGGAACCAGCATGGAAAGCCCCAGTTTCTTTAGCGCCTTGGCCAGCTCCTCCCAGCAGGAAAGGTAACGGGCGTAACGGCCCTCAATGGTCTCGATTTTGGTCTCGATAATCGCCTGGCGCAGGGCGTAGAGGCTCTGTACCGGCGGGGTAAAGCGGGTCTGCCCGGTTTTTGAAAACCAGTCGTACTGATCCCAGAGGTTCAGGTAGTAGTTCCGCATGGGGTAAGCCTTGATCTTTTCCAGGGCCTCCCGGCGGCAGAACACAAAGCCCAGCCCGGCCATGCCCTGGATGTTTTTGTTCGAGGTGGAAGCCATAAAATCAAAACAATCCCTGTCCATGTCGATGGGGATGGCGGCGAAGGCGCTTACCGCGTCAACAATGGTGGTAATGCCCTGTTCGCGGCAGAAACGGCAGAGTTCCGGCGCGGGGTTGAGGAGCCCGGTGGTGGTTTCGTGGTAGACCAGGGCAAAGTGGGTAAAGTTCCCCTCCAGCAGCCTTGCCTTTAGCGCCGCGCTGTCCAGGGGCAGAGAACCCGGACTTTT
>JAIRSD010000154.1 GCA_031255615.1 Treponema sp. | reverse complement strand
GGCCAGGCCGCCCGCTAGACTATCGAAAATTCCAGCACCGACTCGGTGCTGTAGCCGCTGCCTTCCAGGTCTTTAGGCCCCAGGCTTATATCGATCATCTCCGAAGGCTGGACGTGGCCCTTCTTAACGCTCTTGAGCAGCCGGTTGTCCAGCCGCAGTTCCAGGACCGCGTCGTTCTTGACGATCATGGAACGCATGTAGATCCGGTTGTTCCCCTGGGGATTCAGCTTGCCGGGATTTACATAGCGGATATTCGCCCCCGCCTTCAGCCGGAACTGGGTCCCCGGACGGTTCCCCCTAAGCCAGGCCGCCGCGCAGGCCCCGGCCCGGCGGGCCTCTTCGGCCACCCAGTCCACCAGGTCGTGGACGTGGAGCACGTTCCCGCAGGCAAAGACCCCCTCCAGGTTGGTCATCAGGGAGGCGTCCACCAGGGGGCCGTTGGTGCTGTTGTTCAGCTCCACCCCCGCCTCCTTGGACAGTTCGTTCTCCGGCACCAGGCCCACGGACAGGAGCACCGTGTCGCAGTCGATGCGGAAGCTCTTGTCCGGAACCAGGACCCCGTTTTCCATGGGGCTTACCTCCACCCCCTCCACCCGGTCGTTGCCGTAGATGTTGGTGGTCTGGGAGGAGAGGTACAGGGGAATATCGAAGTCCTGCAAGCACTGGACGATGTTCCGGGTAAGCCCCGCGGGATAGGGCATAATCTCCACCACCGCCTTGACCTTGCAGCCCACCCAGCTCATCCGGCGGGCCATGATAAGGCCGATGTCCCCGGAACCGATGATCACCGCTTCCCTGCCGGGGATGTAGCCTTCGATATTCAAAAGCCGCTGGGCGAGCCCCGCGGTGTAGACCCCGGCGGGCCGGGAGCCGGGAATCCGCACGTTGCCCCGGTTCCGTTCCCGGCAGCCCATGGCCAGAATCACCGCCCGGGCGCGGATCCGCAGGACCCCGCCGGGGGACACGCAGAACAGCTCCTTAACGGGGGCAGGAGCGCCGGAGCCGGACAGATCCGCCCCCCCCTCAAGCCGCAGATCCGTCACCGTGGTATCCAGATAAACCGCCGCCCCCGTCCCGGCCAGCCGGTCGATGAAACGCTGGGCAAACTCCGGCCCCGTAAGCTCCTCCTTGAACTCGTGGAGGCCGAAGCCGTTGTGGATGCACTGCATCAGGATCCCCCCCAGGTGATCCTCCCGCTCCAGGACGGCGCAGGAAAAACCCGCCCCGTCAAGCTCCAGGGCCGCCGCCAGCCCCGCGGCGCCGCCCCCGATGACCACCGCGTCGTAGTTCAGCTCTTTCACAGTTCGGCCTCCAGAAGCCTGCTGGCCCCCCCGTGCTTGGTAAGCTCCGCCCAGGAAAGACCGGTCTCCCGCATGATAATTTTGATGATCTTGTAGGTGCAGAACCCCCCCTGGCAGCGGCCCATCTGGGCCCGGGTAAAATACTTAATCCCGTCCAGGGTGCAGTGGCCCAGGCGCACGGCCTGGACAATCTCCGCCTCGCTCACCTTTTCGCAGCGGCACACGACGTTCCCCCATTGGGGGTCCCCGGCGATAAGACGGTCCTGCTCGTAGGGATTCAATTCCCGGAACCGGGGCCGGTCTTCCACAAAGGGGTCCCAATGGCTTTTCTCCGTCAGGTTAAGCCCCATACCCTTGAGCAGATCCTTCACATAAAGCCCGATAGCCGGGGAGGCGGTAAGGCCCGGAGACTGAATCCCCGCCACCTGCACCAGGGCCGGGGCCCTGGCGGAAGGTTCAATGTAAAAATCTTCATCCAAAAAGGGGCGGAGCCCCGCGAAACTGGCGATCACATCGCCGCGGCTTAGGGAAGGGACCATGTCCTTGCCGGATTCCAGAATCTCCTCTAGATGTTCGGCGGTAGTGGAATAATCGGCCTTGTCCTCCACCGTGTCCGCGGTGGGCCCCACCAGGACCGTCCCCTCCACCGTGGGAATCACCAGCATCCCCTTGGAAACCGCCGTGGGCACCGGAAAGATCACCCGCTCGGGCCGGGCGCGGGTAAGCCGGTCCATCAAGAAGTATTCCCCCTTCCGGGCCTTAATCGTAAACTCCTCCCCGCCGAAGATCCGGGAAACATCGTCCGCGTAGAGCCCCGCGGCATTCACCACATAGCGGGCCTTGACCGTCCTGCCGTCCTCCCCCCGAACCGTCCAAAGCCCCTCCCGGCCCCCCGCCGCGGAAACCGCGGAAGGCGAAGCCGGGGAAACAGGAGACGAGGCCCCAGAAGCCGCGGAAGAATCGATCCGCCCCCCCGAGTCCCAGGAAGCGGCGCAGACCTTGAAATCGGTATACAGGTGGACCCCGTTTTTCATCGCCGACTCCACCAGGGCGAAGACAAAGCGGTAAGGTTCGATCATCCCGCCCCCCGGCGCGTAGAGCCCCCCCACGGTGTCCGGGGACAACTTGGGTTCCAGCTCCAAAATCCGCTCCCGGGAACAGAGCTCGATGCCGATAACCCCGTTCTCCACCCCCTGCATATAAAGATGCTCCACCGCCTTCATCTCGTCCTCGTGCAGGGCCGCCACGATAATCCCATTCCGCTTAAAAGGAAAATCCAGCTCCCGGCGAAGCTGGTCGAACATCAGGTTCCCCTGAATCTCCAGCCGGGCCTTCAGGTGCTTTTTGTTATGATGAAAGCCGCCGTGGACAATACCGGAATTAGCCTTGGAAGTCCCAAAAGACACGTCCGCCGCCTTCTCCAGAATCGCCGTCCGCACATCGTAAGCCGAAAGCCGGCGGGCAATATTCGCCCCGGAAACCCCGCAGCCGATAATCGCCACATCGTACTCCCCCGGCACGGGATTACGGTTCGCCAGCGCGATACTCATAGAACCCATTATAGCACCCATATACCAAGAAATTTCAAATGCGTTCCCCCTTTTGTCAAGACGTGGAAAGAAGCCGGGGAACCGGACCATGAACAGGGCCGCGCCGACTCCCGGTCCAAAAATCCCGGATACCGAGACTCTTTCGGGCGCATTTTTTTGCGGCGGGCCGCAAAAAAACCGGGCTATCCGCTCCAATTCCCCGCCCCCTCCGGGGGCGGGGAATTCCGCTTCTATCCCTTGCGCGGGCGAACATCCGCATCCCTGCGGATGTTCGCCTTGCGGAGTTTTTGCGCGGCAAAAACTCCTGACATGGAAGCAGCCGGCCTCCCTGCCGGCCATCCATGGGGCTGTTCGCCGCGCGGAGCGCGGCAACTCAAGGAATTTCCCCCAATTCTCTTTTTAACCATTCCGCCGCTCCGCTATTTTCAAACGAAGCAGCATCTTGTTTACACTAAGGGCCTATGTCTAAATAGGAAGCCGAATACCTCCGATAAAGGAATAGGGAGGGAAAAGCAATGAAACAGCGTCATTCATGGGAAATAACCGATGAGTTTTGGGCCAGGGCGGAACCCTTGATACCCTTGAGAGAACGGGACCCCGCCAAGCTGTACCAGCGGCAG
>JAIRSD010000117.1 GCA_031255615.1 Treponema sp. | reverse complement strand
CGACAAGGGCCTTTGGCGGCATAATCCCTTTGCGGGGTTATGCCGCTTTTTTTATGTATGCCGGCCAGCGCCGCGGCGGTCGAACCAAGACGCGCAAGCGTTTTGGTTTTGCTGAGTTTCGCGGGGGAGCGCGAAACTCCACACTGCCGGTAAAATCCTTGAGTTTTGGCGCTCCGCGCCAAAACTTACCAGGCCCCAAAATGGCAGGAGGCCATTTTGGGGCAGCGCAAGGGATAGGAGGGGTGCGGAGCAGCCCCGGATAGCCCGGTCCCCGCCGCAGGCGGGGATGCGCCCAACATGCTCTCGATATACGGCCCCCGCTCATGGGGCCCTGGTTTGGCCCGCACTCCGCGTTGATGATCCCCGCCTTTTCTGCTAAACATACATGAGGAGGATCTATGTCCGAAGCATCGCGGGAAATAATTGAGCGGGTAAAGGTTTTGCGGGAAATCGAGGAAATATCCGGGGAGACGCTGGCCCGGGAACTGGGCTTTGACCCCCTGGAATACGGCCAGTGGGAGGCGGGGGAGAAGGATTTCCCCGTCGGGGCCTTGGTGGAGATTGCCGCCCGCTTTAAGGTGGATCTTTCGGAGCTTATTACCGGAAAGACCAGCAAGTTAAAGACCTTCTGTCTTACCCGCGCCGGGGAGGCCCCGGAGGTAAGCCGCCGGCCCATCTACGGCTACTGGAATCTGGCCTACAACTTTCACCAGAAAAGGGCGGAGCCCTTCCTGGTGGAGGCCGCCGTCGAGGGGGAGGCAAAAGCGCTGGCCCTGAACACCCATCCGGGGCAGGAATTTGACTATGTTCTGGAGGGGCGGCTGCTTGTTTCCGTGGGGGGGCACGAGATGGAACTGGGTCCTGGAGACTGTATCTATTACGACTCCAACGAGCCCCACGGCATGAAGGCCCTGGGGGACAAGCGGGCCCGCTTTATCGCCGTGGTAACCTCGTAGATTAGGCAGGTTAAGGGCCCCGGGGCTTACCGGGCGTTCGGCGCGGCGGCGTGGATCCGCGCTGAAATCTTTTTTATGGATGGATTATCATTTTTAAGCGGCTATTGTTCGGAAATTGGGGTTTCAGGACAATGCTGCGATGCCGACAGGAGTATTAAGTGAGTGATTCAAAGACAGGCGATCTGCTGGGGCGCTTTTTGAAGCGCCGGGATTTTAGTTCCTACGAAGATTTTATCGATAACTACTATGATAATTTTTCCCCCTATGTGCCGGCCGATTTTAACTTTGCCTACGATGTGGTGGACGAACTTGCCCGCGATAAGGCCGATGAGACCGCCCTGGTGTGGTGCGACGAGCTTGGGGCGGAGGCTTCCTTTACCTTCGCCGATATGAAGCGGCTTTCCGACAGGGCCGCCAATATTCTTAAGGCCGCGGGCATCGGCAGGGGGGACCCGGTGATGCTTATTTTGAAGCGCCGCCACGAATACTGGCCGGTCCTGCTGGCCCTGCATAAGCTGGGGGCCGCCGCCATTCCCGCCACCCATCTCTTGACCGCCAAGGATATTGCCTATCGCTGTAAGGCGGCGGACGTGGCGGGCATTGTCTGCGTTGACGACGAGCGGGTCATGGCCCAGGTGGATGAGGCGGAGGCCAAATTGAAGGCGGAGGCCGGGGGCAAGGTTTTTCTGCGCTACAAGGCCTTTGTCCGCTCGGTCCACAACCCCGGCGGGGAGGGGCCGGCGGGCTGGGAAGATTTTAACGCCCGCTGCCGGGAGGCGGACGATCGCTTTGTCCGGCCGGAACAGGCCAACCGCCGGGATGACATTATGCTTCTGTACTTTACCAGCGGCACGACGGGCATGCCCAAGATGGTGCGCCACGACTTCGCCTATCCCCTGGGCCATATTCTTACCGCCCGCTACTGGCAGGGGGTGGAGGAGGGGGGCCTCCATTTAACGGTGGCCGACACCGGCTGGGCCAAGGCCGCCTGGGGAAAGATCTACGGGCAGTGGATCTGCGGATCGGCGATCTTTGTCTACGATTACGACCGTTTTTCCGCTTCCGAAATGCTGGGGGTGATAAGCAAGCACCGGGTTACCAGTTTTTGCGCCCCCCCGACGGTGTACCGGTTCTTCATTAAAGAGGACCTTTCCCGGTACGACTTTTCCGCCCTGAAACACTGCGCCGTGGCGGGGGAACCCCTGAACCCGGAGATCTACGAGCAGTTCAAGGCCAAGACGGAGCTTTCCCTGCGGGAGGCCTACGGCCAGACGGAGCTTACCGTGATCATGGCCACCTTCCCCTGGCTGGAGCCCAAGCCCGGTTCCATGGGGAAGCCCAGCCCCGGCTACGACGTCGGCCTGATCCGGGAGGACGGCAGCGCCTGCGCGATGGGGGAGGAGGGGCAGATCGTGATCTACACCGGACGGCGGCGGCCCGCGGGGATGTTCGGCGGCTACTACCGGGACAAGGCCCTGACGGACAGCGTGTGGCGCGACGACGTGTACTATACGGGAGACGTGGCCTGGCGGGACGAAGACGGCTACTACTGGTTCGTGGGCCGCTCCGACGACGTGATCAAGAGTTCCGGCTACCGTATCGGCCCCTTCGAGGTGGAGAGCGCCCTGCTTGAACATCCGGCGGTGCTGGAGTGTGCGGTCACCGGGGTGCCGGACCCAGACCGGGGGACGGCGGTCAAGGCTACGGTGGTCCTGTCCAAAGGCTGGGTTGCCTCCGAGGAGCTGAAGACCGAGCTACAGGGCCATGTAAAGAAGACCACCGCCCCCTACAAGTACCCCCGGATCGTGGAATTTGTCAGCGAGCTGCCCAAGACTATCAGCGGGAAGATCCGCCGGGTCCAGATTCGGGAGTCCGACGAGGGCCCCCGGAATCCGCCGGCATAAGCCCGGGGCGGAAAACGGGAGGAGGCCGGGCGGCGGGGCCGGAGCGCGGCGCCGCCCGGGCGGCCAAGGCGGCATTTGTCCGCCGGGGCTGCTTCGATAGCCCGGCCCCAGGGCGGGGGCCGCATATATACGGCAGCGCGGTATTGTATAAAAATACAAATTGAGGTACAATTCTGTATAATTATGAAAAAGCCGGAAGAATACTTAACGAGCATTACGGGTAACGACTACATTGACGTGAACCTTTATGACCGGTACAACGTCAAGCGGGGGCTCCGTAATGTCGATGGTACCGGAGTCCTGGTGGGGCTTACCCGGATTGGCGATGTCCACGGGTACATCTTGGATGAGGGGGAAAAGATCCCCCAGGAGGGGAAACTTTACTACCGGGGCTACGATGTGGAGGCGCTGGTGCGGCACACCGCGGCGGAAGGGCGTTTTGGTTTTGAAGAGGTGGTTTATCTGCTCCTCTTTGGACAGCTCCCGGACGCCCAGTCCCTGGATGATTTTTCCTCCCTCCTGGGGGCGAACCGGGCCTTGCCCAAACGCTTCGTCGAAGATTCCATCATGAAGCTCCCCTCCCGGAATATCATGAACGAACTCGCCCGGTCGGTCCTGGCCCTTTACTCCTACGATAAGGACCCGGAGGACAGCTCCCCGGAGAACGTGCTGCGGCAGTGTCTGGAACTTATCGGCCGTTTGCCGACGATTGTGGCCTACGCCTACATGGCGAAGAAGCATTACTTTGATCACGAAAGTCTGGTTATCCACCTGCCGGAATCTTCCCGATCCACCGCGGAGACCCTGCTTTCCCTGATTCGCCCCGATCAGAAGTATTCCCGCCTGGAGGCGGAGATTCTGGACCTTGCCCTGGTGCTCCACGCGGAACACGGGGGGGGCAACAACTCCACCTTCGCGGTCCACCTGCTTTCCTCCGTCGATACGGACACCTATTCGGCCATCAGCGCGGGAATCGAGTCCCTCAAGGGGGCAAGGCACGGGGGGGCCAACGCCAAGGTCATGGGGATGATGGAGGACATCAAGAAAAACGTGTCCCCCTGGGACAACGAGGAACGGCTGGCCGCCTACCTGGCGGCGATTCTCCGGGGGGAGGCCTACGACGGCTCCGGCCTTATCTACGGCCAGGGCCACGCGGTGTATACCAGGAGCGATCCCCGGACGATTCTGCTGCGGGACAAGGCCGCCTTGCTGGCGGAGGAAAAAGGCCTTGCGGCGGAGTACAACCTCTACCGGCTCATTGAGCGGCTCGTCCCCCAGGTTTTTAGGGAGGTCAAGGGCTCGGACAAGGATATTTGCAGCAATGTGGATTTTTACTCCGGCTTCGTATACAAAATGCTGGGAATCCCCACGGAACTCTACACCTCCCTGTTCGCCGTAAGCCGGGTGGCGGGCTGGTGCGCCCACCGGCTGGAGGAAATCGTTACCGGAGGCCGGATCATCCGGCCCGCCTACAAATGCGTCCAGCCCCGGCTGGAGTACATCCCCATGGACCGGCGCCAACAGCTTTCTTAGCCTCAAAGACCGGCATGGTACGGAATTGACCGCGAAGGCGCGGGAAGCTCGGGACAGGGAACAAAGCCCGGCGTATAACATGCCGCATATCCAGTGCATATTGGGCGCATTTTTGCGGCCCGCCTGCGGCGGGCCGCAAAAACCGGGCTATCCGCTCTAACAAAAACCCTGCGGGTTTTTATTCCGCTTCTATCCCTTGCGCGGGCGAAAGCCGTACCGGCTTTCGCTTTCGCTGTTCCCCGCCGTTTCCGGGCTGTAGGCGGGAACGGCATGGATCGCGGGGCATGCCGAGTCGGCATATATGCCGGCAGATTCGCGGCCCCCCGCTTCACAGCCCCGGCCCGGATAAGCAAAACCGCCGGTTTTGCGGGGAATCTGCGGCGGGGCCCTTATCCCTCCTCCGCGCCCAAGGGAAAGGGCAGCGCCTCGTCTATGGAGGAGCGGCCCGCCAGAATCATGATGAGCCGGTCCAGCCCCAGGGCCGTGCCGGAGCAGGGGGGGAAGGACCGGCCGCCGCCCCGGGGCCCCGATTCGGGCAGGAATATTTTCCAGTAATCCCGGTCTACCCGGTGGGGGACCAGGGCGGATCTTTTCTTGGCCGCTTCTTCGCCCGCGAAAAATTCCCGAACCTCCCGGGCGCCGGTCTCCTCGCTGTAACAGTTGGCCAGTTCTATGCCCCGGCTGTAGAGTTCCCAGCGTTCCACCGTCTCCCCGCCGGGGTTTTTCTTTGCCAGGCAGGGCACAAAGGCGGGGTAATCGGTAAGAATCAGGGGGCGGTCCCTGGGGAGTTCCGGTTCCACCTTATCGACAAAGATAAGGTCGTAGAGGGTCCCCCTATCAAGACCGGGGGCCGGGTCCAGGCCCAGCCGCCGGGCCTCCCTTTCCAGGCCTCCGGGAAGGGCCGCGGCCTTGTACAGGTCGAAGCCCGCCCAGCGGCTAAAGGCATCTCCCATGGCGATTCTTTCAAAGGGGGGCCGGAGGCTGTCCCGCGCCCTCTCCCCAAGGGCCAGGGGGAGAAGCCGGGCAAAGAGCGCTTCCGTCAACGCGGCGGAGTCCCGGTAGTCCGCGTCCAGGCTGTAGTACTCCAGCATGCTGAACTCCGGGCTGTGGATCCGGCCCCGGGATTCGCCGTTGCGGAAACAATGGCAGATCTGGTAGATCCCCGCCGGAGCCCCCCCTTTTTTCTCTCCCTCCTCCGTTTCCCCGGAAAGGCCGCCCCCCAGGGATCCGCCCCGCCAGAGCCCGGCGATGAGCCGCTTCATCCATAGCTCCGGGGAGGGAATAAGGTAAAGATCCTCCACCTTCTTCCTGCTTCCCCGGGGGGGCAGCAGGCGGGTCTCAAAAACTTCCAGGCAGGATTCGGGGATAAGGTCAGCCGCAAGGAGGGGGGTGTCCACTTCCAGGTAGCCCCGGCTGTCAAAAAAATCGCGGATCCCCCGGAACACGGCGGAACGGAGGCGCAGTAAGGCGAGGTCCATATTCCCGGTCATCCCCGGGCCAGGCGGCGAACCGCTTCCTTCCATTTGGCCCCCCGGTCGAATTCGTTCAGGAACATGCCGAAACTGGCGCAGCCCGGCGACAGGACGACGACGTCTCCGGGCCGGGCCTGTTTCAGCAGGGCCTCCACGGCGGAATCCGGCGAATCGAAGGGGCCCTGGAAGGAAAGGCCCCGGTCCCGGAGCAGGGCCCTAAGCCTCTCGCTCGCCGTACCTGCCAGGAGCACCACCGCCGCGGCCTTCTCCGCCGCCTCCGCCAGGGGCCCCAGGTCCAGCCCCTTGTCGCTGCCCCCGGCGGCCAGGAGCACCCGCCCCCGGCCCTCAAAGGCTTCCACCGCGGCCAGGGCGGCCTGGGGAACGGTGGCGGCGGTGTCGTTGTAGAACCGCAGCCCCCCGGCCTGATGAAAAAATTCCAGCCGGTGTTCGATGCCGGGAAAGGAACCCAGCCCTTCCCGGACAAGTTCCGCCGGAATCCCCAGGTCCAGCAAAGCCAGGGCCGCGGCCAGGAGGTTCTGTTTTTGGTGGCGGCCTGGGACCAGAACCTCCGGGGGGACCGCCTCGATGATCTCTCCGGGGGAGGCCGCCGCGGGGCCCTCGTAGAATCGGGCCAGGCCGGCCCCCTCCGGCCCCTCAAGCCAGCCGCCGCTTTCCCCCGGTTCCGGCCGCCCTTCCCCCCAGCTCAGCGGCCGGCCCCGGCCTTCCGCCCGGAAACTCCTGCCCCAGGAATCCCTCCCCGCGATAAGGGCGTCCCCCCGGTCCTGGCCCTGGTAGACGACCCGTTTGTCCGCCACATAGTCCTCCATGCCGGCATAGCGGTCCAGATGATCCGGCATGATGGCGGTGATCACCGCGCAGCGGGGCTTCAACAGCGGAGGGGAGCCCGGACCGCCCCGCAGCCGGCCCCGGAGGTCCGCGAGCTGCCAACTGGAAAGTTCCAGCACCACGTCGTCCTCCGCCCTTACCTGATCCAGAAAACTCAACGGCGAGCGGGTGATGTTTCCCCCCAGCCAGGCCCTGCCGGACGGAGCGCCTGCGCCGGAGAAGTCCCTGGCCCGGTCAAGGACCCAGTGGAGGGCGGAGGCGGTGCTGGACTTGCCCTTGGACCCGGTAACCGCCCAGAGCCGGGCCGGGGAGACGGCAAGGAAAAGGGAAATATCGGTCTCGATCCGGCGGGCCGCCCTTAGATAGGGGGAGCCGGGACTGACGCCGGGGTTTTTTATCACCAGGTCGGCCTGCGCGAAATCGGCGGTTTCGTGCCGGCCCAGCACATAGCGGACGGCCGCCGGGGAAGCGGACTGTTCCCGCAAAAAGGACTCCAGTTGTTCAATGGACGGGGCCAGGGCCTTTTCGTCCCGGAGATCCGTTACGGTCAGCTCCGCCCCCCGGCGGGCAAGGTATTTGGCGCTTTCAAGCCCCCCGCCGTGGAGTCCCAGCCCCATAACCAGCACCCGCCGGCCCGAAAAATCTTCCGCCACTCCTTCTCCTTGCCCCCTGGGGGTCAGTCCGTAGTATAGTAAAGCTATGCCGCAAATTGAAGTAACCGATCCGGTTCCCATTGTCAACGAGGAGGGGCATCCCGGAAATTTCGGCTGGTCCCGGTCTCCCTGTTTTACCTACGATCCGGGGCTGCTCTGGGCCCCCCGGCGGCGCATCACCGAATCGGACCGTTACATCGTGTTTTCCCCCACCCATCTTGTCTCCATGGAAATTCGGGATGACGGCTACCAGGGCTACCTGGGCGTATCGGTGGTTTCCCTGAAGGACAAAAAACGTTCGACCTACATCCATTTGCGGCCCTTTCCTCTGGGGGGCTATTACCTCCCCGAAAACAGCGCCGCGGGTTCGATAAAGCTGATCCAGGGCAAGACAAGGCTGGACTTCGTCGTCATGGAAGGGGGGATCCGGATCCTTCGGGCCGATTTGCCCCGCTTCGGCCACCACCGCAGCCTGCGGGGGGAACTGGTGCTCTTTACGCCCCCCTCCCCGGAATCCCTGGTCACCAACCTGCCCTGGCGGCGGGAGAAAAATTCCTTCCGCTATTCCCGCCGCTCCCCCTGGTACATCGTGGAGGGGGTCGTCCAGTTCGGCAGCTCCGAGCTGATTTTTACCCGGGGCAACGCCTGGGGCATCTTCGACTGGAACCGGGGGGTGCGGCCCCGGTCGGAGGTGCGCTTTTGGGCCGCCGCCTGCGGAGCCCAGGGAGGGCGGCAGATCAGTTTCAGCGTCGGCTACGGTTCCTCGGATTCCGCGGCGGGGACGGAAAACGCCTTTTTCGTGGACGGGAAACTCCACAAACTGGATCAGGTAAGTTTTCATATCAACCCCGCCGCATGGCTTCTTCCCTGGCGTTTCACCAGCAACGACGGACGGCTGGAAATGAGCTTTACCCCCAACCAGGAACGGGTGGAACGGACAGGAATGATCTTCTTTTCCATGATCCGCCGCCAGATCTGCGGCAGCTTCTCCGGCAAAGTTATCCTGGACGACGGTTCGGAACTTAAATTCGACGAAATCACCGGCTTCGCGGAACGGCTTAAAACCAGTTTCTAGTACCTTGCCGGATAAGCGAAAGAACCGGGAACAGGAATGTTAACCACCAAGGCGAACTACGGCTCGCCAGGAACACGAAGGAATGAAAAAGGACATCCAATCCCCGGTCTTCGTGGTAAATTTCTTTCATCCGCATATCTGATTTTTTAAGCCAAGCAGCCTACTAGTACCTTGATTATACTCAATCACCGGATAAGTGAAGGAACCGGGAACAGGAATGTTAACCACTAAGGCGCACCAAGGTACACGAAGGAATGGATACGCGCTTCCAGTTCCCGGTCTTCGTGCGCCTTCCTCGCCTTCGTGGTAAATTTCTTCCATCCGCATATCTGATTTTTTAAGCCAAGCAGCCTACTAGTACCTTGATTACACTCAATCACCGGATAAGCGAAAGAATCGGGAACAAGAATGTTAACCACGAAGGCGCACCAAGGCGAACTACGGCTCGCCAGGAACACGAAGGAATGGATATGCGCTTCCAGTCCCCGGTCTTCGTGCGCCTTCCTCGCCTTCGTGGTAAATTTCTTCCG
>JAIRSD010000062.1 GCA_031255615.1 Treponema sp. | reverse complement strand
CCGGGATGGTTTATACGAAATGGGGGAACGGTTCCTTCCGGATGGCGCCGTCGTGTATAGCTGGGATACCGACGGAGACGGTATCCGGGATTATGTGGAAACACGGAAGGGCAACTAGTACCTTGGTTAGGCTAAATCACCGGATAAGCGAAACGACCGGGAACAGGAATGTTAGCCACCAAGGCGCACCAAGGCGAGCTGCGGCTCGCCTTGGTGGCCTTCGTGGTAAATTTCTTGCGTCCACATATCCGGTCTTTTAGACCAAGCAGCCTACTGGGCGGAGACGGTTCAAGAGGGGCTTGTTCGCAGGCTTCGGTTTTCAATCCGGCGGTTCTCAGGTTGCCCCCGGTCTGTGTCTGGAGGGAATCCGTCGATGAATGCCGCGGCAAGGACGCCGCCCCCCGGCGCACCCAGGAACGGCGGGGAACAGCGAAGGCGAAAGCCGTACACGGCTTTCGCGCCCGCGCAAGGGATAGGAGCGGAATTCCCCGCCCCCGGCGGGGGCGGGGAATTGGAGCGGATAGCCCGGTTTTTTTGCGGAGCAAAAAAATGCGCCCAACCTATCCTTGATACGCGGCATGTTCTAAACTGGAAATAGTTGTTTTCAATCTATAACCCCTTGAAAAGTATCAGGCTAAGGAGGGCGTCTTGCGAATGATACCGGGAAAGCGGCATTACCTATTCCTTTCCGTAATTTTTTTTGTCTGTTCCTCTTTTTTTTCCTGTTTGAGTATTGCGACCCAGGAAGAACGTCTTTCCCCTCCCCGGAAGTCCGCCGAAGAATACCGAATGGAAAATATTCGCCGTTATGCGGAGGAGGATCCTGTCTTGGCTATCCACCTGGCGGGTATGTACCGGTCCCGTTTCGACGCCGGTAATCATGAAGCCGGGCTCGATGAACTGGAAATCCTGGAAGCCAGGGCGAGGGAGAATTTGCGGGAAGCTCAGGCCCTGGCCGTCCGGGAGGAACGCTGGGACGACGCCGCCTCTCTGGCCCGTTCTCTGGAAGCTCTGGGGGAGGCGGTGGAGAATACCGGGATGGAGGCGGACTTTGTACTGGCGGAGGCGAAAAAACTTCTGGAGGCCGGGAATACCCTGGCGGCCTTCCTGGGGGCGGTGCAGAGCCACCGCATGAATCCCCTGGGCTTTGAGGATTCCCTGTTTTTTCTGCATAGGGCGGTAGAATCCCGGCAGCGGCAGACCGCCGCCTTCTTTCTTGCCGCCGCGGAAAAATCATTGGAAACGGCGGGGGACGGCGGAAAGAGCGAATCCATTCCCGAAGATCTGCGGGCCTATGCCCGGGGGCGGGACAGCCCCCAGGACATGATCAAGGGGGTCGCTACGGTGCTTATCGATCGGGGCATCCGCATTGAGCGGGGCCGGGGCTTTCCCGACCGGGTCTTGGGTTCCGCCTTTTTCGTCGATTCCACGGGCCTCCTTGTTACCAATTACCATGTGATAGCCAGCGAAGTGGATCCCAAATATGAAGGTTTTTCCCGCATGACTATCCGGCTGGGAGATTCCGCCAGTTCCCGCATACCCGCCCGGGTTATCGGTTGGGACAAGGCCTTGGACCTGGCCTTGATCAAGGCGGAAATTAAACCGGAATACGTTTTTTCCGTGGTAGACCGGGTGATGCCCCGGGTAGGGGACTCGGTGCTGGCCATCGGATCCCCCGGAGGGCTGGAAAAGACTGTTACTATGGGAATCGTCTCCGCCCTAAGCCGGCGGTTCCTGCAAATAGGAGACGTGATTCAGATTGACGCCGCGGTGAATCACGGTAATTCCGGCGGGCCGGTGGTGGACAGTTCCGGTCGTCTTGTGGGCATCGTTTTCGCGGGGATCGAACAGTACCAGGGGCTTAATTTCGCGGTCCCCGCGGAGCGTCTGGCCGCGGCCCTGCCGGCCATGATCAAGGGGGGCAAGGCGGAACGCCCCTGGCTGGGCCTTACGGTGGCGGAAACAAACGGGGGCGCGGAAATCATTTACGCCGCTCCCCTTACCCCCGCCTCCGATCAGCAGATCCCCGAAGGGGCCTATATCAGGACCGTCAACGGCGAATCGGCGAGCGCCCCCCAGGGGCTTTTGATCCCCGCCTTGCAGGATATGCTGTTCCGGGCCAGGCCGGGGGAACTGGTAGCCCTGGAAACTTCCCGGGAAAAGGACGGCCCCCTGGAACGGCATGTCCTTATGTCCGTTCCCCGGCCGGAAATTCCCCTGGCGGAAGCGGCAAAGCTGGACAGCCGGGAACGGATGGCGGCCCCCCTTTTCGGCCTGATCCTGGCCCCCACGGTGGGCAGGTCTTTTTCACCCTCCTACCTGGTAAAGAAGGTGGTCCGGGGTTCCATCGCCGACGAGGCGGGGCTTTCCGAAGAGGATCCGGTCTCCATCCGGGGTTTCCGTGTAGAGGAAAAGGGCGGCTATGTTCTTATGGAGATCAATGTTAAAAAACGCCGGGCCGGTTATCTGGAAACCACCATGCAGCTTCCGGCCTTGCTGGATTCACCCGACACTTTGTAGAATAGGTCCCTATGGCGCAGACTCAATATATTCGTAATTTTTGCATCATTGCCCACATCGATCACGGCAAGTCTACCCTGGCGGACCGGTTGATTCAAAAAGTCCGTCTGGTGGAGGACCGGAATTTTCAGGATCAGATCCTGGACAACATGGACATAGAACGGGAACGGGGAATCACCATCAAGAGCCAGGCGGTAACCCTTCCCTATACCGCCGCGGACGGGCATGAATACGAGCTTAATCTGGTAGATACCCCCGGCCATGTGGACTTCAGTTACGAAGTATCCCGGGCCATTAGTTCCTGCGAGGGGGCTCTGCTCCTGGTGGACGCCACCCAGGGGGTGCAGGCCCAGACTTTGTCCAACATGTACCTGGCCCTGGAACATAATTTGGAAATTGTTCCGGTGATCAACAAGATCGATATGCAAGCCGCCGATATTGAAGGGGCCAAGCGGCAGATAGAAAAGGACCTCGGCCTTGATCCCGATGAGGCCCTCCTGGTTTCCGCCCGGCAGGGGACCGGTATTGACGAACTTTTCGAAGCCATTGTTGCCCGTTTCCCCGCCCCGTCGGGGAAAGCCGACGCCCCCCTGCGGGCCCTGATCTTCGACTGCCACTACGATCCCTACCGGGGGGTGGTGGTGCATCTGCGGATCTTCGAGGGCAGCATCCGCCGGGGCATGAAGATCAGCTTTATGTCCAACGATTCGGTCTACGAGGTGGAATCCCTGGGGGTTTTTAAGCTGGCCCTGGTCGAGACCGAAGCGTTGTTCGCCGGCAGTGTGGGTTACATTATCGCGGGGGTAAAGACCGTAGGCGATGTACGGGTAGGGGATACGGTGACCGGAGCCGATAATCCCTGCGCCGCGGCGCTGCCGGGATTCCGGGAAGTAAAACCGGTAGTCTTCTCTTCAATTTATCCTATGGACTCCAATGACTACGAAGAACTGCGGGTGAGCATGGAGAAACTCAAATTGAACGACGCATCCCTGGTCTACGAAAAGGATTCTTCCGCCGCCCTGGGCTTTGGCTTCCGCTGCGGTTTTCTGGGGCTCCTCCACCTGGAGGTGATCCAGGAACGGCTGGAGCGGGAATTCAACCAATCGGTAATATTTACCGCCCCTTCGGTAAAGTACCGGGTGAAACTGCGGAACGGGGAAGATTTGGAGGTGGATAATCCCGGCGATTATCCCGGCGAGGGCCGTATTGAGGAGGTGGAAGAACCCTATATCCGGGCTTCGGTGATCAGCCCCGCGGCCTATCTGGGAAACATCATGAGCCTGTGCCTGGAAAAGCGGGGGGTCCAAACCAACATGAGTTATCTGGATGAAAAGCGGGTGGAGCTGGTCTACGATATGCCCTTGGCGGAGGTGCTATTTGATTTTTACGACCGCCTTAAAAGCATCAGCCGGGGCTACGCCTCATTCGACTATGATATTACCGGTTACAAGCCTACGGAGATCGCGAAGCTGGATATTCTCCTGAACGGCAAGGCGGTAGATGCCCTGTCCCAATTAGTGTTCCGCGGGAACGCCCAGGGGAGGGCCCGCTTTGTCTGTGAGCGGCTCCGGGATGAGATTCCCCGGCAGCAGTTCAAAATACCCATCCAGGGGGCCATAGGAAGCCAGATTATCGCCAGGGAAACGGTGAACGCCCTCCGCAAGGATGTGCTTGCCAAGTGTTACGGCGGCGACATTACCCGCAAGCGGAAACTTTTGGAAAAGCAGAAGGAGGGGAAGAAGCGTATGAAGACCGTGGGGGAGGTGGATCTCCCCCAGAGCGCGTTCCTGGCGGTATTAAAAAACAAGGAGGAGTAATAGCCGGGAAGCGTTCGCTCCACCCTTGCCGCCCGCAGGATCGCCGGCCTTAGCCGCGGGATTCCAGGCCGCGATCCCAGAGGGCCATAAAGGGTTCTATTTCCGTCCTTGCCCGTTTGAGGAAAGAGATGTCCGCCGCCGGCCGGCGGCGGCCGGCGCAGTCGGGGAAATGGGCCCAAAGGTAATCGCAGGAATCAAGGAGTCCTTCAAATTCTTGCCCCTCCATGCCGCGTTCCCCCCGCAGGATTTCCCGTAGTTTCCTTAAAGATTCCCGCTCGTTCAAGAAAAATTCCTTAAGCCGCCGGGCCGCGTTCCTGTCGTACTCCGTTCCCCCCGGTTTTGGGTTCATCCTTTCCGCGCCGCGCCGGCCCCTACCGGCCCCCAGGATCGCCGCCGCCTCCTCAGGGGCAAGGCTGGGAATCCCCAGGGGGAGGCCGGAACCTTCAATGTCCCTCAGCCGGGCTTCGGCGGCGAATTCCCGCTCAAAGAGATCCCGGTAGTTCCGCATGGCGGGGTCGCTGCGCACCGGCCCGCCCGTTTTGGAAATCCCCCTGAAGGCCGCGCCGCGAAAGGCGGCGTCCTGGTTGAGGATGCCCCGGAAACGATTTTGGCGGCGGAGCCTTTCCCGATGGGCCGGAGTGGAGCGGGCATGATAACTATCCAGGGTAAAGGAAAAGTCAATGCCGCAGAGGATCACCGGCCCCCGGGTTAAGCGCAGCGCCGCCGCCGTGGCGCTGAGCCCCACGGATCCCAGGGGAGGAAATAGCTCGGGGAGGAGGGCCGCCGTCTTTAGGCGCTTGAATAGGTTCAACTCCGTCCAGGGGGTAAAAAAGAGGTAGCAGGATCCGCCGAGGGCCTCCGCGGTGGCGGGAAGGGCGGAAAGGTCCATGGCAAGGGGAACCCCCCAATTCCCGGCGCCGGTAAAATCCCGCAGGTTCCAATGCTGGCTTTCCAAGGCCACAACCAGGTCCGGCCGTATTCCCCGATCTTTAAGGCTGGGGATTACCGTATCCACGCAGATTATTCTGAAATTCCTTTCCGCTTTTTGCGGGGAATATTTTGCCAGGACCTGGAGGAAGGAATCCAGGGAGGGCCCCGCGCCCAAGACCAGGACAGGATCCCGGTCATAGGAAAGGGCGGAAAGGGAGGGGCAGCGGGGGATAAGGGTCAAGTTGCGGATAAAGTTTCTGGCGTAACGGCGGCCCAATTTTACCAGGGTCATGGCGTTGCCCCAGTCCAGGGCGATGCCGCCCCGGAGGGTCTCCGCAAGGGCGGCGTACAGTTCAGGGTAAAGCCGCCAGCCGCCGGAAAGACGCAGAACTTCCACCCGGCGGAACCGGCGGCCTCCCCAGCGTCCCAGCGCCGCGGCGCAGACCCGCTCTATACCCGCCGCCGGCGCTTCGCCGGGCCGGGGGGCCGCTCCGGCGATCCCCTCCATGGACAGGCGGGGGCCGCCGGCAGGCAGGGGGCCGCCGTCCCGGTTTTCAAGGGACAGGGCCAGAAGCCGCCGGTCCGCTTCCACGCAGAGAACCGCCGAATCCGGCTCCTGAATCTCAATCCGTTTCAGGAGGGCCGGCAAGCCGTAGCCAAACAGGGGGGAAGGACAGAGATAGAGGGTTCCGTCCCGTGAAGGGAGGGCTTCAACCGCCCGTTCCCCCTGCGCCAAGGGATCGACCGTGGACAACAGGGTTTTCCCCCGGTAGGAAACGGAAAATCCCCGCCGCGCCTTAATAACGCGGGGAAATTCTTCCTCCCCGGAAGGATCGGGCACGGGGATTCCCTTTATTCTCCCAGGAAATAACGGCTGTAGGTCCCCCAGAATTGATCCTGCAATTTCGGGCTCTGGATGAAAAAGGGAGTGATATTACTTACCGCGGCCTGGACATAGTATTGAAAGTAGGCCCTATGGAGTCCGAGGGAGGATTCCTCAGCCTCCGTCTCTTCCAGGGGAAAGAGGAGCAGCACCTGATCCCCCAAAACCAGGGGTTCGGAAACGGTTCCCAGGGGGGTAGAAAAGGCGGTCTGCCAAAAACTGTCGGTTACAACAAAACTCGAAAGGGCCGCGTCGGTAAAACCTTCAACATTCGTAAGCCGCGGAAGAAATTCCTGGTTGCCGTAGTTTATTGCCAGGGGGCCGAAGCTGAATTTGGCAAGCCCCTCCTCTTCAATGGAAAGGGAGAAGCCGTCGGCGCCCCCGGCCATGGCCTTCGTCCGCAATTCCTCCGCCCTTTGGATGAAGTAATCGTCCATCCGGCCCCTTTCAAAGAGCAAAATATAGGATCGGATTTTTTCCATCTGGGAAGAATCGCCGGCGTTAAAGGGGGCGGGATCTTCCTCGGCCCGAAAAAAGATCCAGTTTTCCCCGCCGCTGATCAGATCGCTCACTTCGCCTTTTCTCAGGGTGAGGACCTTTTCCCGCTCCGTCTCATCGGCGATAACCGTTGCCAACTCGTAGGCCATTTGGGCGCCCATATCCCCCCCCCGGTCGGCAAAATTATCCATGGATTGATTCCGCGCCGCGTCCTCGAAACTTGAGGTCCCGTCCTTTACGGAACCGAGGATCTGCTGAGCCTCCCGCTCGCCGGAGGTAATCGTAATCCGGGAAAGGTGGATGGACCGGAAAAGGGCGGAATTTTGGGCCGCAAAGGCGGCGACTTCCGTCTCCGGATAATCCCGAAGATTATAGGCGGTCCCCTCAAAACGGCGCTGGGGAGACGCCATGGACATCACAAATTCTTCTTCCCCCGGGGGTTTCAGGAGATCATACTGGTCCTGTAAATATTTATCGACGGCGACCGTTTCCTTGACGTTCCGCCACAGCGCCATTCTGCCGGAACTGTCTTCCTGGCGGTAGCGCTCCATGTACTGCAGCGCCACTTCACGGTCAACCAGATCCCTGGGCGCGTCGTAACCGGCCTTCTTCATTTCCTGAAGAATCGCCGTATGAACCACCGCGGCGTGATAGGCGTTTTGCCATATCTGGAAATTCGCGAAATAGGCGTCGTCGGCGTTGAAATTCCCCTGCATCTGGCTATTGTAGTAATCGTGCATCTGGGCGAAATAGTTGCCCCGGCGGTAGGTAATAGGTTCCTTCTCGTAGTAGCCAAAGGTAAGATCCGCCCCCAGGCCCCCCGCGTTGGGTACAAAAGCGGGGACAAACACAAAAGCAACGATAACAATGATCAGCACCGCCACGGTGCCGATAAAAACGGCCGGATTTTCCTTAAACCGGCGGATAATGTCCGATTTTGCCGAATCTTCTTCCTGAAGCGGCGGCCTTTTCGCCTTGTTTGCCATAAAAAACTGCACCTCGTACCTGATTTTGTTTACCAGACTTGTTCGGGAACCCGGCCGGTTCTTTCACAGGTCTCGCAAATTCCCGGCCTGCCGCCGCGGACTTGCGGTGTTTGCGGATTTTCCGAAGCCGAAGTTTCAAAAAACCCGCCGTGGTTTAGCATAACATGACGGGGAGGGGCGGTCTAGCAGTCCGCCGCCCGCCGCGCATAAAATCCCGCGATCCGCAAACCGGATCGAAACGAAGGCGGCCCGGAACCCGCGTTTTCGCGGCGTGGAGCGCAGCGGGAATCGCGGGGCGGGCGCAAAACCCGGACTCAACGGACCGCCCGCCGAGGCGCCGGGAAGGCCCGGCATCCTGGCAATTCAGGCCCCCCGGGACTCGTCCTTTGGAAAAAGCAGCCCGCGCCGTGAATCGATAAGGTCCCTCAGCTCGGTATACATATCGCGGTCCACCATCTGGGCGATGGGGAGGACGAATTCCTCCGTTTCCGCGCAGTACCTCTGAATGAAGGCCCGCTCCGTATTGAGCCCGATGCCCAGGGCTATCATGTTGCTTATCCGGTCGGCGCATTTTATCAGTTTCGCCTCCCAACTGCCCTGTTCAAAAATTCTGCGGAGAAAATCGGCCTTGCTCTCCCCCCTCCGCCGGGTTACCTCCATCACCAGTCCATAGACCGCCGGACCGTCGGAGTCGGCGTTCCTGAGGAGGTTGACATCGAAGCCCTCCAGGTCCTCCAGAATATCGTGGGTAAGGGCGGCCTTATGGAGAACGGCGCTGACATATCCGTAATCAATAAGGATAGCCCTGGTCTCCATCTGATGACGGAACTGGTTGCCGCTGGACTTTCTGGCCATGGGTATCAGCCTGGTAGCCAAGGCCACATAGGGGGCGGTTACCATATTGGTCAGGATCTGGCGTTTCTCGTCGGTCATCAGCATAATGGTGCAGTCATCAATAACGTCTTTTATGGAAAAGTGCAATACTTTCCCTGAATGATCCGCCGAAACCGGAAGGGCGGCGCAAAAAATTCCGTATACCGCGTGTACTAATCGGGACGGGCGGATTTGAACCGCCGATCTTCTGGTCCCGAACCAGACGGATTAGCCACTATCCTACGTCCCGAATTACAGAGCTCCCACTATAGAACAATGAAAGGGGGATGATCAACCGCCTGGAACCGGCAATTCCCAATTTGGATTGGAAAATACCGGATATCGGATCTATGTTGGGCGCATTTTTGGCGCTCCGCGCCAAAAACCGGGCTATCCGCTCCAATTCCCCGCCCCCGCCGGGGGCGGGGAATTCCGCTTCTATCCCTTGCGCGGGCGAAAGCCGTGCCGGCTTTCGCCTTCGCTGTGCTCCGCCTTTCCCGCCCGGGACAGCCGGGGAAACCCCATAAAAAAACCGCCCTAAGGGCGGTTTTTACGGGAGCGACGGGGCTTGAACCCGCGATCTCCGGCTTGACAGGCCAGCGTGATAAACCAGCTTCACTACGCCCCCAAAAGCTATTTCAGCATAACGGGGACGCGAAAAAATGTCAACCGCCGGATCCCCGGTTTTGCGCTCGATATATACGGATATATACGACCGATGCAACCGGCGGTTTCCGGGCTACAGGAACTTAAAGAGGAACCAGGTGATCAGGTTGATCGGCTGGAAGCGCATGGCAAAACGGCGGAGGGAATCCGCCGCCGGACCGCCGGAACATTCCGCGTCCGCCAGACTCCGCACCCGGATCCGCCGGGCAAAGGCCTTCCCGTCCTCTTTTATCTCCTCCGGCAGGGGGACGCTGACCGTGCGGGTTTCCCCGCCCTCGATGTCGAAGAAGTTGTCGGAAAATGGCGCCTCCACCCCCTCGGCCTCCAGGTACACATGCCGGGCATAGACGGCGGAATCAAGGGCGATTTGAGCCCTGCCCCCCTCTACGACGCAGGAGCAGGAGATCCGGGTCCGGGGGAGGGCGGCGCGTTTGTCGGGGACCAAAAGATAGTTCCTCCGGTCTATGATTTCCCCCTCCTCCGCGGCTGCGCCCCCGGTCCGGCGGAGCTTCAGAATCAGCGCCAGCCGGTCCTTCTTCCAGCCTCCGAGAATCTCCCGGTAATTCAGGATCAGGATCCGCCGGGCCGCGGTTCCGGGGACCGCCGCGGGACATTCTCCGTTTTTTACCGAACGGCCGTAAAAATCAACGAATTTCCATTCCAGAATCCCCTGAAAATCCTCCGGCAGGTCGTTGGCCAGGTAAATTTCCGCCCGGTCCCGGTAGTAATCGTTGGACAGAGCGAGGGATTTGTTGAAATGCCGGGCCCGGTAATGCAGGGCCTTGTACTGTTTGGCGTAATCGATCCCCGCCCAGGAAGCGGTGGGCCAGCAGTCGTTGTACTGCCAGTACAGGGCCCCCCCGCAGTGGGCCATGTTCCGCCGCCAATGCTCCGTGGCGAAGGCTATGGCGTCGGCCTGCACAAGCTGGGAAAGGTAGGCCAGATCCCTGAATTTTTGGGGGTTCCGGTACTTTGCCAGGAGGTAAAAGAGGATCTTCTGGTTTCCCCCCAGGGATTTCTGATGGCCCATCATCACCGGATCCCCGATCCGGGGATTGGTTTCATTGGTGAAGAGTCCCAGGGCCCGCATGGAGGGGAAGGATTCAAGGCCGAATTCGGAGCAGAACCGGGTGGGAAGTTTGCGGAAATATTCAACCGGCATCAGGCCGTGCCAGACCTGCCACAGGTGGGTGTCGCCGAAGTTGAGGTCGTTGGCGTTGCGGCCCCGCTCCCCCGACGAGGGGGAACCGGGCCAGTAGGGGGTCGTCCCGTCAAGCTCCGCAACCCATCCGGCGAGGCTGTCGTAGTAGAAGCCGTTGTTCGATTCGTCGAGCCCCTTGTTCCGTTTCCACAGGGCCCGGAGTATCTCATTTTCGTTGTTGCCGCTCCACAGGGCCAGGCTTGGGTGGTGGCGGAGGCGGCGCACATTGTCGATAACCTCCTGCCGCAGATTTTCCAGGAAGGCCGGATCGTCGAAGGGGTAGGGGCTGCAGGCGAAACAGAAATCCTGCCACACCAGGATGCCGTTTTCGTCACAGGCCCGGTAGAATTCCGCGGATTCGTAGTAGCCGCCCCCCCAGACCCGGAGCATATTCATGTTGGCCCACTTGGCGCTTTCGATATAAAACCGGACATCCCCGGCGGCGCGGGTAACAAAACTGTCGCCGGGAATCCAGTCCGCCCCCCGGGCGAAGACGGGCACGCCGTTAATCACGAATCGGAAGGCCGCCCCCTGCCGGTCCGGTTTCCTGTCCAGGGTAATGGTCCTGAGCCCCAGGCTCTCCTCCATCGAATCGAGGATCCGGCCCCCGGCTTCCCCCTCCTCCGCTGCGCTGATCCTGAGCCGGTACAGGGGCTGGTCCCCCAGGCCGTTGCACCACCAGAGCCGGGGATCCTCTATGTCTATATCGAAGGCCCCCGCATCCCCCTCCAGGGGGAGGGCCCCCTCCGTCAGGGCCCCGCCGGGGGCCTCCAGGGAGTAGCGCAGGCTTCGCGGCCCCGCAGCGCCGGAATCCCCCCCGTCCAGCCTGACGTTTACCCGCAGCGCAACCCTCCCGTCCCGGTGTTCCTGCCGGATTCGGCAGTCCTCAATCCGCCGGTCGTAGGACTCCAGGGCGATGCCGCCGGAGACCCCCGCGGGGGGCAGACAGGGCCCCCAGTCCCAGCCGAAGTGGCTTTGGACCTTGCGGATATGGGCGATCCCCTTGATCCCCCCCATGGAGGCCATGGGGCGGGCGGCCTGTCTTTGCCTGAGGACGGGGTAGGGGTTTTCAAACAGGATGGAGATGCTGTTTTCCCCCTCATGGACCAGACGCTTTACGTCAAAGCGCCAGAGGCGGAACACGTTGTCCCCCCGGCCCGCCTCCCGGCCGTTTACCCGTACCTGGGCCAGGGTGTCAAGGCCGGAGATCACCAGGTCAAGCCGTTCCCCCTCCAGGTCTTCCTTTCCCAGGCTAAAGGTCCGGGAATACTCAAAGTCCCGGTCCGCGGCCTTCCGGCCCTCCTCCTCGTTCAGGCCCCAAAAGGGATCGGGGACAAGCCCCGCGGCCATAAGGTCCAGGTAACTACAGCCGGGGAGCCGTCCGGGTATGCCCCCGGGATCCCTGATAAGGGGATCCCCGCCGGGATTCTCCCCCGCCGCGGGGGGAGCCGGTTCGGAAAGCCGCCAAGGGCCGGCCAGATCCATTCGTTTCATCGCAGCCTCCATAACAGGCCGTTCCTGAACCGGAGTCCCGAAACGGCTTTCCTCGTCGTTTTTAAGTGTACTGTCTTGCTTCCCCTAGATCACCGGATAATCGTATTAACCGGGGACGGGAATTTTGACCACGAAGGCGCAGCAAGACGAGCTGCGGCCCGCCAGGAACACGAAGGAATGTATATGCGCTTCCTGTCCCCGGTCTTCGCGGTCAATTCTTCCGTCCGCATATCCGGTCTTTTAGGCTACACCACCGGATATGCAAAACGACGGGGAACAGGAATGTTAACCACGAAGGGGCACAAAGGTACACCAAGGAATGAATAGGCGCCTTCAATTCCCGCTCTTCGTAAGCCTTCTTTGCCTTGATGGTAAATTTCCTCCGTCCGCATATCCAACTTTTTAGGCCGGGCGGCCTATTGGCCGAATAGTTGTCCGCTCCGCCAGGCGGAGGGATTCCCCGGCCCGACCCACTGGTTCAGGGGGAATCCGGCCTTGAGGCTGAGGGTGATGAAGGTCTTGGCCAGTCTGACCGCATCGGGAACGGAAAGCCCCCGGGCAAGCCCCGCGGCGATGGCCGCCGAACTGGTGCAGCCCGCGCCGTGGTTCCAGCTTGTCTTAACCAGATCGTCTTCCAGGATGGTAAAATCCTTCCCGTCGTACAGGATGTCCAGGGCCCGGCTTTGGTTGGGCAGTTTGGCCCCCCCCTTGATAAGGACGTGCCGGGCCCCCTTCCCGTGGATGATTCGGGCCGCCTCCTTCATTTTTTCGACGGAATTGACGCACTCCAGGCCGGAAAGCTGTTCCGCCTCGAAAAGGTTGGGGGTCGCCAGCTCCGCCAGGGGCAGCAGCTTCTCCGCGATGGCGCTGTTCAATTCCGGGTTCAGGGCTTCCCCGGCCCCCTTGCAGACCATGACCGGGTCGAGGACGTAGTTGGCGGTCTTGTAGGCGCTAAGGTACTCCCTGGCCAGCTCCACCGCGTAAAAGGTTCCCAGCATCCCCGACTTGGCGGCCCCTACTCCCACGCCCTTGAAGATCGTTTCCAGTTGGGCCCGGAGGGCCGCTTCTTCCACGGGGAAGACCTTATGGCCCCAGTTGTTGTCCGGGTCCATGGTGGCGATAACCGTCACCGCGGCCATGCCGTAAAGTCCGTATTCCTCAAAGGTCTTGAGATCCGCCTCCAGGCCCGCGCCCCCCGAAGCGTCGGAACCGGCAATCGTGGCAACTTTTGTCATAACCCTGCTCCTTGTCTGTTTTTTGGTAATGGGAACCTGTTCCAAAGCCCGGCCGCCGGGGGAATTTCGTTCCCGGCGGAACAGGCCCCTGGATAACCGGTCAATCCCGGCCTTTCCGCCGCGAAGAATCCCCCCACAGACTGAATGAATTTTGGAAGGCTCCTATGAATGTTCGTTCCCCAATATACCCGCCTGCCGAATCTTGTCAACGCCGATTCAAAACGCCAGGTTTACCTGTTGGACGCGCCGTGGAACGCGCAAGGGATAGGAGCGGAATTCCCCGCCCCCGGCGGGGGCGGGGAATTGGAGCGGATAGCCCGGTGCCCTATCCCGCAGGGATAGGGCATGCGCCCATACTCCGAAAAGCTCCGGGATGAAGAAAGTTCCGGAATCGGGAAGGAGGCCCGGCAAGATCTAGGCCGGCGGAGCGCCCGATTCAAGGCCCCGCAGTTTGGCCAGTTCCCTCCGCATGACCAGGACGGAAAGGAGGACGGAGCAAAAATCCGCCGCGGGCATGGCCGTGTAGACCCCGGTGATGCCGAAGAAACGGGGGAGGACCATGAGCAGGGGGATGAAAAAGAGGATCTGCCGGGAAAGGGAGAGCAGGGTTCCCTGGAGGGCCTTGCCGGTGGACTGGAAGAAGTTTCCGGTGATCATCTGGAAGCCCAGGACGGGGAGGAGGAGGGTGGAGATCCGCAGGGCCCTTATGCCGGTGTCCAGGAGTTCCCCCTCCTCGTTGCGGAAGACGCGGATAAAAAGGCCGGGGAAGCACTGGAGGGCGATGAAGCCGGCGACTCCCACCGCCGTGCCGATAAGGACCCCGAACCAATAGGTTTCTCTGACCCGGCGGTACTTCTTCGCCCCGTAATTGTAGCCGATGATGGGCTGGGCCCCGGTGTTGAGGCCCTGGAGGGGCGTAAAGACGATCATAAGGATGCTGTATACGATTCCCATGGCGGAGACCGCTATGTCCCCTCCGTAGGTAAAGAGGCTGCGGTTCAGGAGGATGCTTACAAAGCTCATGGCGATCTGCATGGCGAAGGGGGCGAAGCCGATGGCCATGATCTTGAGGCTTAGCCGGAGTTTCGGCCGCATGTGGCGGAGCCGGAAACGGAGCCGGGTCCACCGGGAATTCCAGTAGAACATGACCCAGAGGAAGGACGCGAACTGGGAGATGATGGTGGCCCAGGCGGCCCCGGCGATGCCCCAGTCGAAGGCGAAGATGAAGATCGGGTCCAGGATGATGTTGATTCCCGCCCCCAGAATTTGGGTAAACATGGAGGTCCGGGGGCGGCCGTCGGAGCGGATGAAATGGTTGATCCCCGGCCCCATGGCGCTGAACACCCCGCCGTAAAGAATGATGGTGAGGTAGGTCTTGGCGTAGGGGAAGACCGCCTCGCTGGTGTCCAGAAATTCCAGGAGGATGTAGTCCATGAAGATGAGGAGGATCAGGATGGAGGCCAGGGGGATGAGAAAGAGGAGGGCGAAGGCGTGGCCCATGATCTGCTCCACCTCCTCCCGGCGGCCTTCCCCCAGGCGGATGGCGAAAAGGGAGTTGGCCCCGATGCCGATAAGCATGCTGAAGGCCATGGGCAGCATCATCAGGGGCATGGCTACGGTGATCCCCGCGATTCCCAGGGGGTCTACCCCCTGGCCCACGTAGATTCGGTCTACGATGTTGTAGACGGTGCCCACCAGCATCCCTACCACGGCGGGGATGGAGAATTCAAGGAGGAGCTTTCCTACGGGGGCGGCCCCCAGCCGTCCGGAGGAGTCGGCGGTGTTCCGGGGCGCCGGATTCGGCCCAGGCGGGTTCCCCGCCGCCGGATCCCCGGGGGAAGGGGCCTCTCCGGCGTTCCAAAGCCGCCGCTCCCCCGGCTGTTCCCTACTGCGTTTTTCCACTTCGGCAAGGATATATGAGGGTATCCGGGAATGTCAAATGACGAACGGGGGGTTGGTATTTTATTAAGATTTAAAAACCACCGCCTATGGGGGTGGTCATGTGCTGATGGTTATACCGTAAGAAAAACGTGAAGGTAGGGCAGGGGATAGTAAACAAATATTTCGGGGAAACGATAATTGGAAACAACCATAAACTTGTTGAGTGGAAAAGCGGAAAGCAGGAGAAACCAGAAGGTTTCAAGGCCCCTTTTAGGGGCCGCCATTCAAGCCGCCATCTTTGGTGGTGGTTGTTGACTCCTCGGCAGTCATGCCGACGGTATGAAATGCAAAGCATGAAATGCCGACGGCATGAAATGCCGACGGATCCCTTCCCTGAGACGGACCGGGGCCAAGTGTCGCCCGGTCCGCCGGGGCCTGCTGGCAGGCTGATTAAAAATGGTAAACCCCCGGCTTTGCCGGGGGTGGCTATAAGAGTTTGACATTTCCGGGAGTGTCAAGGATGCTCTTCTATCAGTAAACCGCGCAAAGTTCAACAGATAGGAGGCATGAATGAAAGACTATAATAGTCTATCCCATAGCGCATGGGGATTGTAAGTACCCCATTGTATGGATACCGAAGTATCGGAAGAAGAAGTTCTATGGGGAAGCGGCCCCGTATTTAGGGGGGATATTCCACGAATTGGCCGAACAGCGGGAAAGCAAGATAGTGAAGGGGCATGTATGCTCAGATCACATCCATATGCTGATAGAAATACCGGCGAAGCATGGGGTATCGACCGTGGTAGGATACATCAAGGGGAAGAGCGCGATAGCGGTAGCCCGGACGCATCTGGGGAAAGGGAACAATTTCACGGGGCAGAATTTCCGGGCGAGAGGATATTTTGTATCGACGGGAGGACGGGATGAGGAAGCTATCAGGCGATATATCCAGGAACAGGAAGTGGAAGACAAACGGCTTGACCAGTTGGAAATGTTCAAAGACAACCAACACCCAAAGCCGCCATTAGGCGGCTCCAAAACAAACCGCTTTGAGCGGTTCACAAAAACAAGCCCCCGGCTTTGCCGGGGGTATTTGACGTGCGCCCGGCATGGGGAGTAACTAGGCGGTGAAAGTCCGCTGCACGCTTGGTAGTAGGAAGTGTTAGCCGAACGGCAAGGGTGTCCATCGCGAGGTGGAATCTGAAGGAAGCCGAAGGCAAAGTCCCGGACTGACGGACAGAAATCGCATATAAGGCAGTA
>JAIRSD010000044.1 GCA_031255615.1 Treponema sp. | reverse complement strand
TCCCCGGTCTTCGGTTTCACCGGGACCCCGTAGTTCCCTATCAGCGGATAGGTGGCCACCAGAATCTGCCCCCGAAAGCTGGGGTCCGTCAGGGCCTGGGGGTAGCCCGTCATGCCGGTGGTAAACACCACCTCCCCCGCCTGGGACCGGGGCCTGCCGAAGGACCAGCCGGAGTACTCCGACCCGTCCTCCAGCACCAGTTTCGCCCGCCGCTCCTGCTTTGCCATAGCTTCCCTCCCGCCGTCTTCGGCCCATCATAACGGCGCGGGGAACAAGAGGCAAGGGCCCCCAAAAACCAGGAATCGATTTTCGATATTTCCCCGGTTTTCGGCCCTGGAAACGAGAAAAAAACGTCTTTTCGGGGAAACCGCTTCGGAGAATCCGTTCCGGCGGCCTTGTCTAGCCAGGAATCATGGATTTTGCACAGCCGCGCCGCCCGCCTCTATAGCCCCGCCCATCGCCGCCCCCGGCGCGGATACCCGGAGGGAAGGGCGCCCCCCTCAGCTTCCGGGCCGTTTCGACAGGGCCCTTTTCAGGGCGGCCATATCCGCCTCCGTACCGGGGCCGCCGGGGAGCAGTTCCTCCCGGCTCAGGTCCAGTTCAAAGGGCCGGCGGCCCACATGTTCCGGGTAGTGGGCGTCGCTGGAGGTGATAAGAGGATAGCCCAGGGTGTCCATGGGCACGGCCACCGGGTACCCCCTTGCCGGGGGAATCCGGGTACACTCCAGGGCCGCCCAGGGGCCGGGGACCACCACCCCCAACTGGCTTGCCATGGAAAAGGCGGACCGGTCTATATGGGCGGGGATGACGATGCCGCCGTATTCCGCGACCCGGGGGCCGACGGCGTCCACGGAAAGGTCCAGGGGGTTGATCAGGTATAATTCCACTTCCCCCAGGATGTTGTCCTCCTCATCCACATACACCTGGTCCCCGGTTTTTTCCGGATCATTGGGAAAGGGGATAAGGATGCGGTAGGCGTATTCGCCGAAGCTCAGGCTGGCCTCCAGGCTGGTAAAGAGGCAGAGAACGTGAATCTCCTCGCTGGTGGTGGCCTCCATGCCGTACAGGGGGATTATCCCCCGCTGGAAGCAGAGCTTGGCGAAGGCGGGGCAGTTCAGGCTGGAATTATGGTCCGTCAGGGCCAGAACCCCAATCCCCCGGCCGGCGGCAATATCAACCAGAAGCCGGGGAGAAAGATCCAGGGAGCCGCAGGGGGAAAGGCAGGAATGGTTATGGAAGTCCGCCAGGAGGGGCATTATTCCCCCCGCAGCAGGTTGTAGAGCTTCCCCGAAACGGTAAACTGGTTTTCCCCGGTCAAGAGTACGGCGATACCCTCGTCCCGGGCGGCTTCCAGCATATCCGGCGGCAGGGGCCGGGAATTGCAGATCACGATAACGGCGATATTTACCAAGGTAGCCACCGCCACGGTATTCTTATGGGCCTGGATGGTAATAAGCGCCCCCCCGTCCTTGGCGTTGGCCATTACGTCGGAGAGGAGGTCCGACGTATAGGCCCCCGTCAGGGGGCCGTCCTCAAATTCGTCCTGGACGATCTTCGCACCCAGGGCCGCCGCCGCTTCCCGGATAGTCATCAGGATTCCTCCTTGGGGGAATTGATAAACACCACCGAGCGGACCGTGGTCCCCAGGCCGGGGGAGGAATTTATCGAAAATTCATCGCTTACCCGCTTGGTGTTGGCCAGCCCCATACCGGCCCCGAATCCCAGGGAGCGGACCCACTCGTTGGCGGTGGACCAGCCCTCCTGCAAGGCCAGGTTTACATCGGCGATCCCCGGCCCCGTATCCGCGGCCACGATGATCACCTTATCGGGCTGGATGGTGCAGCGGATATTCCCCCCGTTGGAATGGACCACCTGGTTGATCTCCAGTTCGTAGCTGGCAATCGCCACCCGGCGGATAATCTTTGGATCGATGCTCCGCTGCTTAAGGGCCTTTTTTATCTCCGTGGAGGCCCGGCCCGCCAGTTCAAAATCAAATTTGACGGTGCCAAATTCCATATCGGAGTAAGCCGATACCGCCCCCGCCTCTTTCTGGTTCATCTTTTCTAAACGCAGAACCTCCCGGTTCATCTCCACCAGCAGGGTGCTGATCACATCCTTGGAACTGATAATCCCCACCAGCTCCTTGTTTTTGTTCACCACCGGAAAACGGCCGTAATGGTACTTGTTCAGATAGGAAATGGCGAAGGAAAGGGGCATATCGTCCTCCAGGACAATCACGTCCCTGGTCATCCGCTCCTCCGCGGGACAGTCGATGAAACCCTTATCCAAAGCCGTTACAATGTCGTCGATGGAGACAATCCCCGCCAGGATGCCCCCTTCGGTGATCGGTATCCCGGTGATATAGTTTTCCCGCATCAGGGCCTGGATATACCGCATGGTGTCGGTCTTTTTCGCGGTGATCACCGCGGTCACCATCACATCCTTGATCTTCAACTGATAGATAAGTTCCAGCACCGCCGAAGGAGAGTCCACCGTGCTGATGGGAATGTCTTCTTTACCCCCCGCCGCCCCGCCGGAGGGCCCCGTTTTTCGGGGACGCTGTTCTTCCGCCGCGGGGAAAGGCAGCTTGTTACTCATGTTTCACCTGCAAGCCCCGTCCCAAAGACCGGTAAAGGGCGCCGCCGGAAGACAGCGCGGTCCGCGGTTTAGAAAACGCCGCGTATCGAGTAAAATTTGGGCGCATTTTTTGCGGCTCCGCCGCAAAAAACCGGGCTATCCGCTCTAACAAAAACCCTGCGGGTTTTTTGTTGGCCGCTCCTATCCCTTGCGCGGGCGAAAGCCGCGCCCCGGCGCGGCTTTCGCTTTCGCCGTGCGCCGCCTTTTTTGGACGGCGGGGAGAAAAGGGCATGGATGCCCGGGGTTCATGCCGGCGGATCCCCCCTCCGCGGCGGACCGGGAGTAAAGGGAGAAGCGCCGGACGGAAAGCCTCCGTCATGAGGCCGGTCCCTTCCCCAGGATGCACTGCTCGATGAGATCGGCAACCCCGTCCTCTTCATTGGTCCTTTCCGTCACCATGTCGGCGATTTTCTTGAGCCGGTCGTCCCCGTTCGCTATGGCGACCCCGACCCCCGCCCAGCGGATCATCGCCTCATCGTTCATGGAATCCCCAACCGCCATCACCGATTTTTGCTCGATTCCCAGGATCTCCGCCACCTTCGCCAGGGCGGTTCCCTTGTCGGTTTCCCTGGGCAGAATCTCCAAAAAGTAGGGCTTGCTGGTAAACAGGGTAATGTCGTTTCCCAAATAGGTCCGGATAAGGATTTCCAGGGGCTGAAGCAGCATGGGATCCCCGGGGATCAGCAGCTTGTTGCAGCCCTTTTTCACCACCCCGTGAAAATCATCCGCCACCACCTGCTTTAGGCCCGTCAATTTTTGATCGTACCGGGTGTATTCGTTGGTTTTGGACACATACATGATGTCGTCCTCGTACACCTGAACCGGAAAGCCCTCCGCGGTAGCCAAATCGTACACCGCCAGGGCGGCCGCCGTATCCAGTTGGATCTCCCAGATGATCTTCCCCGTATTGCTTTCCTGTATAATGGTTCCGTTGCTGCAAATCAAATAGCCGGGACGTTTGTTCATCCCCAGGGTCTTGGAAAACTGATCAATGGCCGCGGGAATCCGGCCCGAGGCCAGGACCACCACTAAACCCTGGGCCACCGCCTTCTTGATCACATTCCGGGTACGGTAGGATATGGATAGATCGTTTCTCAACAGCGTATCGTCCAAATCCAAAACAAGCATCCGAATGGGTTCCATAGTAATTACAGGATAACCCTAAGTATCCCGTAGTTCAATAGTAATTTTTAAACTTATCGGATATAATAGGCCTATGGGCAGGGTCTACGTTTTTGTAAACCAGAAGGGAGGGGTCGGAAAGACCACTTCCGCGGTGAATTTGGGGGCCTATCTGGCGGAGGAAGGAAAGTCCGTACTCCTGGTAGACTTCGACCCCCAGGCTAATCTGTCCAGCGGGGTAGGGGCCGGCGGCCCCCTGCCAGGGGTGTATGAGCTTATTTCCGGCGAAGCCCCAATAGAAAAGGTTACCCGCAACACGATGATCCCGGGGCTCCGGGTGATTCCCGCCAGCATCGACCTGTCCGGCGCCGCGGTGGAGCTGATCGAACAGGAAAACCGGGATCTTTTCCTCAAGCGGGCCCTGGAACCGGTCCGGAGCGATTACGATTACATTTTGATTGACTGCCCCCCCAGCCTGGGGGTCCTTACCCTCAACGGTATGACTGCGGCGGACGCGGTGCTGATCCCCATGCAGTGCGAATATTTTGCCATGGAGGGGCTTTCCCTGCTGCTCAGGACCATCAAGCGGGTGCAGAAAAGCCTGAACCCCTCCCTGGACATCGGGGGAATCTTTTTCACGATGTACGATTCCCGCACCAGGCTGGCCCAGGACGTGGTTAAACAGGTCAGCGCCTACTTTAAGCAAAAGGTCTTTACCACGATTATTCCCCGGAACGTCCGGCTTTCCGAGGCCCCTTCCCACGGAATTCCCATTTCCCTCTACGATCCCCAATGCGCCGGGGCCCGTTCCTACCAAAGCCTGGCCCGGGAGGTTATGAACCGTGGCGCTTAAACGGATGGGGCTGGGGAAGGGCCTCGACGCCCTGCTCCAGCCGGAGGAGGAATTTGTCCCCCCCTCTCCGGGGGGGGAGTCCGCGATTCCCCTGGACAAACTGAGGCCGAACCCGGAACAGCCCCGCAAGTATTTTGGGGAGGATGAGCTGCGGGAACTGGCCGATTCCATCAGGGAACACGGCATTATCGAGCCCATCATCGCCGAGGAGTCCGGGGACGGTTTCTACACCATCATAGCGGGGGAACGCCGTTACCGGGCCGCCCTGCTGGCGGGGCTTCAGGAAGCGCCGGTCCTGCTGCGCTCTTACCCGCCGGAGGCCCGGCTGGAAATCGCCCTTATCGAGAACATCCAGCGGACCGACCTGAATCCCATCGAAGAAGCGGAGGCCTATAAAAAACTGATGGAACTGACCGGCCTTTCCCAGGATTCGGTGGCCGCCAAGGTGGGGAAGAACCGTTCCACCGTGGCAAACGCCCTGCGTCTTCTCCGGCTGCCCGCGGAAATCCAGGAAAGCCTTATAGGGGGGGAGATGAGCCCCGGCCACGGCCGGGCCATCCTCCAGGCCGCCAGGGCCGAGGACCGGGAAACCCTGTTCCGCGAGATTCGGAAAGAGGGCCTCTCCGTCCGGGAGGCGGAGCGCCGGGCCGCCCTGCTTAACGGCGGGCCCGCCGGAATCCCCGGGGCCCCCGAAGAATCCTCCGGCAAAGCGGAGGAAGCCCCCCCCCGCCGGATAGCGGAACTGGCCGACATGGAAGAAAAACTCATCGAAAAATTCGGCACCAAGGTATCCGTCCAGGGGAGCCTGGAGAAAGGTCATATCCGTATCGACTACTACTCCAGGGACGATCTGGACCGGCTTTACGGCATTATGCTGGAGAATTAGCGGCGGCGGAGCGGGGCCTTTCCGCGTTCCGCGCCGGAGCGTCTTTCCCCCGGCGCATACTGCGCGCGTGAAGGCGCCGGGGGCCGTTTAATCCAGGACGCGGTAGCCGGTTTTTAGGTCCACGAGGCTGATAAGCCTTTCGCCCTTTACAAAGCGGGCGGCGTTTTCCAGGTTCAGCGCCATGATATGTTCGGCGGTCTCCGCCATGTTGCGGCCCCCCGCCACATGGGGGGTGATCACCGCCCCCTCCAGCTTCCAGAGCCGGTGTTCCGCCGGTAAGGGTTCGGGGTCCGTTACGTCCAGGGCGGCCCCCAGGATATGCCCCGATTCCAGGGCGTCGCAGAGGGATTCCGTGTCAATCGCCGAACCCCTGCCGCCGTTCACGATGACCGCCCCCTCTTTCATCCGGGCAAGCCGTTCCCTGCCGATGATCCCCCTGGTTTCCGCGACCCCCGGCAGGGCCAGGGCAAGGATGTCCGCCCTGGGAAGAATATCGTCCAGCTTTTCCGCGGGGTACAGCTCGTCCACGCAATCCGGCTTTGCGCGGACCGTCCGGCGGATGCCGATCACATAGGCCCCCAGGGCCTTCATCCGCCAGGCGTACTCGGCGCCGATGTCCCCCAGGCCGAGGACCAGTACGGTGGAACCCAGGATGCTCCGCACCCGCCCCCGGGGCTGCCAGCGGCCCCGGTTCTGCTCGTCCCGGTAGAGGTGCAGCTTCTTGACGACCTGGAGAGTCGCCGCCGTCATGTGTTCCGACACCCCGTGGCCGTAGCCGCCGGTAGCGCAGCTTAACAGCACGCCGGGGCCGATCTCCCCGTTGCAGTAGCCGTCGGTCCCCGCGGACTGGAGCTGTATCCACTTAAGCCGGGGGCAGCGGTCAATAAGATCCTTGCCGGGGTTGCCGAAAATAAGGGCCACGGTTCCGGCGGTTTCCCGGTCAATCTCCCCGGCATCCCCCCGGTGAAACAGAATCTCATAACCCGGCAGCGCCCCGGCCAGTTCCCTCCGAAACTTCTCATCCGGTTCAAACAAAACAAGCGCCTTATCCACGATGCACCTCCAAAAAAAGTTATGCGGGAATCCGCGTCCGGCCCCATTATGTTCGATTTTTGCGCCAGATTGAAGCCGCCCCCTTGGACGGCGGCGGTTCTCCGTTTAACCCGGTCTGTCTCTGCCGAGTTTCGCGGCATGCCGCGAAACTCCACACAGGGAGCAGCATCCCTCAGTTGCCGCGCGGAGCGCGGCAACTAAAAGGCGAACATCCGCGGGGACGCGGATGTTCGCCCGCGCAAGGGATAGAAGCGGAATTCCCCGTCCCCGGCGGGGGCGGGGAATTGGAGCGGATAGCCCGGTTTTTTGCGGCGCAGCCGCAAAAAATGCGCCCAAATTTTACTCGATACGCGGCGTATTCTCCGCCGGACATTACCGCCCGGAGCTCATGGAAACGGCTCTCTAACCGCGGTTTGGAAGGGACCGGCTGCCGGGGCTCCGATCCGCGCCGGCCCCAAAGAGGAAGGGGTTGTACCTTTCTCCCCGGTCGTATATATCGACCCCTTCCCCCCGCTTCAGGGCCCGTACCGTCAGGTAGGTTGCCGGAGTCATAAGGACTTCGATAAGGCATTTAAGGATGTAGTTGGTAAAAACCAGGCTGAAAAAGAGTTCCCAGGCGAAAACGCCGGTGAGGGACGCGACCAGCACAAAGACCAGGCTGTCCAGGAACTCCCCGACCAGGGTGGATCCGATGGTCCGCATCCAAAGCCGCCTGCCCCCCATAAGCACCTTCATGCGGGAAAGGATGACGGAATTGGAAAATTCCCCCGTCCAGTAACCCAGGAGGCTTGCCAGGGCGATTCCTCCGCTGCTTATGCCTCCCAGGATGGCGTCGTAGGCCCCGCTGCCGGCGTAGCCTTCCCATTCGGCGTTTCCCGGCAGGGCCCGGAGCAGGAAAAAAACGCCCCCCGTCAGGGCCAGGGCGGCGAAACCGGTCCAGATAACCCGCCTGCCGGCGCGGAATCCGTAGACCTCCGTAAGGATGTCGGCGAACACATAGGACAGGGGGAAAAGCAGGGTGCCGCCGTCAAAGGCCAGGGGCAGGGGGGGGATGCCCAGGACGCCGAAAAGGGAGAATCCCAGGTCCACGATTTTCGCGGAGGAGGCCACGTTGCTGATGATAAGGATCGCCACAAAGGCGGCCATGACCAGGTCCAGGTAGCGGTAGGACCCGGCGGCGGGCCGGCGGCCCGATTCTTCCGGGGGTTTGATAAGGGATGACATGACAACTCCTTGTTTTGGTAAGGCGGGTGTACGCTGGGATACCGCCTGCGCCGGGGCGCAAAATAATGTAAAAAAACCGGGACGGCGCTTCAGCCGACGGCCAAACCGCGCTGCCCCCGGGAAACCGGAAATAATCCGGGGTTCTTAACCTGGTAGGCTGCTTAGCCTAAAAGACCGGATATGCGGACGGAAGAAATTTACCACAAAGGCGAGGAAGGCGCGCAAAGACCGGGGATTGGAAGCGCATATCCATTCCTTCGTGTACCTGGCGAGCCGCAGCTCGCCTTGGTGCGCCTTCGTGGTTAACATTCCTGTTCCCGGTTCCTTCGCTTATCCGGTGATGTAGTATAATAAAGTTGTTCAGAAACTTCAGTTTCTGAACAACAACCGCTGAAATAAAGAAGAAAAACATGGGTTTCTTCAGGAAACCCATGTTTTTCGCAAGACTTGTTCAATAACCAACCGGGTTATTGAACAAGTCCAATCAAGGTACTAGGCCCATTTGATAAGTCCGCTCCGGTAGGGGTGCACCAGGGCTTCGTGCTTGGGCAGGATGCGGACCGTATGGCCCTGCATGCCCGTATCCTCACATTCGACCTTGACCTGGAACAGGTTCACATTCTCCTCGTGGCCGATATGCTTCATCTCCACACAGCGGGCGTTCTCGATATGGGAACCCTGGTTCGAGACGGAACCGTGGTACAGCTCCACCTTGAGTTCCTCGGGGCTGAGGATTCCCAGATCGACGAAGGCGGTCACCGTAAGGGAATCCCCCCGCTGCATGACCGGCCTGAAGTTGGATTCGGTCTTCATGATCCGCAGGCCGTCCCAGGCCTGGGACAGCCTGTTAAAGTAGGCCGCCAGGGACTTGGCCTCCGCGTAGTCGTCTTTTATGATCCGGCGGTAATTCTTAAGGGCCGGCAGGTAGAAC
>JAIRSD010000235.1 GCA_031255615.1 Treponema sp. | reverse complement strand
CCCGAGGGAATCAAATGCAGGGCGTACTCCTCATCGCCGATAACAATCGTGTGCCCCGCGTTGGCGCCCCCGGAATAACGGACGATGATCTGGGCCTCGTTGGCCAGGTAATCGACAATCTTCCCCTTGCCCTCATCGCCCCATTGGGCGCCGATAACCACTATGTTCATGGCAACTCCCGCTCCCCAGCTATCCGCGTTCCCGCAGCATGGTATTCATATTCCGGGCGCATCCCCGGCTTCGCCGGGGACCGGGCTATCCGCTCCAACAAAAACCCCGCGGGGTTTTTGTTCCGCTTCTATCCCTTGCGCGTTCCCTGCGCGGGGCTGCCGGCGGCAAGGCCCCGCAAGCTCCGCCCCGGCGAGGCGTCCGCCCCCGGAATCCTCCGCCCGGCTCTGAGTGTAGCGCAGGGCCGGAAAACATACAACGCGGCGGACAATACCGAGGGCGCCGTCAGGGAGGCCGGCGAAGGGGAGGCCGCAGGCTGGTCCGGGCGGGGAGAGCTTCATGAGTTTTTGCTTCGCAAAAACTCACCCGGCGAAAGCCGCGCCGGACGCGGCTTTCGCGCCCGCGCAAGGGATAGAAGCGGAATTCCCCGCCCCCGCAGGGGGCGGGGAATTGGAGCGGATAGCCCGGTCCCCGCCCGCGGGCGGGGATGCGCCCAAAAGAAAGGCCGCGTCCCGGCTATCCCGCCTTTTCTATTGAAGAGGGCCCCGGTTTAGGGGCGGCTGTAATTAGGGGATTCCTGGGTGATGGTTACGTCGTGGATGTGGCTTTCCTTGAGCCCCGCGGCGGTGATCCGGACAAAGCGGCGGTAGGCCCGCAGTTCGGCGATGTTCCGGCAGCCGCAGTAGCCCATGCCTTTGCGCAGCCCCGATACCAGTTGGTGCAGGTAGCTCTGCAATTCCCCCTTGTAGGGGACCCGGCCTTCGATGCCTTCGGGGACGGGGGTTTCGTCTTTGGCGATTTGGTAGCGGTCTCCGGCGCCGTCGCTGATGGCCCCCAGGCTGCCCATGCCCCGGTACTCCTTGTAGATCCGGCCGTCGTAGATGATCTCCTGCCCCGGCGCCTCCTTGAGGCCCGCGAAAAGGTTCCCGATCATCACCACCGCCGCGCCGGCGCCGATGGCCTTGGTTATGTCCCCGGAGAACTTGATCCCCCCGTCGGCGATCACGGGGATCCCCGCTTTGGCGGCCTCCTCCGCACATTCCCAGACGGCGCTGAACTGGGGCACCCCGATGCCGGCCACGACCCTGGTGGTGCAGATGGAGCCGGGGCCCACCCCCACCTTCACCGCGTCGGCCCCGGCCTCGATAAGGCGGCGGGTTCCCTCCCGGGTGGCCACGTTGCCCCCGATGACGGGGACCCCGAATTGGTCCTTGATGTCCCGGACCGCGGCCATCACGTTCTTTGAATCTCCGTGGGCGGTGTCCAGGACCACATAATCGACCTTGGCGTTTTTCAGCAGGGGGAGCCGCTGGGGGTAGTCCTGGGGAGACACCGCCGCTCCCACGATGAGCCGCCCCGCCTTGTCGGTGGCGGCCCGGGGGTAGCTTTCGTGTTTTTCCATGTCCTTGACGGTGATAAGCCCCGTGAGGCGGCCCGCGGAATCCACCACGGGGAGTTTTTCTATCCGGTGCTTGTCGAATTTTTCACGGGCGCTGGCCACCGAGGGATCCCCCTGTTCCACCACGGGATTCCGGGTCATCACCTTCGGCATGGGAAGGCTGTCGTCCCGGCAAAAGCGCAGATCCCGGTTGGTGATGATTCCCACCAGCCGCCCCTCGACATCCAGCACCGGCATCCCGGAGACCCGGAATCGGTCCATCAGCAGTTTGACATCCCGGACCCGGGCGTCCTCCCCCACGGTTACCGGGGAATCGATGACCCAGTTCAGGTAGCGTTTTACGTTGGCCACCTGGGCGGCCTGATCCTGGGGGTTCAGGTTCCGGTGGATGACCCCGGAGCCCCCCTCCAGGGCGATGGCGATAGCCAGTTTTTCCTCGGTCACCGTGTCCATGGCGGCGGAAATGACCGGCACGTTAAGGGACAGGCCGGCGCAGAGGGCGGTCTTGACATCGCAATCCTTGGGCAGGATATCCGAGTAGCCCGGCGCCAGCAGCACGTCGTCGTAGGACAGGGATTCTTCAAACATGGGCTATGCCTCCTCGCATAGAACGGCGTCCGGGACGCCAAAACCGGGGCCCCTTCGCAGCGGCCCCTTTACTTCGGGGCGGCCATGAGGTTCCGGTATTTTTGGGCCAGTTCCTTCGCTTTTTTCGCCGCCAGTCCCCGGTATTGTTCAGGCCGCCGGAACCAGTCCAGGGCGGCGGCGGGGGCGCTGATCAGGCCCAGCTCCGTCATTTGCTTCCCAATCCGGGAAAGAAGCTCCCCCTCCCGCTCCAGGGCGGCGGCGAAACTCAGGCCCTCCTGTTCCGCCTTCAGCGTAAGACGGCGGATGATCTCGTGGGCGTCGGAGAGGCCGCTTTCCGCCAGCAGGATGTAGGCGGGCTCCGCCAGGACGCCGCCGGGAATGCCCGGCCCCGCCCCGCCCTGCAAATTGGAAAGAAGCCGTTCCCGGTCCGCCCCCAGCCCTTCGATGACAGCGGACATGCGGCTTACGGCCAGGCAGAAGCCGGCAAGGTAGTCGGCCACAAAACGCTGGCTGGCGGAATTGGAAAGGTCCCGCTGGTGTTCGCTGATCTGGTCCATAAAAAAAGTGGTGGCCCGGGGCATAAAGGCCTTCCAGAGGCTTTTTACGTGTTCCGAATTCCAGGGGTTCCGTT
>JAIRSD010000208.1 GCA_031255615.1 Treponema sp. | reverse complement strand
GCCGCCCCTTCTTCCCTGGGGACCATTATTTCCTTCGGCTTTATGGGGATGGCGAAGGCCCTAAAGGGGAAGGAAGATGCCGGGGCGGCGGAACTCGCCGCGGCCATGGAAGCGGGGCTGGCCAACATCATGGAGAAGGCGAAATCGAAACCTGGGGAAAAGACCATCCTGGATTCCCTTTGCCCCGCCGTCGAAGCCCTTAAAGCCCACGCCGCCGAGGGGAGGGCAGCCATGTATCAGGCCGCCGCCAGGGCCGCAGCGGAAGGATCGGAGGCCTCCCGGAACATGCGATCCGTCCACGGGAGGGCCGCCTACTACGGCGATAAGAGTATCGGCGTACTGGACGGCGGTTCGGTGGTGGGGAGCCTTATCTTTCAGGGCCTGGAAGAGTGGGCCCGTTCCGCAGACTCATAAGGTAGCCGTGCCGGCCGCTGCGGTAGAGGTTTCCCCCCTGGCTGTCGATGACCACCGTGGCGGGGAAATCCTTTACCCTAAGCCGCCTTACCGCCTCGGTCCCCAGGTCCTCAAAGGCGGCGATCTCACATTCGGCGACGCACTGGGAGAGCAGGGCCCCGGCGCCGCCGGCGGCCCCAAAATAGACGGCCCCCGCCCATTTGACGGCCCGGATCACCTCGTCGGACCGTTCCCCCTTGCCTATCATGCCCCGCAGGCCCAGCATTAAAAGCCGGGGGGCCCATGCGTCCATCCGTCCGCTGGTGGTGGGGCCCACGGAGCCGATGCACTGCCCCGGCGCCGCCGGAGTGGGGCCGGCATAGTAGACGCAGGCGTCCTCCAGGGGGAAGGGGAGTTCCTTTCCCGCGTCAAGGAGGGCGTCGATCCGTTTATGGGCCGCGTCCCGGGCGGTGTAGATGACGCCGGAAAGCAGCACCCGGTCCCCCGCCCTAAGGGGGGCCGCCTTTTCCCTGGTAAGGGGCAGTTCTATACGCCTGGTCATCATAGTTCCCTTTCCGCGTGGCGGCTCACATGGCAGTTGATGTTCACCGCGCAGGGCAGGGCGGCGATATGGGTAGGCATGGCTTCGATGGACACCGCCAGGGCGGTGGTGAGGCCGCCGAATCCTTGGGGCCCGATTCCCAGGGCGTTTATCTTTTCCAGCAGTTCCGCCTCCAGGTCCCCGTAGAAGGGATCCCGGTTCGGGATTCCCAGGGGGCGGAGCAGGGCCTTTTTTGCCAGCAGCGCGCAGCGGTCAAAGGTCCCCCCGATACCCACCCCTACCACGATGGGAGGGCAGGGATTGGGCCCCGCCTTCTCCACCGCGGAGACCACAAAAGATTTAAGCCCCTCAAGGCCCGCCGAAGGGGAGAGCATCTTGATCCTGCTCATGTTTTCGCTGCCGAAACCCTTGGGGGCCACGACAACCTTAAGCCCCTCCCCCCTAACCTGCTCCATGTAAACGAGGGCCGGTGTATTGTCGCCGGTATTTCCCCGGCGGACAGGATCGGCGGCCACCGAAGCGCGAAGGTACCCTTCCTTGCAGGCCCGTCGGACCCCCTCGTTCACCGCGTCGCCGATGCTGCCCCGGATAAACACCTGCTCCCCGATTTCCAGAAATACGCAGGCCATCCCCGTGTCCTGGCAGATGGGGGTCCGGTTTTTCTCCGCCAGGTCGAAGTTGGCAATGATCCATTCCAGACTCTCCCGGGCGGGCGGCCAAATCTCCCGGTCCCGGCAGGCGCGGATACAATCCCGCACATCGGGAGGAAGTTCCCGGTTGGCCCTGATATAAAGATCCCTCACCGCGCCGGTAAGGATCTCAGCTTCGATGGTCCTCATGTTTGCCCAGCATACGCCATCCGGGGCAAAGGGGCAATGAATCTATTAGCCCCGCCTTCCCGGTTCGCGCAAAATCCGCGCCTATCGAAGCTGTGTTGGGGGCGCATCCCTGGCGGTCCGGCGCGGTTCCCGCTGCGCTCCCGGCCCGCCCCCCGGCGCAACCCAGGAAGGGCGGGGCACAGCGAAGGCGAAAGCCGCGCCGCGCGGCTTTCGCGCCCGCGCAAGGGATAGGAGCGGAATTCCCCGCCCCCGCAGGGGGCGGGGAATTGGAGCGGATAGCCCGGTTTTTTGCGGCTGCGCCGCAAAAAATGCGCCCAACCTGCCTTTGATCCGGGGCATGTTCTAAACCGGGAATCGCCGATTGTGAAAGATAATCCCTTGGTCAGGGCTCCTTCTTCCCGGTATGATGGGGCCATGTACTTTATTCGCGGGGCTCTGCGGTTTTTCTGTCTTGTCCTTGTCCTTTGCCCGGCGGGCTCCCTCTTTGCCCTGGGGCGGAAGGAGGGGGAGCGGAAACCGAAACCGAGGATCCTTAATGTGGCGGTGATGCAGGAATCTCCTTCCCTGGATCTCCATAAGAACAGCACCCTTATCGCCCGGCAGATTGGGGCTGGGCAGATTTGGGAGAGGCTTGTGACCCTGAACAGCCGCTCCGATGTGGTTCCGGAACTGGCGGAGTCCTTTGACGTTTCCGAGGGGGGGACTCTGCTGACTTTCCGGCTGCGGACGGGTGTGCCCTTCCATGACGGTACGGTGATGAAGGTCGAGGATGTTACGGCCTCCATGAACCGTTGGATCGAAGCCTACGCCCCGGCGAGGGAGCTGGCCGGGGATTCCCGGTTTGAGGCGGTTTCCCCCGACACGGTGCGGATCCGCTTTTCCCGGCCCGCGGTTACCTTTCCCGACATGATGGCCGGCGCTCCCCAGCCGGCGATCATCACCACCGCCGCCGCCTGCGCCGGCGAGGACGGGCGGGGTTTTTTAAGCGTCTATGTCGGCACCGGCCCCTTTCGCTTTGTGGAATGGAAGAGCGGCCGCTATATTCTCCTGGAAAAATTTCCCCAGTACCAGGCTTACGGCCTGCCGGGGGCTGCCGACGGCTGGGCGGGCCGCAAAGATCCCCAAGTTGATCAGATCTACTACCACATCGTCCCCCAGGCAAGCACCAGGCTGGCGGGCCTGTTAACCGGCCAGTTCGATGTTGACTATAACGTGGATAACGATGACATTCCCGTGATCGCCCGAAGCGGGGGCTTGAACATGGAAAGCTACCAGGCGGGGTCCCTGGCCCTGGTCTTTAACAAAAAACAGGGGCCCTGCGCGGATCCCCGTTTCCGGCGGGCCCTGAACGCCGCCATTGACGCGGGGGAGATCATGGCGGCGGTCTTTGGGGAACAGTATGCCCTGGGTTCTTCCTACATGGAGGATATCCAGGCTTTCTGGAGTTCCGGCGCCGGGGCGGAGCATTACAACCGGGGGGATCCGGACCTGGCCCGGGAACTCCTTAAGGAAACGGATTATGCCGGTTCGCCTCTGCGGATTCTTACTTCCACGCCGGGAACCACCGACCGGGGGGTCCTGGTCCTTATGGCCCAGCTTGAGAAGGCGGGGATCAGGGCGGAGATGACCGTGGTTGACTGGGGAACCCTGCTGCAGTACCGCAACGATCCCTCCCGTTACGATATATTCACCTCCAGTTTTTTTTCCGTCCCCCTCCCTTCCCTTAAGCTGTACCTGAACCCTGCTTTTCCCGGCTGGTCCGAGGATCCCCGCCTTGCCCGGTATCTGGAGGATTTTAACGCCGCCGCCAGCCGGGCGGCGGCCAGGGAATGCTGGGAAGGTCTGCAAGGCTACGCTTGGGAATATCTTCCCATTATCAACCTGGGCCGCTTTAATCAAACCCATGCCTGGCGGGAAGGGTTGGAGGGCTTGACCGTTCACAACGGGCTTTACTTCTGGAACGCGGCGCTGCGGTAAACGGATTCCATGAGAAGATACCTGGGCCGCCGCGTCCTTTCCCTCTTGCCGGTTCTTGTCCTGGCCTCCCTGGCGGTCTTCTGCCTGGGGGCGCTGGTCCCCGGCGACGCCGCCGCCGCCCTTCTGGGGCCCGATGCGGCGGCGGCGGATCTCTTCGCCCAGCGCCGTGTGATGGGCCTGGATCAGAGTCTGCCCCGGCGCTACCTGCACTGGGTCCTGGCTCTCTGCCGGGGGGATCTGGGGCTCTCCACGGCCAATGGTCTTCCCGTGGCGGAACTTTTGGCGGACCGGCTGGCCCCTACCTTCTCCCTGGCCTTTTTTTCCCTGTTCCTGAGCATCCTTATCGCCGTCCCCCTGGGAACGGCGGCGGCCCTGAAAAGGGGGGGGGCCGCCGATCTCGTCTGTTCCATCGCCGCCCTGGGGGGGGTGTCGATTCCCAGCTTCCTCTTGGGCCTTTTTTTGATCCTCCTGTTTGCCGTGCTTCTGCGCTGGTTCCCCGCCGCCGGGTACGCGCCCCCCTCTGCGGGCTTCCCCCTCCACCTGAGGTCCATCACCCTTCCCGCCTTCGCCCTGGCCCTGATGTACGGGGCCCTCCTTATGCGGGTGATCCGTTCAAGTCTGGCGGAGATCCTGGACCGCGACTATGTCCGCTTCGCCCGGTCCAAGGGGGCGGGGGAACTCATCCTTGCCCTCCGCCACGCCCTGCCCAACGCCCTAGCCCCGGTACTCAGCATCCTGGGGCAGGGTTTTATCGGCGCCCTTTCAGGGGCGGCGGTGGTGGAGTCCCTCTTCGGGATCCCCGGGGTCGGCTCCCTGACCGCCTCCTCCATCGCCCGGCGGGATCTGCCGGTGATCCAGGCGGTAGTATTGTTCTGCGTAGTCCTGAATCAGGGGATCAATCTGCTCGTCGATCTCCTTACCGCCCTGGCGGATCCCCGGATTAAGCTGGGGCCGGGGGGCTAAGATAAAAAATGAGGAACATGAAAATTTCTCCCGGCCTTGTTATGGTGATCCTGATAGGATCCCTTTCCCTTTTCGGCCCCCCGATCCTGGGGACCTCCCCCTACCGTATTGACATGACCCGGCGGCTCCTGGCTCCCTCGGCGGAACACTGGTTCGGCACGGATACCCTGGGCCGGGATCTCCTGGCCCGGGTCTTGACGGGGGGGCGGATCTCTCTGGGGATCGGCCTTTCCACGGCGTTCCTCTCCGCCTTTCTGGCCCTGCTTATCGGCCTTTGCGCCGATGGAATTTTGGAAACGGTTTTGATGGGGCTCTGCGATACCCTGCGGGCCGTTCCCGCCCTTCTCCTGGCTATCGCCCTAATGGCCGCCCTGGGGGGGAACGCCGTACAGCTTGTCATCGTTCTGGCCCTGGGTTCCACCCCGGTAACGGCCCGGCTGGTGCGGGCCTGCGCCCTTACCATCCGTTCCCAGCCCTACGTCGAGGCCGCCCGGATCCAGGGGGCGGGGCGGGGGCGGATTCTCCTGTTCCAGGTCCTCCCCAACATCCTCCGGCCCCTGGCCGTCCAGATGAGTTATACCTGCGCCCAGGCTATGACGGCGGAGGCGGCCCTCAGCTACCTGGGGGCCGGAATCAAGCCCCCCCTGCCCAGTTGGGGAAACATTCTTCAGGAAGGGCAGACGGTTATTTTCAGCGCCCCCTGGATGATCCTCTTTCCCGGCCTCTTTGCCGCTCTGTCAATCCTGGGGATCAACCTTTTGGGCAACGGTCTGGGGCGGTAAATCCGGGGCCCAAGGGTAAAGGCCGGGGCCGCCGGTGGGGAAGCTGCACTGGGAATAACAGCCGGGAACAGGAATGTTAATCACCAAGGCGGGCAACGGCTCGCCAGGAACACGAAGGAATGAAAAAGCGCCTTCAATCGCCGCCTTTCGTGCGCATTTCTTGCGGTTAATCTCTTATATCCGTATATCCGGTCTTGTGGGTTAAGCAAGGCGCCTAATACCTTGATTACGCTAAATCACCGGATAAGCGAAAGAACCGGGAATAGGAATGTTAACCACGAAGGGGCACAAAGGCGAGCTGCGGCTCGCCAGGAACACGAAGGAATGAAAAAGCACCTTCAATCCTCGGTCTTCGTGGGCCTTCCTCGCCTTGGTGGTAAATTTCTTCCATCTGCATATCCGGTCTTTTAGGCTAAGCGGCCTGCTAGTATTTAAACTCCGATTCCCCGATGAATTCTCTGAGGATGCTTTGGCTGGGCACGTATTGGGGGGGGATGGGGGCGAAATTTTCCAGGAACGAGAGGAGCCGGG
>JAIRSD010000189.1 GCA_031255615.1 Treponema sp. | reverse complement strand
CGCATGGTCCGCGATGTGGGGCTGATGCTGGACCCGGACAACCGGGAGCTTCGGAACGCGGCTTTTTACGGCTACACGAAAGAAATGCCCTGGCTTTTTTACCGGATGACCGAGCGGGGGCTGGACCTGTTTGAACAGGAGGTGGCGGCCCTGCGGGAGGAGCTTGGCTACAAGATACCCCTGGCCCTGGACCATATCGGGCGGCTGAATCTGGAGGACTGCGGGCGGCTGTTGCGGCGGCTGGAAAAGTACAACCTTGCCTGGGTGGAGGACTGCCTGCCCCCCTGGTACGTGGAGGAGTACAAGCGGCTTTCCCGGATGAGCGGCGTGGCCCTGGCCACGGGGGAAGACCTTTTCGGCATCGAAGGCTACGAGGCCCTGTGCCGGGAGCGGGCGGTGGCGATTATCCATCCCGACATCTGCTCCGCCGGGGGCATCCTGGAAATGAAGCGTATCGGGGATATGGCGGAACGGTACCGGGTTTCCATGGTGGCCCATATGTGCGAGACCCCGGTGGCGGCCCTGGCCACCGCCCACATGGCGGCGGCCACGGAAAACTTTATCGCCTGCGAATTCAACGCCCCCGATGTGCCCTGGTGGGACGACATAATTCAGGGCTTCGGGGGCCCGGTCATTCAGGACGGGTTTATCACCCCCAACGACAAACCGGGCCTGGGCTTTGACGACACCAACGATGAGACGCTGCGGGAACACCTTATGCCCGGTACCGGCGGGGTCTGGGACGACACGGGCCAGTGGGACCGGATCTATTCCAACGACAAGCGGTTCAGTTAGGCCCGGCGGGCCGCAGGCGGCGCCAGGACGCATCGACAGCCGCCCTCGACACCGCAAAGCCCGGCTTGGTATGTGCTGGCCATCGCGTTTCTTTTGGGCGCATTTTTTGCGGCTGCGCCGCAAAAAACCGGGCTATCCGCTCCAATTCCCCGCCCCCTGCGGGGGCGGGGAATTCCGCTTCTATCCCTTGCGCGGGCGCGAACCGGCCTCCCTGCCGTTTCGCGCCTTCGGTATTGGCGCGCTCCGCGCGCCGCTCCTATCGCCCCCAGCCGGCATCCCTGCCGGCACTGCCGCCGCCACCCGCTACGCCGCGCCTGCGGCGCGGCCCCTCGAAGGAGTTTCCCCACCCTGCGGATTCTCGCCTCGCAAAACCTCGAAAAACCAAAACGCGGCAACCGCCAAAACGCGAATATTTTGGCAGCCCCGTTTTTAATCAGCCGGCCTGCCGTTTTTCGCCTGCGGTATTGGCGCACTCCGCGCACCGCTCCTCTTACCCCCCCCTCCCCATCGGCGCGGCTGCCGCCCTCCGCCCTCCGCCACGCCGCACCTGCGGCGCAGTCCCTCGAAGAAGTTTTCCGCCCTGCGGATTCTCGCCTCGCAAAACCACGAAAAACCGAAACGCGGCAACCGCTAAAACACAGGTGTTTTCGCAGCTCCATTTTTGTTCAGTCCCCGTACCATTTCGCGCCTTCAGTATTGGCACACTCCGTCCGCCGCTTCTCTTGCCCCCTGCCGGCGCAGCCGCCGCCACCCGCTACGCCGCGCCTGCGGCGCGGTCCCTCGAAGGAGTTTCCCCACCCTGCGGATTCTCGCCTCGCAAAAACCTCGAAAAACCAAAACGCAGTGCGTTTTGGTCCAACCTTCCTGCCCGTTTCGCGTCTGCGGTATTAGCGTACTCCGCGCGCCGCTCCTATCGCCCCCAGCCGGCATCCCCATCGGCGCGGCTGCCGCCCTCCGCCGTGCCGCACCTGCGGTATTAGCGCACTCCGCACACCGCTCCTATCGCCCTCAGCCGGCATCCCCTCAGGCACCGCCGCCACCCTCCGCCATTTCGCACCTGCGGGTATTGGCGCGCTCCGCGCACCGCTTCTATCGCCCCCCAGCCGGCCTCCCTTGTCAGCACTGCCGCCGTCCCCCGCTACGCCGCGCCTGCGGCGCAGTCCCTCGAAGAAGTTTCCCCGCCCTGCGGATTCTCGCCTCGCAAAATACCGAAAAACCTAAACGCAGTGCGTTTAGGTCCAACCTTCCTGCCCGTTTCGCGTCTGCGGTATTGGCACATTCCGCGCGCCGCTCCTCTTACCCCCCCTCCCCATCGGCGCGGCCGCCGCCTAATCCCCCGCCCTTCCCTGCCGCCTTCGGACCGCCGCCGGGAAACAGACCCCCGATGAGAGAGGGGCCGGAGCCAAACCGGAAACCGCCGCCCCGGCAGGGCCGATTATGATAGTCGTTGTAGATAAATTGATTATTGCGTTCTCTAAAATCCGTCGTATCATAAAGGATGCCCATTGGGTATGTTCCAACATCCGGTTATGGAAAATCCGGCCCGGTGGAAAGGCCCCTGCCGGACTTGTTTACTGACCCGGCTGGGGCGGATCTTCTGAAAAACGCGGATCCCCCGAGGAAGCTGCGTTTTCGTTGTTTTTAAGCGGTTGTTGTTCGGAAGATTCGGTTTCCGAACAACTCTTATTTATTTCCCATAAAGAAAAAAGGATGGGCGCATGGCAAAACAGGGCATTAAGGTTGCCGCCATTGGAGGCGGATCCAGTTATACCCCCGAGCTGGTAGACGGTTTTATTAAGCGGTACCAGGAGTTTCCCCTCAGCGAATTGTGGCTGGTCGATATTGAGGCCGGTCGGGAAAAACTTGAAATTGTAGGAAACCTGGCAAAGCGGATGGTCGCCAGGGCGGGGCTGCCCATAGACATACACCTCACCCTTGACCGCCGCGCCGCCCTCCAGGGCGCGGACTTTATAACCACCCAATTCCGGGTCGGCCTCCTGGAAGCCCGGATGAAGGACGAGCGGATACCCCTTTCATATAACGTCATCGGCCAGGAGACAAACGGACCCGGCGGCTTGTTCAAGGGGCTCCGCACCATCCCCGTCATCCTCGACATTATCAAAGACGCGGAAGAACTGTGCCCGGACGCGTGGATAATCAATTTTACCAATCCTTCCGGCATGGTTACCGAGGCGGTTTTCCGCTATACAAACTGGAAAAAATTCATCGGCCTCTGCAATGTTCCCATCGGCATCGAATTTTCCATCGCCGATATGTTCGGCGTGGATAGTTCCCGGGTGCGGGTCGATTTCGCCGGGTTGAACCACATGGTGTTCGGCCTCAGGATTTATGTTGACGGCGCGGATCGTACCGAGGAGGCGATCCGCATGACAGCCCGGCCGACCAAGGAATTCTCGATGAAAAACATTTTCTTCGTCCCCTGGGTTCCCGAATTTATCGAAGCCCTGGGGGTAATACCCTGCCCCTACCACCGGTATTACTACAAGACCGGCGAGATGCTGGCCCACGCCCTTGAGGAAGCGGCGGACAAGGGAACCCGGGCGGAGGTAGTCAAAAAAATCGAAACCGATTTGTTTGAACGATACAAGGATCCGAACCTGGACATTAAACCGCCGGAGCTGGAAAAACGCGGAGGCGCCCATTACAGCGATGCCGCCTGCAATCTTATCAGTTCTATTTATAACGACAAAAAGGATATCCAGTATGTCAACACCCTGAACCGGGGGGCGATTCCTTTTTTGCCCCCCGATGTCGTGGTGGAGGTCAGCGCGGTTATTACCCGATCCGGGGCCTTCCCCATTGCCGTCGGGGATCTGCCCGTGGCCTGCCAGGGTCTGGTGTACTCGATCAAGTCCTTCGAGCGGGTCGCCGCGGAGGCGGCTGTTACCGGCGACTACAACAAAGCCCTTTTGGCCATGGTTATAAATCCCCTGGTTCCGGGAGATACGACGGCGAAGGCGCTGCTGGATGAAATGCTCGAAGCCCACAAAGAGCATTTGCCGCAGTTCTTTAAATAGAGTTGTTCAGAAATTTCAGTTTCTGAGCAACAACCGCTTAAAAACGGAACGTGGATTTCGTTAGAAAATTCACGTTTCTTGGAAGGCCGGTGAGACAACCAGCCGGGCTGCCGGCCAGGTCCAATAATCCACGGAGGAGAGAAGATATGAAATTAGCCAAGACGGTCCTTTTGGGTATCACGGTTGCGGTTCTGTTAGGGGTTGCGGGCTGCGGCAGATCTGGTTCTACCCAGTCGCCGGCCGCCGCGTCGGGGACCGGGGGAAGCGCCACGGAGCTGCGGTCGAGCAGCCAAAATGTCAACGGCGCGATAAACGAACAGACCTATCCCATCGTTGACAGTAAAATTTCCCTGGATCTCTGGTATCCCATGGCAGGATCCATGGGGGAATTAACGGACTTTAACGACGCTGAGTTTTTTCAATGGTACGAGGAAAAGACGAATATCCACATCAACTTCATCGTCCCCCCGGCCAATTCCGAGCGGGACGCCTTTAATCTGCTGTTCGCGTCGGGCGATATGCCGGATATGATCTATTCGTCGCCGAACACGGTTTCCGCCCCCCAGACATACCGGGGCGGAGAGGATAAGGCCATCGAAGACGGCTATTTTGTCAACATGGCCGAATATTTGCACCTTGCGCCGAATTATGTAAGCTGGCTCGCCAACGGCCAGGCGACGGGCCTTTCCAAGGCCGTATACACCGACAAGGGTAATATGTACGGCCTTTGGGGAATTTGGGAACCGATGAACAATGCCGTCATGCCGGAACTGGGCATTGCCATCCGCAGGGATTTTCTGGACAAGGTAGGCAAACAAGTCCCAACCACCTACGACGAATGGTACGATGTCCTAACCGCCTTCCGGGATCAATTAAAAATAGAAGCCCCGTTTTATACCAGCAAATTCGGCATCGACATCACCGGAGAATTTATGGCAGGATACGGCACCGCCCCCTATTTCTATCAGGTGGACGGCAAGGTCAAATACGGCCCCCTGGACGATGCCTATAGAGATTATCTTGCCATGCTGAACAAGTGGTATAACGAGGGAATTCTGGACAAGGATTTTCCCACCCGGGCGAGCATCGGCTGGTCCGCGGATAACGACATGATGTTGAACGACAAGGTTGGTTCTCTCGTTGATTGGGCCACCCGGCTTTCCGAAACCTATGTCTCCCGGGGAGCCTCGAACCGGGATTTTTATCTGGTGGCAGCCCCCCAGCCCAGGAAAACCGGAGGGTCGAATCCCCACTTCCGCAGCGTTACCGGGGGCGATCAGCTCCATGACGGATGTATACAGATTTCAGCGGACAGCAAGTATATTGAGCAGGCGATACGCTGGGTTGACGGCTTCTACGCAAAAGATGTGTATCTAAACGCCAACTACGGCCTGGAATCCCAAAAGGGCGTGGTTTGGCAGGAAGCCCCCGACGGCCACCGGATTGGGGATTATAATTTCCGCTACGCGAATCCGAACAAGATGTCTTCCGCCACCGTGCTGGTAAAGTATTGGGTCAAGAATCCTCCCCTGCGGGTAGAAGCCGCCCAGATTGAGCAGGCCGACGAAAACAAGCAGTCCGCCTACCGTACATGGGCCTCCTATGACGCGGACTGGGTCATATCAGGGCGCACCACCATGACGGCGGACGAGTCCACCAGGTATTCCTCCATTTACACCGATATTGAAACCTATGTGCAGGAATGCAACGTAAAATTCATAACGGGGAGTATGTCTTTAAGCACCTACGACTCCTACCGCGACACCCTGCGGAGGATGAACATAGAGGATGCCGTCGCCCTCAGGCAGGCAGCCCTGGACCGGTTCCTTAACCGGTAGACCGGTAGGCGCATCCGGAACGGGCCCCGGATTACCGGAGCCCTCCCCCGCGCCGCCTTACGGCGAAGTACGGAATTTATAAAGAGGCCTGTCCGGAGACTGCGGTTTCCGGGCAGCAGCCGCTTAAAAAAGGATTGAAACGATGAAAAAGACAGAGCCTCCGGCGGGATCTCTCTCCGGCGTATCCGGATTCCCTAAGTCCAAAACGCCCTTCGCGAAAAATACATTCCCGGGGAATCCGTTTATAACAAAAAAAGCGGTTCTCAGAGACTTAAAGCTGAATTATGCGGTCTACCTCATGGTGCTGCCGGTGGTGGTTTATTTTTTTATTTTTCACTATATGCCCATGGGCGGCGTACTCATGGCCTTTCAGGATTTCAGCGTAAGAAGGGGAATTTTCGGCAGCCAGTGGCTGGGGTTGGAACATTTTATCCGGTTTTTCAACTCCGTTTATTTTTGGCGGCTGATACGGAACACCCTGCTTATCAGTTTTTACGGCTTGCTGTTTTCTTTTCCCCTGCCGATTGTCTTCGCCCTGTGCCTGAATGAAATAAAAGATAAACATTTCAAAAAACTTATCCAAACCATATCGTACCTGCCCTATTTTATCTCCGTGGTGGTGGTGGTGAGCATCCTTATTGATTTTACGAAATCCCAGGGGATCCTGACCCGTCTGGCCGCCCTCTTCGGCGACAAGGGGGGCGCCCTCATTTCGCGGCCCGAATGGTTCCGTACATTGTATATCGGTTCGAATATGTGGCAGCACCTGGGCTATAACAGCATCATTTTTATCGCCGCCCTTTCGGGCATTGACCAGGAACTCTACGAGGCGGCGAAGATTGACGGGGCGGGACGCTGGAAGCAGACCCTCTACGTTACCCTGCCGGGCATTGCCTCTACTATCGTAATTCTTCTTATACTCCGGCTTGGACAGATTATGAGCATTGGTTTTGAAAAGACCATCCTGATGTATTCCCCGGCGACATACGAAACGGCGGATGTAATTTCCAGTTATACCTACCGGGTGGGGGTAATTGACAACAATTACAGCTATTCGACGGCGGTAAACCTGTTTAATTCCGTTATCAATTTTCTTATGTTAATTGCGGCTAATAAATTCAGCCGTAAATTCAGCGAAACGAGTTTATGGTAAAGGGTCAACAGTCATGACGAGACAATCAACCGGTGAAAAAATATTCTCCATTTTCAACGTAACCGGACTCATCGTCCTTTCCGGGATATTCCTGCTGCCGGTCTGGCATGTACTCATGGGATCGATAAGCGATCCTCTGCGGCTTTCCGCCTTCAGCGGCCTCATCCTTAAGCCCCTGGGGACCCCGACCCTCGGCGGCTATAAGCTGGTGATGAACAACAGCAGCATTCTGCGTTCATACATGAATACCCTTGTTATTGTCGCCGCCTCCACGGGATTCGGTACTCTTATGACAATTCTGGCGGCCTACGCCCTTTCGCTCAAGAACCTGATGTTCAAGGCCCCGATTGTGTTAATGATAACCTTTACCATGATATTCAACGGCGGCCTGATACCGACTTACATGGTCGTCAGAAACCTCGGTATGCTCGACTCCCTTATCAGTCTGATTATTCCGGGAGCCGTATCGGTCTATAATATCATTATCATGCGGACCGCCTTTTCCTCCATCCCCGACGCCCTTTCGGAGGCGGCGATCATCGACGGGGCGGGGCACATACGGATATTGACCCGGATCATCCTGCCCGTATCCACCGCCACCATCGCCGTAATCGTGCTTTTTTACGCGATTTACCACTGGAACGCCTGGTTCAACGCCTCCCTGTATCTGCGGGATCGGAACCTTTTCCCCCTTCAGCTTACCCTGCGGGAAATCGTCATCCTTAGTTCCGAGCAAAGCATCCAGGCATCGCAGGAGGCGGTTGACGTGGAAATTTACCGGCCCCTTATCAAATATTCAACAATCATGGTCGCCACCCTCCCCATGCTGATAATTTATCCCTTTGTGCAGAAGTATTTTGTAACGGGAGTCATGATAGGGTCGGTGAAAGGCTAATAGAGTCATTCAGAAACTTCAGTTTCTGAATAACAGCCGCTTGAAAACGAAGAAAAACGTGGATTTCCTCGGGAAACCCGCGTTTTTCGCCCGGCTTGTTCAATAACCAACCGGGTTATTGAACAAGCCCGGTTTCTGAACAACAACCGCTTAAAAACGCCGGGCTATAGAACGGTACATCGTCGGGGTAATCCCCTCTATCCGCTTAAACGCCCGGATAAGGGTAAGGCCGTTGGTATAGCCGATTTTGACGGCAATGTCGTTAATACCGCTGTTGGAACCGCGCAGAAGAATTTTCGCCTCCTCCACCCTGCGCTGGTGGATATAATCCAGAATTCCGCGGTTTTCCCCCTTTTTAAAGACGCGGAACAGATAAGATTTACTAAGGGAAAAATGATCGGCGATTAAGGTGACGCTTAGATTCATGTTGGCGTAATTTTCGTCGATGTAGCGGATAATTTCGGCGTGGAGGGGGGCCGTATTGTTTTCTTCCGCCATGCCGCTCAGTATATCCTGCTTGATCATCACGGTTTCCTCGCCGTGAAAATCCTTTATATGCGAAATCCCCCAGGCGGCTTCCTCAAATGCGTCATGGATATTCATGGCCCCGCTCTGCCGCTCCGAGTACAGTCCGCTTATGTATACGGAGGCCCGAACGGAAAAACGTTCCCGTATAACCGCTTCGCCCTCCCGGCAGAAGTCTTTCAGCCTCGCGATAAACGCCGCACCGGACTCTCCGTCAGGGACATCCTTCCGCGAGGCGACAACAAAAATATTGCCGTCATAACGGCAGGCGTAGCAATCACAGGAACGGCGGAGCGTTTCCGTAAAAACGAATCCGACAGCCGTATGCAGCATATCAATTAAATCATCGACGGAAGCCTCGTCCTCTTTTTGGTACAGAACCCCGCTGTATTCGTTGACCACGATGCCGATAATAAAAAAACAGTTGGTCGAAAAGGAAAAACCGTAGTCCCCGCAGACCATCTTAAAGGCGCGGGCGCTGCGAACGGCCCCCCGCAGTATATTTACCAATTTGCCCTCGGCTATCAATCCCCGCTGGCGGCCGATTTCCCTTTCATATCCCCGCTTTTTTTCCAGCAGCAAAACGATTCCGTCGGCCAAATATTCAAATTCGCTGCGGTCCCCCGGCATCTCCCGCCGGCCAGGGGACGAAAATTCCAGAATGGACGAAAGGTTTCGGACCGGCCGGTAATTCTTTTGGGCGAAGATGACGGAAACTACGCCCCCCGCCCCAAGACATATAAACAAATAAATAAGGTAAACCCGGCGTATCTGGCTTAGTTCCCTGGCGTACTGGCGGAGAGGAACGGCGGAAACCAGGGTCCAGCCGGTTATCCCGGAATCCACCGCCGTAACCGCCAAATTCCGCGATTCCAGGGCCTTTATATAACCGGGATCGGCGAAAAATTCCGGGCCGAGATCCCCGGCGAAACGGAAAGAGTCGTCGGGACATATACTCCTGCCTTCGCCGGGAGAAACAAGCCATAAATACCGGGCGTCGCCCGCCGTCCCTTTTTCGTAATTGTCCAGCAGCCTGTAAAGCGGCCGGTAGTCTATGATAAAAACACAAACGACATTCGGCGCCATCCGGCTCGGGACATCGCTCATGATCACGATAATTTTATCCGTCCGGGAATCGGACAACGGCGCGGACGCTGCGGACGACGGCGCAGACGCTGCGGTTGAAGAACGGGCCATGTATACCTGAAACTGCCGCCCCTCTTTTATCCACGATACGACGGGCGAACCGGCGCCCGCCTCCTTTTCCAGGTCCCGCAAAAACGATTCGGTTCCGTACAATCCTTCGGTGGTTGCCGCGAATCCCCCAAGACTAAAATAAACGTAGATCTTCCGAAAGTAATTCCCCTGGGCCGCGTATTCATCCAGACTGGACCGGAGATTGCCGATTTTTTCCAGCTTAAAAGAAGTCAGAGGCCGTTCCGCGTAGGTAAGGGAGGCAACGGCCTCCTGATTTAAAATCCCCCTGCCCGCGGCATGAATATCGGAAAAAAACTGGTCGATGGCGATTCCGGTCTGCGACAGCGCAATTGTGTTTATTTCTTCCGTGTTTTTTCTGATAATACCCATGGCGGTCAAATAAATGATAACGCTCACCGCCAGGGGCAGAATAAGCACCAGCAAATAAGATATAAACCACACCCGCAGGACGCTGTTTTTGTTGACGATCTGTTTCACGGTCATACCCGTAGGCACCCGAATATTTTATAATCCATCGCAAAAAAATTCAATGCGCGGCCCCTCAACGCCCGGTTTGAAAAACGCCGGACTCCGGGTTTCTTTTTGGGCGCATCCCCGCCGCTCCGCGGCGGGGACCGGGCTATCCGGGGCTCCGCTTCGCTCCGGCCCCGGCGCTTTGCGCCGGGTCTGCTCCGCACCCCTCCTATCCCTTGCGCGGGCGAAAGCCGCGCCGCGGCTTTCGCCTTCCGAAAATCCGCATCCCTGCGGATTTTCAGCATGGGGTTTTGCTTCGCAAAACCCCATGGATTTAGCCGCGCCGGCATCCATGCCGGCGCCTTCTTCGCCCTGGTGGTACATGTCCCGCATCCACATATCCGGTCTTTTAGCCGAATCAGCCCGCTAATAGCTTGCGTTGAACATCGGAGTTATGGCGATAATATCGGCAAACCCGGTTTGTCCCTGGCCAAGCCTGGAGAGTCGAAGGGCCGTCTGGACGTAGACGCTCATCCGGATAGGGCGGGTGGTAAAGATGATGCTGGACAGTTCCCCCCCCAGACGGAGAACCAGGGACTGGGCCGCCCTTAGATCGCCCCCCAGCCTGTTCCCCTCCGGGGCGGAAAAGCCGCCGGAATCGTAGACCGCCGTCCGGTAAGCCAGGGTTCCCAGAAAACGGTTGACATAGATGTGGGAAATACCCTTCTCGACGTTCATCGAAAAGATCCGCAGCTCCGCCTCTCCCCCGGCAATCCACGCAAGACCCCTGATCTCCTGATTTTGATACTCCTCAACCGACACGGATTGGAAAATCGGGTTGGGGTATTGGGAAGAGGCCCCCTGCAAATTCATGCCGCCCCAATAGGCGTCCCAGGCGCCGTAGAGGGTAAAGCGGAAGGGAAGCGTAGGTTCAAAGGCGGACCGGACATAGCCCTCAAGCCGGGGGTGCAGACCCCAGGAATTTGTCCGCTCACCGGCGGACAAAAGCCGGCCGGTGAGCTGGAACGTGGCGCCCCGGCCAAAACTTTCCCAGGCCCGGACCGACAGGGAAGTTATCCCCGCCGAGACCACGACGCTGTAACTGTTGCTGCGGGCGTCCCAGGAATAGGCGGAGCTTTTCAGGTTCCCCGTAAAGAATTGGGAAAAACCAAAACCGGCCCCCAAAAATCCCCGGAATCCCCGGGGCCCCAAAGAACGGCTAAGGGTCGATTCCACCGTAAACCGGAGGGCCCGGTAGGGTTCAGTATCGGCGGCAACGCCGTCGGAGATCTCAACCGACAGGGGAAAACCCAGGTTCGTATTTGTCCAATGAACGTTGAAATTCGCCGACATGAACCGGGCGTCCATAAAGGCCTGCAAAACAACCGTATTCAACTCCGCCGGGTCAACCATGAGGCTGTAAATTCCCCCTCCGTCCAGACGCATAACGGTATCAGGATCGCTGCGGATCAGGGGAATAGGGAACCAGAAGGAAAAGGGATTCATATACTTAAAAGGGAGGTAGACCCTGCTCGGAAGGGCTGAGCCCCCGGAGGGGGAAAGGGACTCCGGAGAGGAGCCGGAAAGCCCGCCCTCCGGGGGGGATTCGGCATCCGGCGGGGACCCGGAGTCCCAGGGCAGCAGGTAGAGATCCGCGGAAACACCGTCCAGATCTTCCAGCCCCTGGGGATAGCGCATCAAGCGGTCGGAATCGAAAAAGGCCCCGCTGTAGTATATTTCCGATCCCGCCAGCACCGGGAACGCCACGGCGCCGGAAAAATCCCGTTCGGTAAATACCACCCCCAGGGCCGCCCCCTCCGGCAAGGCCGGTCCGGCGGCATTCTCCAGGGCCCGAAAATCGATGACTCCCAGTTTGTACATCCGGTCGTCGTGATCGTAGCCGAAAAGCAGCCGCCCCCCGGAAACCTGGAGGTAGCGGATAAACTCCCAACGGGCCTCGTCATCGGGAAGATCCGCGGCGGCCCGGTAAACCCGCCGGGATTCGTAATCGTAAAAACAGAGCTCCCGTTTCCCCCGGCGGGCCGCGGTAAAGGCGATCCACCGGTCGTTCAAGGGCCGGGGATTGGTGAATGAAAGATCCCCGCCGCCCTCCAGCAGGATCTCCCCGGACCGGGAATCTTCCGGCTCCGCCGCCGGCCCGCCCGCCGGGTTCCCCGTCCGAAACACGATACGGCTGCGGTATCCCTCCGAATCGATCCCCACCACGCCGTCCCGAAAATAACTCCCCCGGTACAGACCGCGCCAGGTTCTGCCGGCCCGCCCGTTCCCGCTTGAATATTCGATAACCTCCGCTTCCGCCCGGGAGTTGCTGTAGCGGTAGGAAGAAACCAGAAAACGCTCCCCCCCGGCATGAACCGCTACGTCGTAGGCGGACGAGCGCACCGGAACGATAAGTTCCGTTTTTTCTTCCCCGCCGTTGTAAACAAATAAATGCCGGGCAAAACGATCCAGCACAAAAACTTTCTCCCCCGCGGCGGCCATCCCGGTAATATGACTGGGGGCGTCCCGCATCTTAAAGGGAAGACCCCGGCGCACCGCCATCCCGGCGGAATCCTCCAGACCTTCCAGGGCCAGCGATTCCCGCATGCCGTTCCATGCCTCCTCGACGGAGACGCCGTATACCTGCTTAAAGAAATGATAAAATCCGTTGCGGTAAAAGAATATGGAAAAATGAAATCCGCCTCCCAGCCTCCGCCACAGTTCCGCGTATTTTTCCATGCCGTAGTTTTCCTGCAAGTACCGGGAAAAGAGGCCGCCGTATTCGTACCACGCCCCCGTGGCCGCCGCCTTCAAATCGGAGACCCCGGAAACCTGGTAGGGGCTCAGGAATTTGCCATCGTAGTTTTCCTGCCGCAGTTTTTGCCGGACCAGGGGATCCACCGTCCTGCCGTAGCCAGTCAGACTCTCAAAACTGACCGAGATTCCCTCGATCATAAAAGACGGCGCGTTGAAGATCGGCGGATACACCCAGCCGCCGAAGATCCGGTAGAAAAAATCGACAACCCTTCCCCGGGTGCTCATGGAAACCGCGTGAGTCATCTCGTGCAGAAAAAGTTTTTCCAGAGAATTGTCAAAAGTAGTCCACTCGCTGTCCATGAACGTATCCAAAAGCAGAATATGCGGATAGGGCATGGAATTCATAAAGCCGTTAAATTCGTCGATATGGGGCGTAATGGCCACAGGAATAGTGCGGTCCACAGAAATCCCCAGCCGGGTGGAAACCTCCTCGTAGGCCCCGTCCGCGTACAGCGCCAGACGCCGGGCCGTTTCCTCCGACTCCTTCGGATAAATTATTTCAAAATAACGGGTCTCCAGACTCAGCAATTCGGTAAAACCCCGAAAGTAACTCTGTGCGGAAAGGGGAATCCGGGACCGCAGAATCAGCATGATCAGGCACAAGGCCCCGGAAAAGAATCTTTTTTTTACCACCGTAATCCTCGCTTGCATAATCCGAACAATAAAATTCACAACGCCGCATTAAACTATTTCCTTAACGCGATAACAGGGGTCAAGCCCCGTCAAAAGGAAAAGGCCGCCAGCCTCCGGCGCAGAATCATCATAACAAGTCCGTATATTAAATATAATATATTGGGCGCATCCCCGCCTGCGGCGGGGACCGGGCTATCCGCTCTAACAAAAACCCTGCGGGTTTTTATTCCGCTCCTATCCCTTGCGCGGGTTGGCTGGGGCCGGAGTTTCGCTTCGCGAAACTCCGCCAAAAAACTGCGGCCCGGAGGGCCGCCGCGGGGCCGGCGTCGCGGATTTCTTCGCAAGGTTTTACCGTCCCCCGCTTTGTTTGACAGATCCGGCATAAGAAGATACATTTTAACCATGAATGAATACCTGATCGAGGGAGGGACCCCTATCAGGGGAACGATCAGGGCCAGCGGCAACAAGAACGCCGCCTTACCCTGCATCGCCGCCGCCCTGCTTACCGATGAGCCGGTGATATTACGGAATATCCCCAACATCGAAGATGTACAGGTGATGCTGGAAATATACCGCGTCCTGGGGGGGGAGGCCGCCCCCATCGGCCCCAACGCCTGGCGGCTGCGCCTCCGGGATATAAAACATTCGGAAATTCCCGTCGAGCAGGCGAAAAAAATCCGGGCCTCCATCCTCTTTGCCGGCCCCCTCCTGGCCCGGACCGGCGCGGTGGTGCTGCCCCCCCCCGGCGGGGACGTGATAGGACGGCGGCGGCTGGACACCCATTTTCTGGCCCTCACCGAGCTGGGGGCCAGAGTCAAAACAGAAGAAAATTTCTTTTTCAGCACCCGGGCCCTCAAGGGGGCGGATATTTTTTTGGACGAAGCGTCGGTTACCGCGACGGAAAACGCCGTCATGGCCGCCGTCCTCGCCAGAGGTGAAACCATACTGACCAACGCCGCCAGCGAACCCCATGTGCAGGATCTTTGCCGGATGCTGGTTTCCATGGGGGCCGGCATTCAGGGGATTGGCTCCAATATCCTGACTATCCGGGGAGTCAAGAAACTTTCCGGCTGCGACTTTTCCATAGGGGCGGACTTTATGGAGGTCGGATCCTTTATCGGTCTGGCGGCGGCAACCCGCGGGGAGTTGACCATCCAGGGCGCCCGGGCGGGGGATCTGCGGCCCGCGAAAAACGCCTTTGCCAAACTGGGAATCCGCTGGGAAGAAAAGGGGGGGGAGATCTACATAAGCGGCAGGCAGAAGATGGCGGTGAACTGCGATCTGGGGGGGATGATCCCCAAGATCGACGACGCCCCCTGGCCGGGCTTTCCGCCGGACCTTACCAGCATCATCACCGTGGTGGCGACCCAGGTCCGGGGCACGGTGATGATCCATGAAAAGATGTTCGAGTCCCGGATGTTCTTTGTGGATAAACTTATCACCATGGGGGCCCGGATCGTCCTCTGCGACCCCCACCGGGCGGTGGTCTGCGGCCCTTCGGATCTGACCGGTTCGGAACTCCAGAGTCCCGATGTCCGGGCCGGGATGGCCATGATCATCGCCGCCCTCTGCGCCCGGGGGAAAAGCGTGATCCGCAACATTTACCAGATCGAGCGGGGGTATGAAAACATCGCGGCCCGGCTTTCCTCCCTGGGGGCCAACATAACAGCCTGTTAGCGCTAAAGAGCGGGGCGTATTCGCGTTCCTTGCTGCGCCTTTGCGGTTTCTGTCCTTAAAATGGAACGCGGTATGCGGCCCCTTCCCCTTACGCCGCCCCCCGACGCAAGCCGGGAAGTGCGGGGCACGGCGAAGGCGAAAATCCGCGGGGACGCGGATTTTCGCCCGCGCAAGGGATAGGAGCGGAATAAAAACCCGCAGGGTTTTTGTTAGAGCGGATAGCCCGGTCCCCGGCGCGGAGCGCCGGGGATGCGCCCAAACTACCTTCGATATGCGGCTTACGCTAAACCGGGCATGGCCCCCGGATCAGCCGTACTGGAAAATTCCCCCCCAAACCCGGTATACTGCCCTTCTATGAATCTTGAGGCCTTTGTGCTGGGCTGCGGGGGGATGATGCCCCTGCCGAACAGGCATCTTACGTCGATTTTGCTGCGGCGGGAGGGGGAGCTTTTTCTTTTTGACGGCGGGGAGGGCACCCAGGTCTCCCTGCGGCGGCTTAATCTGCGCTGGAAGAAGATTTCGGCTATTTTTGTGAGCCACACCCATGCGGACCATGTGACCGGCATACCGGGGCTTTTGATGCTTTCCTCCCAGGTGGACCGGGACGATCCGCTTTATATTATCGGCCCCCCCCGGATAGCGGAGTACATTGACGCGAGCCGCCGGGTGCTGGATATGTATATCAACTATGAAATTGTGATCCGGGAGATCGCCGAACCGGGGGTGGTCTACCGGGGGGAGGGCTTTCAGGTCCGGGCCTTTCCCCTGCGGCATACCAAGCCCTGCTACGGCTACACCCTGGAAGAGGAGCTTCGGCCTGGGGAATTCCACCCGGAAAAGGCGGAGGCCCTGGGGCTGCCCCGGGGGCCCCTCTGGTCCAGGCTTCAATCGGGCCAGTCCGTGGAGGCCGCGGAGGGGAGGCAGGTGCGGCCGGAGGATGTGCTGGGTCCTCCCCGTCCGGGGAGGAAGTTCTCCTTCGTTACCGACACCCTGGGTTTTCCCGATATTGCCGGCCCGGTGGCGGACTCCGACCTTTTAATCTGCGAGGGCATGTTTTGCCGGGACTTGCTGGACAGCGCCCGGGAGAAGAAGCACATGACCTCCGAACAGGCCGCCCGGATTGCCCTGGCCGCGGGGGTAAAAAAGCTGGGCCTTATCCACTACAGCCCCCGGTATACCGATTACGACCTGAATCAGCTTCTCAAGGAAGCCCAGGATATATTTCCCGCCACGGTCCTTACCAGGGACCGCATGGTCTTCCCCATTGAGTACCGGCTGTGAGGTTATGCGGTGTTGATTCGCGGTCCTGCGGAATTTTCGCGGAAATTTAGCTTTGTCCGGGGTTACCTTCGGCGATTTTATGTTGTTATGGAAATAAAAGATGATAGAGGTACAACATCTCAGTAAGCGCTACGGCGCCGTGACGGCGGTGGACGGAGTTTCCTTCAAAGTGGAGAAGGATCAGGTTTTGGGCTTTCTCGGTCCCAACGGGGCGGGGAAGACTACTATCATGAAGATCCTTACCGGCTACCATTACCCCAGCGGGGGCAGCGCCCTGGTGGACGGCATCCCGGTAACCGAGGATCCGGTGGAATTGAAGCGGCGGATCGGCTACCTCCCGGAGATGGTTCCCCTTTATGGGGAATTGACGGTGGAGGAGTACCTTTCTTTTATCGCCGCCGCCCGGCTTATCCCCCGGGACAGGAGGAGGGCCGCCATGACCCTGGCCCTGGAAGCCTGCGGCCTGGGGGATCACCGGTACCGGCGGATCGAGACCCTCTCCAAGGGCTACCGGCAGCGTACCGGCCTTGCCCAGGCGATTCTCCACGATCCCCCCATCCTGATCCTCGACGAGCCGACCACGGGGCTGGATCCCAACCAGATCATCGAGATTCGTTCCCTTATCCGGGAATTGGGGAAGCGGAAAACCGTGATCCTCTCTACCCACATTTTGCAGGAGGTAGAGGCGACGACCGACCAGGTGCTTATCATCAACGGGGGGAAGATAGCCGCCCAGGGCCGACCGGAAGAAATCGCCGGGGCCCTGAAGGGGGGGGATACCTGGGAGCTTTGCCTTAAGGGGGAGGGCGCGGCCCTGGCGGTCGATAAGCTCTCCCGTTTAGGCCGGGCCTACACGAATCCCCAGATGGAACAGGCCGGGGACGATGCGGTGCGGCTTTCCTTTTTTATTCCCGGCGGCGGCGAAGGGGAGGAGATCTTCGATTGGGCGGTCCGGGAGGGCTTCAAGATCCTCCTGATGAATCGCCGCTCCCTAAGCCTGGAAGATATTTTTGTACACCTTACCGGGGCCGAGGACCCTTCCGCCGGCGAAGAACCCGCTCCGGAACAGGAGGGGGCCGATGAATAAGGCTGTCTTTGGGGATTCTTTTAAGCGGACCGCTGCCCTGGCCCGGCGGGAAATTTACTCCTACTGCATTTCTCCGGTCTTCTACGGCATGGGGGTCTTCTTCCTCCTTTTTGTGAATATTTGGCTTTTTTACTTTCAGCATTTTTTTGTCCAGGACATGGCGAGCTTCCGTTCCTGGTTTGCCGCCTTTCCCCTGGCTTTCATCATTGTCATCCCGGCAATCACCATGAAAAGCTGGGCCGAGGAACGGCGGGGGGGAACCCTGGAGCTGCTCCTTACCATGCCCTTTTCCGAATGGAATCTGGTATTGGGAAAATTCACCGCCGCCCTGGCGGTCCTGGCGGTGTTTCTGCTCCTCACCCTTCCCCTTCCCCTTTCGATCCTGCCCATGGGAGATTTTGACGGCGGGATTCTCCTGGGGGAATACGCCGGGGTTCTGTTCCTGGGGGCCGCCGCCGTCAGCCTGGGGCTTTTCTTTTCCTCAATTTCCCGGAACCAGGCGGGGGCCTTTCTGGGCGGCGCGGTGGTGCTGCTTATCACCGTCCTGATAAACCAGGTCCCCCAGGTTTTGAACCTTCCCCGATTCCTGGCGGATTTTATCAACTTCTTCTCCCTGACCTTCCATTTTGAAAGTTTTTCCCGGGGGATTCTGGACAGCCGGGATCTGGCCTTCTTTGTCTTGAGCACCCTGCTTTTCCTTTTTTTAAACACCCGGGTGCTGATCTTTAGGAAGTGGAGGTAGGGGATGAATAAACGACAGGCGGTGATCCTCTGCGTCCTTTCGCTTTGCGTTCTGCTTCTGGGTTTTCTGCTGTCCCAGCGGCTTTGGTTCCGGCTGGACCTTACCCGGGGCCGGGGCAATACCATTTCCCCGGTTTCCCGGAATCTTCGGAACGAAATCCCCCCCGGGGACGAACTGCGAATCACCTATTACATTTCCGACAAACTCGCCTCCCTGCATCCCATACCGGGGGAGATCGAGGATCTGCTCCGGGATTACGCTTCCTGGTCCGGGGGGAGGATCCGTTTTATCCGGCGGGATCCGGTAAAGGCCGGCCTGGCGGCGGAACTGGAACAGTTGGGCCTCATACCCCAGCAGATTCAGACCGTGGAGCAGGATCAGGCCAGCGTAGCCACGGTTTATTCGGGAATCTTGATTGAATATTTGGATCAGGCGGAGCTTCTTCCCCTGGTCTTCTCCCTGGAAACCCTGGAGTACGACATCAGCTCCCGGGTCCGGGCCATGATCCGGGGGACGGAGCGGGAGATTGGCGTTCTGGTGGGGGATGCCTACCGGCAATGGAACACCCATTACCGGCCCCTGGCCCAGGCCCTCAGCCAATCGGGATACAAGGTCCGGCCCCTCGATCCGGGGGAGGAGATTCCCTCCGCCCTGCCGGTCTTGCTGGTATTGGGAGGGGTGGAGGATCTGGATAATTGGTCCCTGTACCGGATCGACTACTATATTCAAAACGGGGGCCGGGTTTTTTTCGCCCTGGAAGGGGTCTATGTTGACAGCAGCGGGAACCTGGAAGCCCGGATCATGGAAGACCAGGGGCTTTTGGCCATGGTTTCCTTCTATGGGGCCACGATAGTCCCCGAATTGACTCTGGAACGGAGAGCCCGGGCCATGGAATACCAGATCCAGTCTCCCAACGGGGCCCTGCAATTTAGAATCGTCCAGTATCCCCATTGGTTTGGCATATTCCGGGAAAACGCCTCCTCCTCCCATCCGGTAACGGCGAATTTTTCCGGCCTGGATCTCTATTGGCCCAGCCATATCAGCGCGAATCCCCCCTCCGGCGTGGAGGGGGAACCCCTGTTTACCAGCAGCGCGGAAAGCTGGGTCCTTAAAGACAATTTTGTTACCAACCCGGAGTGGATTTACCGGATGGGGGGGGATGAAAATACGGGGCCCCGCACCCTGGGGATGAGTCTTTCGGGGGCCTTCCCCTCCTGGTTCGCGGGAACGCCCAAGCCGGAACGGGAAGGGGAGGATCTTCCCGATCCGCCTTCGGTCTCCTCCCCTTCCCGGATCATCGTGGTATCCGATACGGATATGGTGACCGGCCTCCTTGATTACACCAGGGCCGTTCATAATCTGGATTTTATGATTCGGGCCCTGGACTGGCTGGGGAACGACGACGACCTTATAGAGATTCGGGGACGGCTGGGCCGCACCGGACGGCTGGACAAGATCAGCGAGGCGGAGGCGAAATCCCGGCTTATGGGTTTCGCCCAGGGCCTTAACGTGGTGTTCCTTCCCCTCTCCCTTATTGGGGCGGGGCTTCTGTTTGCCTGGAGACGAAGAAAAAACAGCGGAGAGCGGAGCAATGGCGTATAACATGACCTATAAACGAAAATTGATCATCCTCTCTTCCCTGGCGGCGGTTCTGGCCCTGCTTTATGTTATGACCTGGGTATTCGATCCTGAGCGGAGCGGCCGCCGTTCCGATGCCTATGCCTGGCTGGATTCCCGGCTTCAGGATTCCGTTGACGGAATCGATATTCAGGGAGGGGATTCCCGTAGGGACCTTGAGGAGCTAAAGCTGCGGCGGCGGAACGGGGCTTGGCTGGCGGTCCGCGAAGGCGAGGAGTATCCCGCCCGGGAGAGCCGGATCAACGATTTCCTGGACGAGCTTTCCCGGCGGGATTCCTACCCCCAGCGTTCTTCGTCACCCTCCACCCATGAACGTTTCGGCCTGGACGATTCCCGGGCATCCCGCGTTACGATCCGCGGCGGTCCGGGGCTGCCCCTGCTTGAACTTTTGGCGGGAAATAACGACGGGGCTAATATTTTTCTGCGGAAGGCCCAGGATAACGAGGTCCGTTCCGGCAGGGACCGCCTGAGTCCTTACCTGGCGGGGGGGATAACATCCTGGTTTAATCTAAGACTTTTCCCGGAAAGCGAAAACGACGGCATCACCGCGGAATCCGTTCAGCGTCTTACGGTTCGCCCTCCGGCGGGGGAGGGGGAAACCGGCGGAGACTCCGGCGGCGAAGCCCCGGATTCCGTCCCCGCCGGACCGGTGGAGATAAGCAGGGTGCAGAATAGCTGGCGGATTACCAGGGGAGACTTTTCCCTGGAACCGGCGGATATCGAAAAGACCCGAGTCGATTCGTATATTACCGGGATTCTCAATACCGTGGGGGACGATTTTGTTTCCTCCGGCCTCCCCTCTGAATCCGCTTCGGTAACGCTGGAATTGGCCGACGGCAGGGTCCTGATTCTCCAGCTCGGCCCTCCCGATGAGGATTCCGGCCAACGGCTTGCCGCCGTATCGGACAGCCCCTATGTGTATGCTTTAGCATCCTGGGCGGTGGATAGGCTTTTCCGGGAACCGGAATATTTTAGGCGCTCCGGGGATTCTGCCCGCTGATATAACGGCGGTATTTTTCCGGGTCGCTTTTAAAGGCCACGATATGGGACGCCGGATCTTCAAGCGCCCGCTTAAGGGCCTCGTCGCTTTCCAGCATGATCTGTTCCGCGGGCACCAGTCGTCCTGACCGGGAACTGATGCCGAAGCGGAGATCCGCCTTCAAGTCTGCGGACTCGGCCATGCTGGAAAGAACCCGCCCGTTGAATTCCCCCGCCGCGGCAAAGCCCTGGTCCAGGCTGTAATTGGGGCAGACGATTCGGAGGCCCTGCTCCCCCAATTCAAAGATCAGGTCCCGGTGTTCAAAACAGCGCACCGCTTCTTCCGCGAATTCGCGGAACTGTTCCGGGTTCAGTTTTTCCGGTTCCTTAAATATTACGGCGATGAGTACCAGATCCTCGCCGGCGGCCGTGTTGCGGCGCAGCTCCGATTCCAGCCGGTCTTTGGTGTAAGATTCCCAGCCCACGTTGCTTCGGGGAGAGTACAGTCCGATAGATTTGTCCTCGTCCTTATCCTTGCGGGGATATGCGGCCTGAGTTTCCGTCCGGGGATCGCCGGGGAGCGGGGATTCCATGTTATCAAAATCCGGGAACTCCTCCTCGTCAATATCGGAGAAATCAACGTTCCCCTTATCCTCCATCAGTCTTTCGGCGGGATCCTCTTCTTCCATCTCCGCATCATCGTCCATATCATCCAGTATGTCGCCTTGCGTATCATCCGGTTCGCCGTCCAAGGCAGCATCCACTATGTCATCCGGGCTTTCTTCCGCAGCCGGCTTCCCGTCTTTTTTCCGGCCCGCCTTCTTCTTCCGTCCGTCCTGTCCGGCGCCGCCGGATAGACCCCTTCCCCAGCGCGCCCTGAGACCGCCGGCATAGCCGGCATTTCTCTTGAACAGGGCTCCCATCAAAAGAGTAAAGAAGGACAAAGCCAGGGCAATGAGGGCGACCAAAAGGGTTCGTTTCAGAATCTCGATGCAGAACTCGTAATCCAGGTAGCTGGACACCGTCTGAATATTTACATTCCGCTGCCCTTCAATCCGCAAAGGCAGGCTCGTCGGCTTGGTTATCCCAAAACGCGAAACAAAACGGGGAGAATTGTTTACCCAGGAAATAACGGTCCCCCGTTCCCGCTCAAAGGCGAATTCCCCCTTCGATCCGCTGATCACCACCCCCAAAATGGTTTCCGAACCATTGATGGCATCCTGAATAGTCTGGATGAACTTTTCGTCCATAAAACCCAGGACTCCCGCGGCGACGGCGAGGTCCGCCAGGTCGTCAAATTCCCTGTCCGCCAAGACCCGGCGCTCGGTAATGCTGCTGTACATATTCAGGACACCGTAAAGAAGGGCCCCGATATAAAGAATAATACAGAAGGCGCCGATTACGGTGCTGAGCACCGCGGTTTTTCCATCTTTG
>JAIRSD010000157.1 GCA_031255615.1 Treponema sp. | reverse complement strand
ACCACCCACAGCGCCGCCAGGGCGGGGAAACCCCAACTGGTCCTCCCCCTGATTATCGACCAGTTCTACTGGGCCTACCGGGTGCAGGAACTGGGAGTCGGGCCCGGGGGCATCAACATCGGCCGGGTGTCCAAGAAGGAACTGGAGTGGAAGGTCCTGGACCTGGTGGGCAGCCGGGTCTACCGGGAAAAGGCCGAAGCCCTGGGAGCCCTGATCCGCAGCGAGAACGGCGTCCTGGCCGCCTGCGAGCGCATCGAGGCCTCCGTATCCCCCGGCCAGCGCCTGGACGCGGCGGTGAACGAGTAAACCGGGCAGCCGTCCCCTCATGCCGCCCCGCGCCCGCGGGCGGGGAACAGCCACGGCGCAGGCCCTGCCGGCAGGATGCCATTGCTTTCGGTCGGCAGGATGCCGGCTGTAACGATATCTTGGAGTTGGTGCGCTCCGCGCACCAACTCCGAAAGGCGCAAGACGGCAGGGATGCCGTTGCTTTCGGCCGGCAGGGATGCCGGCTGTTTCTAGTTCCCAGGGTTTTCGCATGGCGAAAACCCTGGGCCCAAAAATGGCAGGATGCCACTGCTTTCGGCCGGCAGGATGCCGGCTGTAACGATATCTTGGAGTGGGTGCGCTCCGCGCACCAACTCCGAAAGGCGCAAGACGGCAGGGATGCCGTTGCTTTCGGCCGGCATGGATGCCGGCTGTTTCTATTCCCTGGGGTTTTCGCATGGCGAAAACCCCAGGCCCACAAATGGCAGGATGCCATTGCTTTCGGCCGGCAGGATGCCGGCTGTAACTATACCTTGGAGTTGGTGCGCTCCGCGCACCAACTCCGAAAGGCGCAAGACGGCAGGGATGCCGTTTTGCGCCCGCGCAAGGGATAGGAAGGGTGCGGAGCAGCCACGGCGCGAAGCGCCGGGGCCGGAGGCGAAGCCGCAGCCCTGGATAGCCCGGTCCCCGCCGCAGGCGGGGATGCGCCCAACCCACATGCGGCATATTCCATACCGGGAAGCGCCGCATACCCGGCCTTTTCCGGCCGCCCCCGCGCCGGGGCGCAAAAGATTCCGGCGGAATGCCGCGAAACCTTTCAAGATATTCCCGGTTCTGTTATATTGGATGGAGAGATGGAGGCTGATGGTATTATGAAAAAAATCGGGGCCCGGAGGAACCGGGGTACGCGCCGCAATGTTGGGATATGGCTCCTTGCCGCCTGCTGCATTTCCCTTTTTGCCTGCGGGTCTACCTCGGTAAAGCGGGTCGATTCGGAGACGGTTACCGATTTGAGCGGCTACTGGAACGATACGGATGTGCGGATTGTCTGCGATAGTCTGATTGAGGCCTGCCTGGACGCCCCGCGGGTGGCGCAGGAAAGCGGCAAGCTGGGCAGGAGCCCGGTGTTCCTGGTGGGGCCCTTCCGAAACGAAAGCGACGAGCATATTGATACCAGCATCATCGCCGACACCATGGAGATAGCGATCTTCAATTCGGGGAAGGCGGATTTTGCGGCGGGCGGAGCTACCCGGGAGGCCCTGCGGCGGGAGCGGCTGGATCAGCAGAGCAACGCCAGCGAGGAGACCGCCAAAAGGCTGGCGAACGAGACGGGGGCGGATTTCCTCTTGACGGGGGCGGTTAAGACCATTGTGGATCAGAGCGGGAACACCCGGACCCGGACCTACTATGTTACCGCGGAGCTTACCGACCTTGAAAGCACTATCCGGCTGTGGATGGGTCAGAACAGGGAAATCAAGAAGGTCATAAAGATTTCCGGCGCGCGGTTCTAGCCGGACCGGCGATCCTGGCCGGATGGTTTAGTCTATGAAATTTCTCCTGCCGGTACTGGCCGTTTCGGTGCTTGTTTCCTGCGCCTCCGCGTCCTTTCACGAGCTGAACGATGTCCTGGAAGATCGGGGCTATGAAAAATCCGTCGAATTCCTGGAAAAGAGCCGCCGTAAACTCTACGGCAGGGGGGACGCGGTGCTTTACTACCTGGATAAGGGCATGTTGACCCATTACGCGGGGTTCTACGAGGAATCCTCCGGCCTGCTGGAGGAGGGGGAGCGGGCCATAGAGGCGGCCTTTACCAAGAGCATTATCCAGGAAACCGCCAGCTACCTCATCAACGACAACACCCGTGATTACGGCGGAGAGGATTACGAGGATATTTATACGAACAGTTTCAACGCGCTGAACTACTACCACCGGGGGGACATGGAAGAGGCCCTGGTGGAGATTCGGCGGATGAACAACAAGATCCGCGGCCTGGCGGATAAGTACGGGGTGGCCATATCGGCCTTGCAGAAAAGGGCCATGGAGGAGTCTCTGCCGATTCCTCCCAACGCGGAGGCCCCCTCCGCCTTTAACGACTCCGCCCTGGCCCGGTATCTGGGGATGCTCTTTTACCGGGGGGCCGGCTACGCCGACGACGCCCGGATTGACGGGGACTACCTGCGCCTTGCCTTTGCCAACGCGCCGAAACTGTACCCCCATCCCCTGCCCGGATCCCTGGATGGGGAACTGAATATTCCCCCCGGCATGGCCCGGCTTAACCTACTTGCCTTTGCGGGCTTGTCCCCGGTGAAAAGGGAGAACACCTTCCGGCTGCCCATAGGGGAGGGGCATTATGTCAAAATATCCCTGCCGGAACTGGAGTACCGCCCTTCCCGGATAAGCCGGGTCGAGGCCGTCTTTGACGACGGGCGGCGTTTTCCCCTTGAACTGCTGGAGGATATTGGCGCGATAGCCGGGGAGACCTACAAGGCGCGGGAAAATTTTATCTACCTGAAAACCATCATCCGGGCTTCCCTGAAGGGGATGAGTTCCGCGGTCTTCGATTCCCTGGCGGAAGAAACGGAGGGAGGGGGCTCCGCGCTTTTCGGCCTGTTAAGTTTATCCTCCCAGCTTTACGCGGAGATGAGCGAACAGGCGGATCTGAGGATTTCCCGGTACTTTCCCTCCCATGCCTACGTGGGCGGGATAAACCTCAGTCCCGGCAGGTATTCCTTTAATGTGGTTTATTACAATTCCTCGGGAAAGGCGGTCGGCGCCTTCCGGTATGAGGACGTTCCGGTTCTGGAAAACCGGCTGAATTTGACGGAGGCCGTATGTTTAAAATAGCAAGATTGGCGCTTGCCGCCCTGGCGCTTCTGTCCTATGCCGGATGCGCAGGAGGGGCCCGGGTCCGGGAGGATGCAGCCCCCCCCGCCCGGACGGAACCCGCCTGGGTAAGCGGGGTGGATCAGGTTTACGGACGGCTTCGTTATATAGCCGCCGTGGGCTACGGTTCCAGCAGGGCTGTCGCGGAAAGGGAGGCCTTTGCCAACCTGGCCGGCATCTTCGGGCAGACGATTCAGGTTGACCGGCAGTCCATGGTGGGCTATCAGGAGGCCCTGGAGCGGGACATGGTTGCCGCCTATATCCGCAACACCGAGGTAACCAACGCGATAAAGACCTCCGTGGAAATGGACACCCTGATCGGCGCGGAGATTCGGGACTACTGGTACGACGACCGGGGGACCCACTACGCGGCGGCGGTCATGGAAAAAAACAGGGCCGCCGCTCTCTATGCCGAACTGGCCAAGGCCAACCGGGACTTCATCGAGACCCTTACCGCCATGGATGAGGAGGAAAAATATTCCCTCCCCGGCTACGCCCGGTATCATGCGGCCGCCGGGATCGCCGACGGGAACCGGATCATCGCCAATATCCTTTCCGTCCTGGGAGGGCCCGGTCTAAGCCCCCAGGATCTGGCGGCGGGGGACAGTTTCCGCCTGACGGCGGAGGAGATAGCCCGGCGGATCCCCATAGATCCGCGGGTGCAAAACGACCGGGCCAACCGGATTAAGGGGGCCTTCGCCGCGGCGATTGGTTCCCAGGGCCTCCAGTCCGGGGGGGACGCTTCCCTGTACGTCCTGGAGGGGACCCTCAGCTTTACCCCGGTGGATCTTCCGGGGCAGGGCGGCAAGTACGTCCGCTATGTGCTGGAAGCCGGTCTTTTGGACCGCCGGACCGGGGCGGTGCTGCTGCCCTATACCATTTCCGGCAGGGAAGGGCACCTTACGGTGCCGGAGGCGGAAAACCGGGCCCTGGGGGTCATTGAACGCCGGATTGCCGGCGAATGGACCGCCGCCCTGGAGGACTACATGGATTCCCTGTTGTCCGAAAAAAAATGAATCTCCCCGCCCTAACACCTGGGGCGGACTGTAGGCGCCGCACCCTTTGCGGGATTCGTTCCGCGGGGAGGGCGCGCTGCCGCGGGATCCCGGGCCGTCTTTTACCGGCGGCGCCGATGCAGGCCCCCCGCGGGGGCGGGTTGTGAGGGCCCGCCGCGAACAGGAATTTACGGCGGGCGTTCCGAAAAATCGAGGTTTGGGATTGGCGCGGCCGGCGGCCTTCGGCTTCGGGACGCCGCGATGAAGAGGGAGGGGATGGACCAGCTTATCTATCAGGACCTGGAGTTTATCAAAATATTGCCCCGCTGGGCCCAGGAATTCGCCAACAAGTACCGTTCCAAAACGACGAACCTGTATATCCTCTACGGGAACATTCGGGATTTTTTACCCCACGAGATGAACAAGGACGAATTCACCTTCACCCGGATTCAGGACTACCTATCGGTATTTTTGTTTGGAAACCGGGACTACATCATCTACTACGATTATTCCGGCGGCCTTACCTTTTGCAGCGAATCCATGGCCCAGGACTACCGGAACATCATCCTGGGCATGTACCCCCAGACTCCGGTGGAGGACCTCATCTCCGCGGAGCCCCGGAAAAGTTTTTTCTACCTGGAAAAGTATTTTTTCGCCAAGATACCCAAGAAGGGCCGCCCCAGCCGGGTGGTGCTGATCATGGACTACGCGGAGTCCTTCGTCCCCTCCGGGGATTTCATCCGCCTCACCGAGGAGGACCGCTACTGCCTGGTGACCCTGAGCCGCTGGGCCAACGATCCCATCCTTACCATCGGGGACATCACCGTGATCCTGCTGACGGAACACCTGGCCGATATTTCCCCCCGGCTGGTCAGCTCCCCCGCCACCGTCAAGGTGGGGGTCCCCTTCCCCGGCGAAAAACTGCGGGCAAGTTTTCTCCGCTTCAAAGAAGGCATGTCCCAACTCATCCTGGACCGGGGTCTGAACCCGGAACGGGTGGCCGCCATCACCAGCGGCCTCAACCTGATGAACCTGAACCGCCTGGTCCTGGAAAGCGGGGAAACCAAGACCCCCCTGTCCCTGGACTACCTGCGGCAGCGGAAAAAGGAAATCATCGAAAACGAAGCGGCGGGCCTTTTGGAGTTCATGGATACGGTCCACGATCTGTCCTACGTCTCGGGCCACGACTTTGTGAAGAAACGCTTCAA
>JAIRSD010000072.1 GCA_031255615.1 Treponema sp. | reverse complement strand
TTCAGACACTGCAATACCCGCCGAAACGCCGACTCGTCCGGTATTCCCCCGGGCAGTTCAAGAAAACTTCCGAGAAAATCCCGCCGCAATTCCCCAAACGCTTCCATCTCTTCGTAGTCCTCATACCCGCACAGGACCGCCGTAAAAGCTATGGCGATTATATCTACCAGTTTGTGCCGGATATTCCCGTATGCCGTCCGCCGCGGATCCTTTATCTGTTCCAGATAGTCCACAACCCGCGCCCAACTCGCCGGCGCTTATCGTCTTCATCTTTCTCTCCCAAGAAATTATGTCGGCTTATTATACCATGCCTTCCCTGTCCGTGAAAAAAGTAAACGCCGATACCCTGCCAGTTTTCCCTGTTCCACCGCTCCTCTTTCCACTTCCGACACCGCCGCCCCCTTCCCCCCGTCTCACATAGCGGCCCCCTGCTCCTACCCTGCATGCCCCCCATAACTCCGAACCCCCCCCAACCCGCGAAACACTGTAAAGGACAGCGGAATACCAGCCGACCCTTGTTCCAGGGGGTGTTTGGTTTTGGAACCGCCGGACAACAGGCTGCCCCGCCGCCCGGACAACAGGCTGCCCCGCCGCCGCCCGGCGGGGCCTTGAAACCCGCCGCGAATGAAGCTCCCCGCAAATGGCGGAGTATCTTGCAAGCGTTGCATCGTTTACGAGCCTCGTTCTGCAAGGGAATTATGCAGCCGTGGGGCCTCCTGCCATTTTTTGCAGGCGTTGCCAATTCTCCAACCGCCGCAAATGGCGGGGTATGAGCCCCCGCCGCGAATAAAGTTAAGGAATCGCAGATGAAGACGCGGATTATTATTTTAGGGGCCGGCGTCATGCAGGGACCGGTCATCAGGATTGCGAAGGAAATGGATCTCTACACCGTGGTAGTGGATGCCGACAGCGGGGCCCTTAACGCGCCCCTGGCGGATCGTTTCGAGCAAATCGACCTTAAGGACAAGGAAGGAATTGAAACCCTGGGCCGTTCCCTCCAGGCGGAGGGGAATCTGGGGGGAATCATGACCGCGGGAACGGATTTTTCCAGCTCCGTGGCCTGGGTTGCGGAGCGGCTGGGGCTGCCCGGAATCCCCTACGAGGCGGCCCTGAATGCCTCGGACAAGGGCCGGATGCGCGCCTGCTTTGAGAAGGCGGGGGTTCCCTCCCCGGCCTACCGGGTCCTTTCCAGCCCCGCCGAAATTCCGGCGGATCTTTCCCTCCCGGCGGTCGTAAAACCGGTGGACAACATGGGGAGCAGGGGCTGCCGCCGGGTAGATTCCCCGGCGGAGGTGGAGAAAGCCCTCATCGAAGCCCTGAATTTTTCCCGTTCCCGCCGGGCCATCGTGGAAGATTTCATGGAAGGACCGGAATTCTCCGTGGACGCCGTCGTTTACGACGATGACATAATTATCTGCGGCCTGGCGGACCGGCATATCTTCTTCCCCCCCTACTTCATCGAAATGGGCCACACCATGCCCACCAATGCTCCCCCCGGAGACCAGCAGGCCCTCCTGGAAACCTTCAAGGCCGCGGTCCGGGCCCTGGGAATCGCCGGAAAGGGCTGCCGGGGGGCTGCCAAGGGGGACGTAAAGCTGAGCCCCGGCGGCCCCATGATTGGAGAGACCGCCGCCCGGCTTTCGGGCGGCTACATGTCCGGCTGGACCTATCCCTATTCGTCGGGAGTCCAGCCCATCCGGGGGGCTGTCCAGGCCGCCCTGGGCCGCCGTCCCGAGGGCCTTGCCCCCACCCGTTCCTGGACCTGCGCCGAACGGGCCTTTATCTCCATCCCCGGACGGGTCCGTTCCGTTGCCGGCATAGAAGGCGTAAACACAGCCGAAGCCGGAGTCCGGGATCTTTTCATCCGAACCGGGGCGGGCAGGGACATCCAATTCCCGGAAAACAACGTCTCCAAGGGCGGCAACGTTATTGCCTGCGCCCCCCGCCGGGAAGATGCGGTCCGGGCCGCGGAGCAGGCCGCCCGGTCCATCCTTATCCGCCTGGAACCCCGCAACCCCGCCACCGACGCCTTCCTCGCCGCCCCTTCCCCCGCTTCAAGCGGAGGGGCCGGAACGGAGCGGCCCGGAGATTCAGGGGAGGGCCCCGGTCTGGGGGAACCGGCCTTCCCCCCCCCCGCCTTTAGCCTGGAACCCCGGCTGCGGGCCGCCCTGGCCCGGATCCCCGATCCCCCCCGCCCTTCCGCCGGATCCCTCTCCGGCGCCGGAATCATCCCCTTCCCGGAATTCGCCTCCAGCGGACTCCGCGATTACATGGGCCGCAGCGTCGAGGAAACCCTGAAGGCGGTAAGGGAATTATCCGGCCTCAGCCTGCCCCTCGGCGGCGGAAACCCCCTCCTGGGCCGGAGCTTTTGGGCCGCCCTCGTCCGGGGCGGCTATCAGGGGGCGCTTTACTTTCTCGATAATTGAGTTTGTCCATAAAAAAACCGATCTTGTGAATAGATACCGGGCCTGTTCGATAATCCGGCTGCATATTGAACAGGCCCCTTTTCAGCGGCCGTTGTTTGGAAACCGGCGTTTCCAAACAACTCTATCTATATCAGGGAAGCCCGACAAACCCCGCTTGTCATCCAAAAACCGAGGTGTTGGAACGGCTTCAGGCATATATGTTCCGGGGGATCCGTGGCAACATTCGGAAAAACCGCCCTTATTCTCCTCCTCTTGCTCCTCCGAAACGCGGCGGCGGCCCCGGGGGCGGAGAATCTGGGGATTCTCTCCGAAAATACCGGCATCCTCTCCCTGGACGAAACCCTGACCCTCCTGGGGAAGGGGAACGGAGAGGGAACCGGCCCCCCGGGGGCCGCCGAATTCCGCTGGGACCCCCTTTTCGGCGCCGGAGTCTTCAGCACCTCCTCCCACAACATCTCCTTCCTGACCGGAAAATCGGGAGAGGAGGGCTTCTTTCTCCTGGACGGAAAGGATCTTTACGCCGTACCCCTCCCCTACCTGTCCCAGGGTTCCCTCTTTTTCCCGGAATCCTTCGTCCTCCTGGCGAACCAGGTCCTCTTTCCCCAGACGGAACGGCCCCCCGTCACGGAAAGCTCCTCCTTTCGGATCGCCGCAATCATTGTGGACCCCGGCCACGGCGGCAAGGATCCCGGAGCCATAGGCAGATCCACCGGCCCCGGCGGAGAATCCCTCATCGAAAAAGAGATAACCCTCCAGGTGTCCAGGGAGGTCCACGCCCTTCTCCGGCGGACCTACCCCGGCAAACGGATACTCCTTACCAGGGATCGGGATACCTTCCCCAGCCTCCCCGACCGGGTAGAACTGGCCAATTCGGTGCCCCTGGAGGAAAACGAGGCGGTGATCTTCATCTCCATCCACGCCAATTCCTCCCTCAACAAGAACGCCCGGGGCTTCGAAGTCTGGTATCTGGACCCCGACTACCGCCGGGAACTCATCGACAGATCGAAGTACGGCGAGTCCGCCGCCATCGTCAACCGGATGATAGAGGAGGAATTCACCACCGAAAGCATCCTCATGGGCCGGAACATCCTGAACCGGATGGAAGAGGCCCTCGGCGCCCGGGTCCCCAACCGGGGCCTCAAGGCGGAAAAGTGGTTTGTGGTGCGGAACGCCCAGATGCCCGCCGTACTGGTCGAACTCCCCTTCGTTACCAACCGGGAGGACGCGGCGATTATGGCGGACCCCGCGTACTTGATGAGATTCTCCGAAGCGATCTATAAAGGGATCGTCGATTTTGTCGGCGTCTTTGAACGAACCGGAGGCTTCACCGCCATCCAATGAGCGTAGCGTGAGCGTAAAGTCTGTTTCATCCGTCCGCGGATTTAAAAAAAGAATGACCGGGCCCCTGATCGGCCTCCTGCTGGCAGGCATCTTCGCCCTGGGCGATTTCCTGTATACCGGGCATGTAAGACGAACATTTGTCTTCTATTTTGCGACGGATCGGTCGATAATGGTGGAGGATCGTATGCTCCCCCGTTCGGGGAACAGGGAAGACGATATAACCAGGTATGTGGAGGAGTTCCTTCTGGGACCGGAATCTCCCGATTTGGCCCCCCCCTTCCCGAAGGAGACCAGACTGCGGTCCCTCCTGTACCGGGACGGCGTGGTATACGCCGGCCTTTCCGAATCCGCCGCGCTGCCCCTTTCGGAACAGGGGTTTCCGGCCTCCCGGGAAGGAGTTTTCGAAGGTTTTGAGACCCTTTACCAGGGAATCCTGCGAAATTTCCCCTACGTCCGGGATGTCAGCATCTTCACCGGCGGGAACAGGGCCTTCGCGGACAGCCTGGGAAGGCGCTGAATTCCGGTCTCCGCGGAATTCGGGGGCCGATTCCCGTTCTGGAGAGAGGTGTTCGGGCGGATTCCGAATGTTTGGGCGCATTTTTTGCGGCGGGCCGCAAAAAACCGGGCTATCCGCTCCAATTCCCCGCCCCTCCGGGGTCGGGGAATTCCGCTTCTATCCCTTGCGCGGGCGCAAAACGGCGTCCCTGCCGTTTTGCGCCTTCGGACTTGCCGCGCTCCCCGCGCCAGGTCCTATATTTGGATACAGCCCGGCCTCCGTGCCGGCCTGTTTGGGTGGAGTTTCGCTTCGCGAAACTCCGAAAACCGCAGCGCGCTGCGGTTCGGCTTTCGCTGTTCCCCGCCGTTCTTGGCCGGGCGGGGAAACGGGATTCCAATGCGGGAAAGACCGGCTCTGAACCGGGAACCGCCCGGAATTCCGAGCAAAAGCGTTGACAAATCCCGTGGGGTTTGTATACTGGAAAGATAAACGGTCGAGCATTAACGCATCTGTAAAAGGTGTGGGTAGAAAGGAGTAATGAATGAAACGGATATTCATTCTTGTCGCTGTGGTGCTGTTCCTGGCGGGTTCCCTCTTCGCGGATGAGGCGATTCTTATTGACTTTTCCACGTTAGATGCGGATATCATGGCCGACCAGGAGGGCAATCCTACACAACACGGTCGGACCCTGATGGATTTTGCCAACGTAGCGGGCGGCGGTTTCACGGAAGATCAGTTGGCGGTGATGAAAACTTCCCTTGCCCTCCCGAATTGGGAGGTGAGGCTTTCCGCTTCTTCCCGGACGGTGGAGAATATCCGCGATAGCTTTGTCCGGTCCTCCGAATCCCAGCAGTGGGGTACGGTGATGGGCGTCCGGGTTCATTATCCCCTGGGCCCCGCCTATTCCAAGGCTTGGATCCGTCCTCCCTTCGACATCCCCGCCTTTGAACCGACGGCGGAGGTTGATCAGGACGGGAATATCCAGCCGGCCGAGGGCGACGGCATTATCGGCCCCAGCCGCTTCGAATCTCCCGCCGGAGATGATGGAAAGGTGGATCTCACCCAGCCCGCCTACGGGGTGGTGAAAAACGTGGGAACGATTAAATCTGTCGAAGTCAACGCCTACGGCCTTAACTTCCCCCACGGTTTGTCCGTCGTCCTTGTCGACAGCCAGGGAACCGAAAAGACCTATTTTATGGGCTATCTGAACTATGAAGGCTGGAAGCCCCTCCGCTGGAACAATCCCCAGTACATTTCCGAGGTTCGGAACCGGGAAATGCGGATCTATCCCCTCTATCCCTATGCCACCCCCTTCGTTAAGTTCGGCGGCTTCATCCTCCATCGGGATGCCGACGCTATCGGGGGCGATTTTATCAGCTACTTCAAGGATGTAAAGATTATTTACGACCGCGCGGTGGCCGATCCCGCCAGCAGGGACATCAACGACGAGGCCGTGTGGCACATCATCTACGACCGGGAGACCGAGAAGAAGATATACGAAATGGATCGTTTCGGCAAGAATCAGGTCCTCCGGTATCTGGAAGATCAGAAACGGGCCAAGGAAGACAGCTTTACACCGACGCCCACGGTTAATGAATAGGGGTTATTCGGAAACTCTGGTTTTCGAATAGCAGCCGCAAAAACGAAGAAACGCGCGGGCTTCCTTGGAAGCCGCGCGTTTTGCAAGACTTGTTCGATAACCAGCCGGTTTTTGGACAGTCCGCAGTAATGGGATCTAAACGGGCTTGTTGGCTAGAAAGGCTGTCGAAAGACAGCCTTTTTTTCGCTGGTTCGCGGAGTCTGAATGGTTTTTTAATGGGCAATACGCTACCCCCGCCGAGCAGAAAGACGCTGCGGGAAGAATACCGAACATACGAGCCTATCCGGATCCTGGTCATCCGCGATCTGGAATCCCAGTTGGAGACGAAATTTTCCCACCTCAGCTCGCGAATCCTAGTAAAGGGCCGGCTTAAGAATTTTGCCAGCTTTTATAAAAAATATATCGGCATCCTCAAGGCGGCGTCCGGCGCCGCCGAATCCCCCGTCATTACCGATCTCATCGGCCTGCGGGTGGTATGCCCCTTCCTGGAGGACACGAAGGAGGTGGAGAAGATCATCCGGAATGATTATGAGGTGGTGGAAATTGAACGCAAGGGGGCCGGTTATTCCTTTAAGGAATTCGGTTACGAATCCACCCACTTTTTGATAAACATTCCGCAATCAATCCGGGAAGATCGGGGGGACTGCGGCTGCAGGCTGATGGAAATTCAGGTTCGGACCATCCTCCAGGACGCCTGGGCGGAGGTGGAACACGAACTCGTCTACAAGGCGGAATTTACCCCCTTTGATGAACCGATGAAACGGAAACTCGCGGCGGTAAACGCCAGCCTTTCCCTGGCGGACACCATTTTTCAGGAGATTCGGGGATACCAGCGGCAGCTCAATGGGGAACTGGGAAAACGGCGGGAATCGTTCTATCAGAAAATCGAGGAGTCCACCGACGCCCTGCTCTTATCCGGGAAGGACGGGGAGGAATCCCGGGAATCTTCCCCCCGGGAGGACCCCCAGGATTTCGCGCCTTCCCTCGGCGGCACCGTGGACGATCTGCTCCTTAACGCCCTGTACGCCCATAACAGAAACCGTTTTGACGAGGCCGTAACCTTCTACAGCCGCATCCTGGAGATGGGGATAAGCGATACCATCCGCTCCCTCATTCACAAACACCGGGGTATGGCCTACTTTGCCCAGTCGATGTACCAGGAGGCGATTGACGACTTTTCCAGTTCCCTCGAATGGGACAAGAACTCATACAAGGCCGCCTATTACCGGGGGGTGGTCTGGGCGGTCATGCGCCGCTATGTCCAGGCGGTGGAAGATTTTTCCCTGTCCCTGGCCGTCAATCCGTACCAGGCCTTTTGTCTGTTTCGGAGGGGCCAGGCTTTTTACCATATCGGAGACTACCCCGCGGCCCTGGCGGACTGCGAGGCTTCCCTGGACCTGGACCCGGACAATGAGGGAGTCCACGAATTCCGCCAAATCATACGAAACAAGCTAAAAATGTAGGCAATTTGTCCGGGGGGATCCCCGGCAGGGCTTCCTTCCAGGGGAGGCTACATCTCCAAGGGGAGTCGAACCCCTGTTGTCGGGATGAAAACCCGATGTCCTAACCACTAGACGATGGAGACAAAAGAACCGTCCGGGGGGACGGCCTTTATTAACAGAATTCTCATACTACTATAAGAAAAATGGAACTTCTTGTCAATCACCTGCCGCCGGATTTACCCTTGTTGAACAACACGGTCAGAACTTCCCGGGCCCGGTCCCGCACCTTTTTCTGGTAGGGCCCCGTCATAATATTGGTGATGACCTCCAGCGTGTACTGATCGCTGATATTGGTGCTTAACGCAAGCTGTTCATAAGCATCCAGGGCGGTGTAGATCAGGTATTCATCCGGTTTATTGGCCGCCAGGGAGTGGTAGTGGCGTACCACGTTGGTAATCTCGTTGACCGTCTCGTCCCTTTCGTTGATTCCGATCCTGGCCAGGGACTTAAAGGCCTCCGCCAGCACCATAGACTCGTTGTCGGATTTAAGAATCTTGATCAGGGTGTTTTTCGATTCCTCGGTGCCCAGATCCCCCAAATACTCCACCGCCTGTTTCCTCACCAGGGGATAGTTGTTTATAAGCCTGCCGTTTTCCCTGACTAATACGATGGTGCCCTCGGTGGCAAGGTATTCCAGGGACTCCCGTATCTCTTCCCTGTCGTTTCCGCGTTCAATAGCATCTTTGATAAAGGCCAGGGCCAGCAGCTTTTGGTCCTCGCTGCTGCCCCGGATCTGGTCTCTGATGATTTTGATCTCATTGGACTCCTGCAAGTAGGACTCTTCCACCGACATTTCACGACCGGGGCTCTGGGCCCATAACGCAGACGCAAGGACAAGAAAAGCCGTACAGAACGCCCCCAGGACTTTCAAATTTACCATACCACAGTCTCCTTATCAAAAATTTGGTTATTTTTAGGCCGGCGCATCCACATCAATCCGGCAGCCTGACAGGGCATCTCTTTTACTGGTCCGGTTCGCGCTGCATCCATTGTCGATAACGGTCTCCCTGGGGCCCTGAACAGGCCCTTAATTGGCTATTTTCCAGATGCCAGAGACATGTTTTAACTCGTAAAGCCGCAGCCGCCTTCCCTCCGGAGTAGTCAGGAAGGCAAGCACCTTTTCTTCTTCGGGAATAAATTGAATGTCAATATCGTCTATCCGGTAATTGGCGGCTGAACGGGAAGGCACCACTACTTTTCTGAAATACTCTTCCGTATTTCTCAGCCTTCCCTGGGATTTTAACCGGGGGGATTGGGATTGGGCAACAAGAAAACTCTGGGAACTGATTTTCTCCAGATAGGACTGCTCAAGGTTCCCCAGCCATGCCTGGTAGTCTTCAGCCTCGATGATGTTGTCAAGTTCTTTTATGAGATGCTGGATATCCTTTCTGGTATGGACCCGGACTTCCTCGGTAATATGGCCGAAATCAAAGGACGGAGCCTCCTCGACAGGGGGGGGCGGACTTGCCATGACAGGCGGCGCCGCCTGGCTGACCGGAATTTCCGGGGCCGGGGGAGGAGGGGGAGGCGGATCTTCGCTTGGAGGTTCCGGCTGGGATGTACAGGAAGCCATCCCCATGAAACAGACCAGCATGAATAAAAAGAACCGCTTCATTATTCAATTTTATACATCAAACCCGGCGGTTCGTCAAATACGTTTCCCCGAAATTTCAATAGCAAGCAAAGGATCCCGCTTTCAAGGCGGCAAGAGGGCGCGGTTTACCGCTGTCTCGGATGCCGCGGGTCTTTCCGGGGGCTTGACGAGGATTCGGGATCGACTTAGGGTTAGATTTTGAGTATACGGGACGCCGCAGGGGCGGCTGAGGAGAATCGCCATGTTAAAAGCCGCCTTCCCCGGGTCCTTTGACCCTCCCACCCTGGGGCATATCAACATCATCCAACGGGCGGCCGCCATCTTTGACGAGCTTCTGGTGGTGGTGGCGGAGAACCGGCAAAAAAAGTACCTTTTTTCCGCCGGGGAGCGGGTTTCCATGATTCGGGATCTGGTGGGGGCTTATGAAAATGTGGCGGTGGAGACCTGCGACACCCTGATTGTTGACTTTCTGCGGAGCCGGGGCACCAGGATTCTGGTCCGGGGAGTCCGGGGGCTGGACGATTTTTCATACGAATTTGAACTCTCCATGATGAACAAGGCCCTGAATCCCCGAATCGAGACCATTTTTATGACCACCGATCCGGAATATTTCGTCCTCCGTTCCTCGTCGATAAAGGAACTGGCCTCTTTTCAGGGAGACGTCGCTGGTATGGTCCCCCCCCTGGTGGCGGAGGCCCTCAAGGCCAAATACCGGTAGCGGGGCGGCCTTCGGCGGAGCCCGGCGGCCGGGAGCGGTTTACAGGGCCCGCGCCGCGAAACTCCGCACCGGGATCTGATTCCCTATGCGGCGCCTTTCGAACCGGGAATTGCCGAAGGGATCGCAATCGACCTTGACAAATATCCTGGGTTTCGTTAAAGTCCAGATATCCTGATGTAGAGGTTTAAGAGATGGCGGTACCCAGATTCAAAACATCGAAGGCCCGGACGAGCCGGCGGCAGTCAATTAACATGAAACTTTCGCCTCCGGCAATGGTGGAGTGCAGCAACTGCGGGAACCGGGTGTTGATGCACCGGGTCTGCCCAAAGTGCGGTTTTTATCGCGGTAAACAGGTTATCGTACCGGACTCGAAGGTATAGAACATTTTTTGAAAGGATACAAAAGAATGGATGAGTTGTTTGAAAAGATGAAAAAGCTGATCGCCGAAAAGCTGGAGGTTGACGCCGGGAAGATCACGATGGACGCATCGTTCCGTCAGGATCTGGGGGCCGACAGCTTGGATACCTACGAATTGGTCTACGCCATCGAGGAAGAAATGGGTATTTCCATCCCCGATGAAAAGGCCAATGAGTTTGAAACCGTTGGGGATGCCTACAAGTATATCCAAGAATCCCAGCAGAAGTAAATTGTGGGCTCCCCTGGGCCGTCCGTCTTCAAAGGGAAAGCGCTTGGGAGGGATTGATCTTCCCAAGCTGGAACCGGCAAGAAGAAAAGAGTTGGCGGTCTTTCTCAAAGCTGCCGGGATAAGGTTCCGAAACCCGGAGCTTCTGAATCTTTCATTCATACATCGTTCTATCTCTAATGAAGGTTCCCACCGGAGCAACAACGAACGGCTGGAATTTTTGGGGGACGCGATTCTGGGGGCGGTTTGCGCCGCGGTGCTCTACGAAGGTTTTGACGAAAAGAACGAAGGAGAACTGGCAAAGATAAAATCCGTGGTGGTTTCGGAGGATATTCTTTCCTCCCTTGCCAGGGAATTGCAGATCGATGCTCTTTTGATTCTGGGCAAGGGGGAGGAGCTTTCCGGGGGGAGGCAGAAGAATGCCATCCTGGCGGACGCCATGGAGGCCCTTATCGGCGCCCTTTATCTGGATTCTGGTTTTTCCGCCGCCTTTTCCTTTGTAGAACGGTGCATCCGGCCGGAGATTAGCCGGGTAATTGAAAAAAACTACCACGAAGATTCCAAGTCCATGCTGCAGGAATTAAGCCAGCGTTATTTCAAGGTCTATCCCCAATACCGGCTGATCAACCGTTCGGGCCCGGATCACGAGCGGCTGTTTAGAATGGAAGTCCGGATAAAGGACCGGGTGTATGGGCCGGGGATAGGACGCAGCAAGAAGGGCGCCGAGCGGGAAGCGGCCCGGATGGCCCTGGAGCAGCTTAGGGGCGAGTTTGATACCGCCCGTTCAGTTTAAGGGCGATAGACAGCAGCGTTTCCCGGTTGTTTGAGTCCGGGTCGTCTACCACGGTTTCCAGAAGCTCCTTAAGAATGATCCCCATGTGTCTGCCCGGCGCGACCCCCGCGGCTATAAGATCCTTCCCGGAGACCGCCAGGTCCTTAAGGGAGAGGGCGTGGTTTCCCGCCAGCGTTTGGTCTACCCGGCTGATCAACCGCGCCAGGTTCTCCACCGGTTGTTCGATTCCTCCCATGCCGTAGCTGTCGGCCCTGCGCAGCTGGTAGAGATTTTCCAAATTTTCTTCCCCCGTCCGTATGATAAAACGCCGCACGGCCCCGTCGCTCCAGCAGTCCTCGTAATGAAACATGTGGCAGCTTATGAGGCGGCAGACCTTTTCGATCCGGGCATTGGAGTAGCGCAGCCGGGTCATAAGCTGTTCCGCCGTCCGGGCGGAATATTTTTCGTGGTGGTAGAAGGTAAAGGTCCCCCTCTCATCTTCCTGGCGGGCCTCCGGCTTCCCCACATCGTGCAGAAGGGCCGCCAGCCGCACCTCCTGGGGGTATTCCTGGAGGGCGGCGTAGTCGCAGGACAGCAGGGAATGGTCCAGCACATCGAAACGGTGGAAACCCTTCTGTTCAATCCCCCGGCATTGGGCAAGTTCCGGCAGCAGGAGTTCCAGGAGCCCGGTGTTTTCCATAAGCCGGAAGGCGGAGGAAGGCTGGGGGCTGGCCAGGATCTTGTCCAATTCGTCCCGCACCCGTTCCTGGGAAACCCGGGCGGTTACGTCGAGCGAAGGACGGATCGCCTGGAGGGCGGCATCGTCCACCCGGAAGTCCAACTGGGCGGCGAAACGGAGCGCCCGCAGGGGGCGCAGGCCGTCTTCCCTGAAACGGTCCAGGGGGGTTCCCACGCAGCGGATAAGGCCGTCCCGTATGTCCTTGCCCCCGCCGAAGGGATCCACCGTCTTCCCGCCGGGCAGGGCCATGGCGATTGCGTTCATCGTAAAGTCCCGCCGGGACAGGTCTTCGTCGATTGTCCCGGCAAAGCGGACCGATTCAGGATGTCTGCCGTCCCGGTAGAAAGATTCGCTGCGGAAGGTGGTTATCTCGTAGACTCCGCCCCGGTAGTGCAGGGTTACGGTGCCGTGTTTTATTCCCGTGGGGATGACGGCGGCCCGGGGTTTGATTCCCCGGAACAACTCAATGACCTCGCCGGGGGGCGCGTCGGTGGCCAGATCCCAGTCTTTTGGATGCCGGCCCCGGAGGATGTCCCGCACCGCTCCCCCCACCAGGTACAACTGCCTGCCTTTTCCCCGAAACAGTAGGGCGATCTCTTGAAGCCGGCCCTTTAGAACAGCGGGGCAGCTAAGATTGCTCATAGGGGGGTACTATACTATAATGGAGGCGGCGTATCCAAGGGAGCTTCCCTACGGACGGCGGGACAGCCCCGGCAGGGAGGCCGGGGCGGATCCTCCGGCGCGAAGCGGCAGGGATGCCGGACCAAAACGCGCGGCGTTTTGGTTGGCCGCCCCCGCGCAAGGGATAGGAGGGGTGCGAAGCAGCCACGCCGGAGGCGGGGCCGGAGCGAAGCGGAGCCCCGGATAGCCCGGTCCCCGCCGCAGGCGGGGATGCGCCCAACATACATTCGATACGCGGCGTTTTCTCCTGGGAATCGCCGATCCAAGGGAGCCTGTATGCGGGGCTTGGCGTTCATTGGGGGGGAGGGGCCCCCGCCGGAACTCTGCCGTTCTATTTTTGACGAGGCTTCCCGCGGCGGGAATGTTCCGTTGGCGGCGGCGGATTCCGGGCTTCTTGCCGCGGAGGCGGCGGGATTGCGGCCCGACTGGGTTCTGGGGGACATGGATTCCCTGGGGGACCTTTCCCGGCTGGACGCTTACCCCCCGGAGCGGGTCCTTCGTTACGGGGTGGAAAAGGATTACAGTGATACGGAGCTGGCCCTGAAGCTCCTTTGGGAGGAGGGCTGCGATGAGCTTTGGATCCTGGGCGGCGGCGGCGGACGGCTGGATCACATTCTGGCCCTCCGGTCCCTTTTTGAGCGGGACCCCCATCCTTTCCGCTGGATCACCGCCGCAGAGGATCTGCGCTGTCTGGAGGCCCCCGGGGAGTTTCGTCTGCTTAACCCGCCGGGGGGCGCGGTTTCGGTCTTTCCCCTGGGGGACGGCCCCTGGGAGGCGGAAAGCGCGGGGCTTAAGTGGCCCCTGGCGGGGCTTCCGTGGGATCGGGGATTCTTTGGATTGAGCAACGCGGCGGAGACCGGAGCTTTTACCCTGCGGGCCCTGCGGGGCCGGTTCCTGCTGGTGCTGCCCCTGGGGGCGCGGGATACAGGAGGCTTGGATGGCGATTATCATTGACGGCAGGGCGGCGGCCCGGAAGGTTCAGGATAAGGTGAAGGCCCGGAGCGCCGCTCTGCGGGAAAGGGGGACGATCCCCTGCCTCGCGGTGATTCTGGTGGGGGAAAACCCCGCCAGCCTTTCCTATGTGGGGGCCAAGGAAAAGGCCCTGGCGGAGGCGGGGATGGGGAGCCGGGATTTCCGGCTGCCGGAAAAGACCAGCCAGGAGGAGCTGCTTTCCCTTATCGGGGAACTGAACGCCGATCCCCTGGTCCACGGGATTCTGGTCCAGCTTCCCCTTCCTTCCCATATCGGCGAGGAGCCGGTTATCACCGCCATCGATCCCGCCAAGGACGTGGACGGCTTCCACCCGGTTTCCCTGGGGAACCTGCTTCTGGAACGGCCCGGTTTTCTGCCCTGCACCCCCCACGGGATCCTGGTCCTGCTGCGGGAATACGACATTCCCGTTTCCGGGGCCCGGGCGGTGGTTCTGGGCCGTTCCAACATTGTGGGGAAGCCCCTGGCGAACCTTCTGGCCCGGCGGGATCAGAACGCCACCGTAACCCTTTGCCATACCGGGACCAGGGATCTGGCGGCGATTACACGGCAGGCGGATATTCTTGTCGCCGCCGCGGGGAAGCCGGGGCTGGTGACGGCGGATATGGTAAAGGAGGGGGCCGCGGTCATCGACGTGGGGGTAAACCGGGTCCCGGATCCCCAGGCGAAAAAAGGCTACCGTCTGCGGGGGGACGTGGATTTTGAGGGGCTCGTTGAAAAGGCGGGGTTCCTGAGCCCCGTACCCGGCGGGGTGGGGCCCATGACTATTGCCATGCTGCTGCAAAACGTGGTGAAGGCCGCGGAAGGAGCCGTCTATGCGCATGAATGAACTTGAGGATCAGCGCGCCCCGGTCCCGGCGCGGACTCTGGAAAAACAGGGCCTTACGGCGGTGGCGAACCTGGCGGGGGGCTTTCTTCTTCTGGTGTTGGCCGTCCTGGGGGGGCGTTTTCCCATCGCCGGAATCGTTCTGGGGGCCCTGACGGGGCTTTTTGGAGTCTTTGCCCTCCTCTCCAAGGACGGCGCGGACCGGAAGGCCGGAGTCATCCTGACGGCGGGGGGCCTCCTGACCATCTTGTCCCGGGTGGGGGCCGCTTTTTTCCGGCCCATTGCGGGGACCCTTTTGAGCGTCGGGGCCTTCGGGCTTATCGCCCTGGGTGTATGGAACGGCCTGAAATTCCTCAAAGGGCTGAAAAGCCGGGGCTGAATGACGTATTTTTTTGAAACCTACGGCTGCCAGATGAATTCCGCGGAGTCCGCCGCCCTGGAACTGGTTTGCCGGGAACGGGGCTGGACCGCCGCGGCGGGGGGGGAGGGGGCGGATCTGGTCCTCCTTAACACCTGTTCGGTGCGGCAAACCGCTGAAAAGCGGGTTCTGGGCCGCATCGCCCTGTACGCCGCCCTGAAAAAAAAGAGGCCCCGCCTGTGTCTGGTGGTGGCGGGCTGCATGGCGGAACGGTTGGGGGAGGGCCTTAAGGAACGCTGCGCCGCGGTGGATTACGTCATGGGGACCTCCTCCCGTTCCGTTTTTCCCCTGATTCTGGAGGCCCTGGAGAAGGGCGGGGAGGGGGCGGCTTTCCCCCCGCTGCCCCAAGGCGGGGAGAGGCCGGTCTTTTCCTTTTCTTCCTCCCACCTGGAGGAAGGGCATTTCCGCAGTTTTGTGCCCATCATGCACGGCTGCAACAATTTTTGCTCCTACTGCATCGTCCCTTACGTCCGGGGGCCGGAAATTTCCCGGGACCCCGTTTCTATCCTGGCGGAAATTCGGATTCTGGCGGAACGGGGGGTCCGGGAGATCACCCTGTTGGGCCAAAACGTCAACTCCTACCGCTGGGAAGGCCCCCCGCCGGGTTCTGCCTCCCCTAAAGCGGCGGCGGGGCCGGAGGATGGGGCGGCGGGTGATGCGGCGGCGGCCCCCAGGCATGGGGGGGCGTCCTTTGCCGGTTCCCTGGATTTTCCCGGCCTTTTGGAGCTGGTCGCCGGGGCGGTGGCGGGGGGGCCCATCCGCTGGGTCCGTTTTCTTTCCGCCAATCCCAAGGACCTTTCCCCCAAAACCATGCGGGTCATGGCGGAACATACGGTTTTTTGCCGCCATCTCCACCTTCCGGTCCAGCACGGTTCCAACGCGATTCTCGCCGCCATGAACCGCCGCTATACCCGGGAACAGTACCTCGATCTGGTGGGGGAATTGCGGGCCCTTATGCCGGGGATAAGTCTTTCCACGGACATTTTGGTTGGGTTTCCCGGGGAAACCGGGGAGGATCTGGAGGCAACCCTCCGTCTCATGGAGGAGGTGAAATTTCTGTATGCCTATATGTATCATTACAATCCACGGGAGGGGACCTCCGCCTATGATCTTCCCGGCCGTATCGGGGAGGAACTTAAGCGGGAACGGCTGGGAAGGGTGATCGCCTTGCAGAAAAAACACAGTCTGGAACTGCTTCGCGGCCGTTTGGGAAGCCGGGACCGGGTGTTGGTGGAGGGGATTTCCCGTAAAAATGCCGATGAGTTAATAACCCGTACTGAGCGGGATGAAATGGTGGTAGCCCCCGGTAAGGCTTCTTTTATCGGAAATTTCGCGGAACTTACCCTTTCCGCCCTGCGGGGAAATACTTTCCGGGCAAAGGAGATGTGTGTATGCCATGGCGGCTTGTAATTATTATCCTGATCGGCGCGGCTTTCCTTGGTTTTATCGGTTTTAATCTGGAAAACCGCTGTGATGTTTCCTTGGGTTTTACCGTTTTTTCTCAGATTCCGGTTTTCTTGACCGCCCTTTCCGCCTTCGTGCTGGGGATGGTCCTGACCCTTCCCTTGGTCATTTCATTCCGGGCCAAGAGCCCCCGCGATGAAAAGGACAAGGCCCTTCCTCTTTCGTTCCCGTTCCGGGGCAGGGCCGCGAAAAAAGAGAAGGCCGGAAAGAATTCGGCGGCGGATGACCCTGTTAAGCCCCCTTCTCCGGGCGGCGATCATGGGATCGAGTAGGGGGTTTTCCCCTTATGTTGGAATTCGGGCCCTGTTTTTTCGGCGCCCCCGGACTCCGCGCTCCCCCGCCGAACCGGGGCGGTTTTTAGGCCCGGTTCTCTTTTGCGCCGCCCTTCTCGGCGTTCTTCCCGCGGCGGCCCAAACCAGCCTGGAGACGGAACTGCGGAATCTGGAGGAAAGGGTCCGCCTTCCCGGTTCCGCCGGACGGCAGGAGGAACTCCGCCGGCTGGCCGGCCTCCGGGAACTGGCCGGGGATATTGAAGGGGCCGCTTCCTCCTGGGAGCTGGCCGCCCTTGCCGCCCCGGGGGGCCGGGATACCCAGGCACTGCTCCGGGGGGCCGCCTGCTTTATGACCTTGGGGGAGTGGGAACGGGCCGACGCCGCCCTTATGGAGATTCTCCTGGACAGCCGGGCCGGGGAGGAGCGGTTTCATGCCTTCTTTCTTAAGGCCCTGCTTGAGGGGCTGCGGAGCGGCGGGGCTAACGTATCCCCCCTTGTTTCGCTGCTGGAGGATCCCTCCTTCGGGCAGTGGCGGTCCCGAATCTGTTTTAGCCTCTGGAAACTTACGGGCCGGGAAAGCTGGCGCAGCATACTGGCGGCGGAATTTCCCTGGAGCCCCGAGGGCCGTATCGCCCTGTCCGGGGGGCAGACCGCGGCGGGCCTGAGCGTCGCGGCGGATCCCAGCCCCATGTGGCTGCTCTTTGCCGCCGGGCGGCCGCCGCTGAATTCCCCGCCCGCCGCCGGGCCGCGCCGCGCCGCGGCCCGGGAGGAGGCCCCCCCCGTTGCGGCATCCGGGGTTCCCGGACAGGCCCTGCTGCAGGCGGGCATATACAGCCGGGAGGCCAACGCCCGGAATCTATTGGAAAAACTGCGGGCCGCCGGTTTTTCCGCCCGTATGGACCGGCAGGTCCGGGCCGGGAGAGAGTACATTGTCGTCTATGTGGCGCCGGGACCGGATATTAACAGGACTATTCGGGACCTTGAGGCCGCGGGCTTTGATTCTTTTCCGGTCGTCCCTTAGGTTGCGCAAGGCTTCTGGTTCCGGACAGCGGCTGCTTGCAAACGATTCGCCCCGGCGTAAATTTAGAAAATCAAAGCCCCCGGGGCCGGTTGCATCGCAGGGGGGTATTCCCGGCTACCTTTCCGGATTAAGGGTTATTGTTCCCTCATTGAGTTTTCTGATGCCCGCGGCCCCTATGCGGGCTCGGGCGAGAATCAGGTTATCCCCCGCCCGTTCCACCAGGTAGGTCTCCCGGGGGCCCCCGTCGAGGGGCCGCAATTCCAGGGCTTCCTGGTCGTCGATGGGGAAAAAAGCGTAATGCCCCTGCCTTACCCGATCCCCGGTTCGAATTTCAAAACCGCCGTCCGGGGAAAAACTGAATTTCCCCCGGGGGCTTTCGTAACGGGCGTCAAGGTAGGAATTCCGCACAGGAGACGCGGATCTCCCCTTTTCCGCGGATTTGGCCCGGCGGTAGGAACCGTCCCAGGTATTGTCCGCCAATATTTTAAGCCGGACATCCTCAAAAACCTTGACCCGGATACTCTCCATGGATTCCAGTTCAATATCAATGGTTCTTCTCAGCGTGGTGACCGAAACGCTTTGGGTCGCCGCGTAAAGACCGTAGCGGGTGGGGTTTGAATTCTGCCAATTAAAGATCTGCTGCGCCCCGTCGCCGAAAAAGGTGATCTCCCGGTTTACGGGATCAAAATGGATGTAGCGTCTGCTGTCCAGCGTTCCGTCGGGGCTTACGGAGTACCATAAATCATGGATAAAATTTTCGAAGACTCCGGGGGCTCCGCTCAAGAGTTCCCGCAGGCGGCGCTGTTCAATCTGGGCGCCCGGCGCCCGGGTAATGCCGCTCTGTTCGTACTGTCCGGCGGCGTTGTTGTAGGTGTAGATGATTTCCACCTGATCAAGAATATTTGCCGATTCCTGATCGTGGCCGTAGGCGGCGATAGGAAAACTTGTCCCCCGGGAAATTCCCAACTGGTAGGATTGGGGCCGTTCGGATTCACGAATTTGAATAGAACCTTCTATCCGCAGATCCGCTATTTTTCTGAATATTTCATCCCCGGCGCTGGAGTCCGGGCTGTCGGGGATTCGCCGGAACGCGGTAAGAGTATGGGCCCCCCCGCTGTCCATGCCGGCGGCGACGATGCAAAGGCTCCGGTCTCCGATAAGATCCCGAATCCCCATAGAAAAAGTAAGGGATCTGGACGCTCCGGTAGGGGCGTCCCATACCCGCCGGTATACGCCCTGGGCTTCGTCGTAATCCACATAGGCGATACGGATCGGGGATTCGGGATTCAACAGATTGCGGTAGGCGATGATCTGTTCTTCCGTATGGTCCCCGTCCAGATCCTGGGTCAGGACGGAAAGCATTACTTCGCCGTCGTTGAGGGCAATTTTGCTGTTGATAATATCTTCATAGGCCATGCGTTCCGCGGGGGAATCGAAGTCCTGTTCCCCGTAGTCGCGCTCCCGGGGGATAATGATCCGGGGCTGCGGGGCTTCGCCAACCTTCCGGGGGAAGATCCGTTCCAGGGGCCGGGTTATCAAAAATCCCAGGACTAGGGCCGCCGTGCCGACAAGAATTATTCCGCTGAATTTAAAAAAAATCTTGATCATGGAAACAGGCCTCCGCCGCTTTTTTCTCCGGCGCCGCGATACCCGCCGGCCTCCGTACCGGAGAGGAAATACGCCGGATCATCCGCCCCGCAGAAATGATGCGGCGGCGTCCCGGACTTGCTGTCCTATATCCAGGGCGACGACCAGGGCCCGCCATCCGGGAAATTCCAGCACCCGGAAATACCGGAGAGAGGAAGCGGCGTTCCCCTGGAGGGCCGGAGAAAGACTCCAGGGGGAACATACCAGGAGGGTGTAGGTCATAAGGGAATTCTCCCGGCCGGAATCCGTCCCCGCGGCCGCAAGGGCGCCGGAGAAATCCGCCGATCCCGATTCGGGGAGGGGTTTGCGGACCAGGTCTTTTACGGCCTCCTGGTTATCCGCCTCCAGGACGCCCTGGTAAAGGGGGACGGCCTGATTCTCCGCGACCCAGACCCGCAGGTAATCCCCTTCCTGGAGGATGTTGTTCAACAGGTAATCGCAGATCCACGCCGCCGCGGAGTCGGCGGTGTCCCGCATATACCGGGAACCGTCAATGATGAGGTTCACGTCAATGGGGTCGTTCCGTCCGGGGGAGGAATCCTGGGCTTCCAGTCGTTGGCGGAGGGGGAGAAAGCCGGCGGCAAGGAGGACCGGTATCAGGAGCAATTTTTTCATGCCTTAAGGATAGCATAAATGTGGGGTCCTATACACTACTGTGCGGCGGTTTCGGTTTCGAACCAACAAAACGGCGCGTTTTGTCTGCGCCGGGACGCGGCCCCTCCTCGCCGGGGGAAGCCCCCGGGTTTTTGCGGAGCGAAAACCCGCAAGGCGCGAGCCGGCAGGATGCCGGCTGTATGCATCTATGAGTTTTGCGCAGCAAAACTTAGAAGCTCAAAAAGGGCAGGGATGCCGGACCGAAAACGCTTGCGTTTTCGGTTTTCGGAGTTTCGCTTCGCGAAACTCCCTCTGGCCAAGCCGGCAGGGATGCCGGCTGTATCCATTTCAGGCGTTGTCGCGCGAAGCGCGGCAACGCCGCAAGGCGAACATCCGCAGGGATGCGGATGTTCGCCCGCGCAAGGGATAGGAGGGGTGCGGAGCAGCCACGCCGCAGGCGGGGCCGGAGGCGAAGCCGGAGCCCCGGATAGCCCGGTTTTTTGCGGCGGAGCCGCAAAAAATGCGCCCAACATACATGGAGATTCCGGCGTTTCATGGCTGGGCGCTGCCGGGGGCGGGGGGATTTCCGTTTGCCGGGGGAGATTGGGGGGCCCGCGGAGGGCGGAAAGTTTCTTTCGGGCGCGAAACATGGGGGGAAGGGGCGGTTTTTTTATGATAAAGTCCAAAAAAAGCGCAAAAAGGGTCCAAAATTGGGCGGAATCGGGCCGGCTGCCGGGCTTTCCGGGGCCGCGGTCTACTTATTACTGGACTTTTGTTTGGAACAGGCATAAAATAACATAAGTAATGACCGAAATTAGACCCGAAGGAGAAAAATATGGCGTCTATTGATCTACCTAAAAGCCCTAACGTTTTTCATCCTGAAAAACCTAGCGCCGTCGGTTCCCGGAATTCTCTCGCACAGGAATACCGGGATCAGCAAAACGAGGTAAACCAGCTTCTGGAAGAAGAAACCAACAAGGTTATCCACCACTTGACCGCCAGGCTGCCCAAGGATGTGTTGGAGCGGTTGGACGTGATGGGGGGCATAAAGGAAAAGCTCTACAACTACTTTAACCAGAATTATCAGAACATGTTCAACCGTTACATGGTGACGGCGGAAGATGAGATGGTGAAGAAGGTTCGCAACTATATCGACAAGGAAGAGACCAAGGTCCTGGCCCGGTATACGCCCAAGGAGATCGCGGATCTTCTGGACGCTGTCGGCGGGGCGGACAAGTTCAATACCGGCGAGATTGAAAAATCCATGGTCAATATGTACGGCCACTTGCAGGGGCATATCCAGCGGGGGGTGAATGAGCTGGAAACCCATACCAACAGCATCCTGCGGCAGAAGACTGATACCGGCGCCTTTGTCCGCGGGGAGAACGCCTACTCCATCGTTAAGTGCGCCTTTAAGGATAATCTTCTTAAGCCGAAGACTGTCAGCGATGTCAAACTTTCGGTGAACATTCTGGATTCCGAACTTATTAGTCCTATTTTCCACTACCAGGTTACGGTGGAATACCTTGTCAAGGATCTTCTTTCCAAGCACATCATGGACAACATCGATCATGTTATTGAGCAGCTTAAGGACGAGCGGATCGATCAGGGTTTGGAGGAGCTTTCGGACAGCGAGATTATTTTTGGCAAGGTCAACCAGGTGGAAAACTACACCGACGACAAGGGGGACGATCCCAAGTCAAAGCGCTACTCGATTATCGCCCGGGCCATATTTGACCGGATTGGCGATCTGCGGGCGGAAATCGATCCCGCCGCCTTTGATCAGCAGAATGTTCGGGAGAACATTAAAAAGATCATGGATATTGAAAATATCCGAAACCGGGGTTTTAATACGGCGATCAATTCCATCACTTCGATTTTGGATACTTCCAAGATGGGCTACCAGTACATCGAAAATCTCAAGAACGCCCGGGAGGTTTTGATTCGGGAATACGAAGATACCGACGCGGCGAATCTGCCCGACGAGCGCTACCAGATTCGGCTGCGGTATTTTGACAACGCCCAGCTTATCGAGGAACGGAAGGCCTACGATGTGCAGGTCAAGAGTTTTGAGACCGAGGTGATGCATCTGTGGGATATTCTGGAGATCCTCTACCAGGATGCCAAGAGTCCCTTTAAGGTCAACGATTTTGAGGATCTTGCGGGGAGGGTGAAGAACAAGATCCGCAAGACCATCAAAGAAAAAAGCGGGGAGCCCCTTTACGAGGACATTGATAAGGTTTGGGACGAGATTACCTTTGTAAAGACATCGGAGACCGAGGTGGAACGGACCAACCGGACCTACATCTATGAGAAGGACAAGATCCGCGAGAAGCTCATTCTGATGCGCAACCGGATGAAGCGGATGTACGGCCACCAGTATCCGGTGGAACGGCGGGTGATGGAAGAACGGCTTGGCTTCCTGGAGCGGGAATACTGCAAGTTCGAGTACAGCATCAACCCCTACCATTTGAATCCCGGACTCCTTTTGGATGTGGACATTACTTCGATTAAGCGGAAGAAGGCTACCCTGGACTCCATGGCTAACGTACTCAACGAGTTCCTCCACGGCGTGTCCAAGGGATTCACCGATGCGGCCTTCGCTTCCTTTACCCGGCGGCGTTCCACCGTGCGGGAGGATATTACCCAGTCCTTCGGCATGGATCCCGGCGATAAGCATCTGGCCCAGGAAGGCGCCGCCTCCCCGGCTTCCGCTTACCTGGATCTGATCAACGCCGACAGCCCGGTCATTGCGGAGGCCGCGCTTCCTACTCCTCCCGATGATGAGGCCGAGGAGGCTCCCGTGGCCAGTGCGAAGGCCGGAGTGGTTGACGCCAAGCCTGCCGCCAAGAGGGGCAGGGGCAGCCGCAGATCCGCCAGATCCGCCAAATCCGGCGACGATGGTCTTAAAGAAATATAAGGTCCTGCCGCGACGAATGTTAAAGCGCCCCCGTTTTGGGGGCGTTTTTTCTGGGATGCTGCCTGGCCTAAAAGACCGGATATGCGGACGGAAGAAATTTACCACGAAGGCGAAGAAGGCGCACGAAGACCGGGGATTGAAGGCGCTTTTTTATTCCTTCGTGTTCCTTTGTGCGCCTTGGTGGTTAACATTCTTATTCCCGGTTGCTCCGCTTATCCGGTGATTCAGTGTAAGCAAGGTACCAGCAGGCTGCCTGGCCTAAAAACCGGATATGCGGATGGAAAATATTGACCACGAAGGCGCACGAAGCCTGGGGATTGAAGGCAGTTTTCTATTCCTTCGTGTTCCTTTGTGCGCCTTAGTGGTTAACATTCCTGTTCCCGGTCGTTTCGCTTATCGGGTGGTTTAGGGTAAGCAAGGTACTAGGAGGCTGCCTGGCCTAAAAGACCGGATATGCGGATGGAAAATATTGACCACGAAGGCGAAGAAGGCGCACGAAGCCTGGGGATTGAAGGCGCTTTTTTATTCCTTCGTGTTCCTTTGTGCGCCTTAGTGGTTAACATTCCTGT
>JAIRSD010000033.1 GCA_031255615.1 Treponema sp. | reverse complement strand
GGTCAGGAGCCGGGTGGTTCCGAGGCGGTTGAGCTTGAAGATCGCGTATTTCCGGCTTTTGGAGCCTGAGAGGGCCAGATACTCGTCCAGGATTCGGGACTTTTCGTGTTTGGCGGCCATCCGGTAGCGGGCGGCGAAGCGGGCCGCAATCTTTTTTTTCTCTGCCATGGTAAACCCCATGTGTACCTCCAGAGTCAGTCTGGAGGTAGTGTGTCCCCATGGTTAGATTTTTACGTGGCGCAAACGTTCCCCTATGGTTAGATTTAACGTGGCGCAATTCGGCGCATTGACAGGATATACCGTTCCGGGTAATATTTTATATTGTTCTTATTTTTATCCCCCTAGAGATCGCTGAGATGGAAGGAAGGAGTTTTTGTGGCGAAAGAAGAAGCGATAGAAGTTGAAGGAGTTGTCCGGGAAGCCCTTCCCAATACTATGTTCCGGGTAGAATTGGACAACCAGAATGGACACCTTATTCTTGCCCATCTTTCCGGAAAAATGCGAAAGCACTACATCCGCATTGTCCCCGGAGACCGGGTGCGGATAGCCCTTTCACCCTACGATCTAAGCCGGGGCCGGATCATATACCGGGAACGCTGAAAGCCGGTGCCTACTTGAGCAGCACCCAGGTCGCCCCGGTTCCGCCTGTGGGACCTTGACCGCTTGTTCCCGCGAAGGGACAGCGTTCGATGAATTCTTTGACCGTCCGTTTGAGGACCGCCTCACCCGGCGAGTGGTTCCCCTTGCCGTGGATAATAGATAATTTGACAAAGCCCCGCCGCCGGCCTTCCTCAAAGAAACGTTCCAGCGCGTTCCATGCCTGGTCCCTGGTAAGGCCATGGAGATCGATGACCGCGTCGGGCCGGCGGGCCAGGAGCCGCTTTTTGTCCAAGCGGCGGCGGCTTGGGGGTTCCTGCTCCTCCGAATCCTTATCATAGACCCCGTGGGTCTCCAGCCAGACGGACAGGGGGTGGACGGACTTGGACGGGGCCTTCCCTTTCCGATTTTCCCGCTTCTTCGGATTCTCCGGTTTTCTTTTCTGTTCCCGTTCCCATTGTTCCAGAATATCCCCAAAATCCACCGGCCTTCCCCTTAGTAGACGAGGAAAGATCCGGTCTTGATCCAGCCCGCGATCTCTTCCCCCGGAGATTCCGCGTAAGCCCAGCCGTCCCGTGTTTCATAAATCAAAAGCCCCTGGCCCTCCCGCAAAACGGCAATCCGGGTCCCCCCATTCTCGGGAACCTGGTACACCGCGGCCTTCCGGGCAAGGGCCTGCCGGGGGGAGTTCCCCGTAAAATAAACCGACAGGGAACGGACGGAGATAAGCCGCAGGAAAAACAGGAGGGCCAGGACGGAAAACCCAAGGCAGAGGCCCCGGGACATCCAGACCGCCGCCCCCCGCTTGCCCCGTTTTTTTCCCAGGATATGGGGAAGGGCAAGACTCAGGACTCCCAGGATAAGGCATAGCGCCGAGGCGGGAATAAGAAGGAGGGGATGGCGGAACAGTTCGTCCTCCTCCTCCAGTAGGAGGGCCCGCTCCAGATCCCGGCGCAGGGGCCTCAGGGTGAAACCCGCGATATGGTCCCGCTCAAGACGCCGCAGCTCCGCCAGGGATTCCACCGCTTTTCCCTCTTCCCAAAGAGCCTGAATCTGCTCCCGCACCCGCCGGCCCCAGGCAGTGTCCCAGGGAATTTTTTCCGGTTCTGGGGGGAGGGGAGGGAAGGGGGGCAGCCCCCCGGATTCCCGGGCCGGTATATCAGGAACCGGCGGTTCCAGGATTTTCCGGCCCTCCTGAGAAGGTCCGGGGGCGGGATTCACCGGAATCCTTAGGGGGGGAGATTCCGGGGCCCGGAGCCCGGCGAAAAGGGGGAAAGAGGGGAGGGTGAAAAGGGATCCCCCCAGGGGGATAACCCGGAACGCCAACAGTTCATCATCCTCCGGCGGCAGGGATTCCATAACGATCATGGGAGGGACGGGGGGCGGGATGGGCTGTTCCGGCCCCTTTTCACCGCTGACGCAAAGGGCCAGCCGGACTTCCTGACCCACCGTGAGGAATGGAGGGGGATCCCGCCAGTAAAAAAGCGAAGCCTCCTGCTGGGGAGCGGACTGGGCTGAGAGGAAGGGGGCGGCGAGGAACCCGAGGATCAGTAATCCGGTCCCAAAGAGGGAGGGTCTCCCCATTCCCGGCTTTTCCATTGGTCTTGCTCCTTAAGATCGAGATAACGAAAGAGAATCTCCGAAGGATCCAATCCTTCCCCCTCCCCCAGGGTCTTCCGTTCCATTTCCAGGGACAGGGACAGGAGGGCGAGTTCCAAATTCCGCTTCGCCTCCATCCTGCCGCCGTCAACTTCCAGCGCCTCCCGAAAAGCCTCGACCGCTCCTTCATAATCCCCCTCCCAAAACAGGGCTACCCCCTGGTTGTAGGGAATCCGGTACTTTAGCTCCCGGTGCCCTTCGGCGGGGAACATTTCCAGGGCCTGACCGGCGGCCTGGTAACGGATCAGGGCGGCGGGCATCTCGTCCAGGGCGGCGTAGACGGTTCCCAGGCCGTATTCTGCGTAGGGGAGGGCCTCCGGGTACTCCCGGGCCCGCAAATAGGCTGAAACCGCTTCGTCGTAACGGCCTTGGGCGTGGTAGAAATTCCCCTCCATCACCAAAAGTTTCCCGGCGGCGGGGGCGCAGGACTGGTAGAACAGGATCAGGGGCAGCAGGAGCACCGCCCGGGAGTTCGGGTTCCGGGCTTTCCGCATGACGAGTCGGGAGAGCCCCAGGCAGACAAGGGCCGTTACGAGAAAAAGCCGCCACCGGGGCCGGTTTTCCCGCCGCCGGCCGCCGGTTTCCCGCTCAAAGGCCAAGGTTTCAAGGAAGGATCGCAGCCGATCGCCGGCATGGGCTTCGTTGCCGTCGATATATATCCCTCCGGTCCCGGCCGCCGCCGCCTCCAGGCCCCCCCGCCGCAGGCGGCTTATAACCGGGGCGGCGGAGGAATCGCCGGGAACCGGCCCTCCGGACTCCGTCCCCAGGCCCACCGCCGCAATGACGATTCCCGCGAAAAACGCCCGATCCACTGCGGCGGCCAGGGAACCGGAAAGGGATTCCCCATCGCTAAGAAGGACGATGATCCGGCGGCTGGGAAAATCGTCGAGGAAGGCGGAAGAAGCGGCATCCAGCAGGGATTCCAGATTGGTTCCCCCGCCGCCGTGCATCAGGCCGTCGGCGCTTCCCAAGAAGGCCCGTACCGCCGCCCGGTCCTCCGTCAGAGGCAGGGCCAGAATGCCCCGGCCCCGGCCCATGGCGGCGGCAAGGCGGAAGCCCGGCCCCTCCGCCAGTTCCAGGCCGATAGCCGCCGCCCTTTCCAGCCGTGTCGCGGAACCCGCGTCCCGGACCTCCATGCTGTGGGAAAGGTCCAGGGCCAGAACCACATCCAGACCCCGGTGGTACTCGGTAATCTGCCGGAACCCCCAATGGGGGCCCGCCAGGGCGAGGATCAGGGCCCCAAAGAAAAGCCAGGCACATAGGCGGGAAAGCCGGTACCGCAGGGCAAAGGGAGCGATAAACCGGGAGTAACGCCGGTCCCGAATCAGATCCAGAATCGCGAAAAGAACCAGGGGCGCGAGACCCAGGAGGATCAACGGGCGGTCGAAGCCCAGGGCTCCGTCCAGTTCGGTTCCTGTCATAGCAGGGCCCCCAGGAGGAAACGGCGGACGAATTCCGCCAGGCCGCAAAGGGTGAAGCCGGCAACGATGAGGGGAGTCCGCAGGGGATAGCGGTGGATCACGGTACCGGTCCTGCTCACCGTCAACTCTTCCCCGGATATCCGGGAAAAGGCGGCGGCCAGGGCGTCCGCGGTGGGAGCGGCGATGTAGACCCCACTGCCGGCCTTGCTCAGAGCCTGGAGACCGGCATCGTTAAACCGGGAGTCGAAGGTCCCGGTCCGCCGCATCCGGGTAAAGGGATCCACATAATCAATAGGTATCTCCCCCCCGCTGCCCAGGCCGATGACCCAGAGGGAGATTCCCGCTTCCGCCAGCAGAGCCGCCGCGGTTTCGGGGTTTATCGCCCCCGCGTTGTTTTCCCCATCGGTGATCAGGATCACCGCCCGGCGGGGGGCCGGAGAATTTTGCAGGTGCCTGGCGGCGGTCGCCAGCCCCATGCCCAGGGCCGTACCGTCCCCCAATTCCCCTAACTGAAGGTGTTCCAGCCTTTCTTCCAGACTGCGCCGGTCTACCGTGGGGGGGACCAGCAGGGCCGCGTCGCTGCCCAGGGCCGCCAGGCCGATAGCATCGGAGGGCCGCCTTTCCGCGAAGTCCCGGACAAGATTCCGGGCCGTATCGAAACGGCTGCCGCTGCCCCCGCGGTTGGGCCCCCCGCCCATATCCAGGCCCGCCATGCTGGGGCTGATATCCAGAACAAAAAGAATGTCCGCCCCCCGGCTGAGCCATACGGTCTGGTTTATCCGCCGTTCAGGACCCGCGGCGGCAAGGAAAAACAGAACCACGGCGAAAAGCTCCGCCCCAAAGAGGATCTTAAAAATAAAGCCGCTTTTAAAGGAAGACTGGAAGGGAACACCCCCCGGAGCCCCCAGAGGTAGGAGCAGGACGAAGGCATGCCGGCTGCGCCGGACAAGGAGGAAGATCAGGGGGAGGAGGATTAGGAGTCCCGGAATGAACAGGGGGTATTCGAAACCGATCATGTTCTTCCCTGTACCTTGCAGCCCCAATCTATGGCCCGGAGGATCAGAGCCATCCGGTCAAGGAGGGCGGCAATTTCCCCCATCCCGGCCTTTTCCCCGCTAAAACGAAGCCGATCAAGGCGGCGGAAAAAATCCCACAGGGACGAAGGGGACGCCGGCTGGGCCCAATCCGCGTCCGCCGGAGAGAACAGGGGGGGGAGGAAACGGAATTCCTCCGCCGTCATGGCCCGACAGTCTCCGCCATTTCCGGGGTCAAAGAAATAACCCAGGAAGGCCCGGAATTCCACGGAAAGTTTCATAAGTATCGTTTGGCATGAGTCCGGGGAAATTCTCCCCCGCAGGCCCTCGCCAATGATTCCCATAAGCCGGATAAGCCGCCTGCGGCGCCGGGCTTCCATCAGTTTCGCCAGATAAGGTCTCCCCCAGATCCCCGCCCCCAGAAGGAGCAGGAGAAACAGGACTATCAGGGAGGAGGTTCCGTAGATAAGCAGGGCTGTACCGGGGACCGCCAGAGGCAGGGCGAAGCCGGAAAGGACCAGAACTCCCCCGGATTCCGGGAAGGGGGAATCGGCGCCCCGAGCCAGCGCCGAGGCGATGCTCACCCGGCAGCCGTCCAAGGTAAAGTTGGAAAGCTGGGGTATCTTGATAGGGGGAATGTCGAGTTCCCCCGGAGCGAAGGCGGTAAAGTCGATGAATAGCTGTCCCCGGCGGGGATCAAATTCCAGCCGGTGGATCCTCAGTTCCGGGCTTTGGGGAAGAATCCGGGAATCTCCGATGTAAAAGGGAGGAAAATTCTGAAAGTCCGGTCCCAGCGTGAGAGTCAGGCGGCCCCGGTCCCCGACAAAGATCTGCCGGGGCGTTTGGTTCTGTTTGGCTCCCTCCGGCGCGCCCCGGTCCTGGGGGAAGACGCTCGACGCCGGACCCAGCAGAATCAGGAGAAACCCCAGGGCCAGGACAGGACGCCTCATTGGAGCCCTCCGCCGGCCCGGCGCCTTACGCGCTGGAGGTTCTTTCTGGCTCCAAAGAAACGACTCAAAGCTCCCGGGGTCTCCTCCGGGGAGGGGAGAAAGACGCAGTCCGCCCCGGCCCGGCGGCAAAGCCCCTCCACATGGTCCCGCCGTCCCTGGGTCCACTGGGACCAGTCTTTGCGGAAGGAGCTAAACTTGCTTAACCCGAACAGGCTGACCCCCGTTTCCGGGTCTTCCAGGGGAATAAGCCCGATGCCGGGAAAATTTCCGTCCGGAGGATTCCCCACTCCCAGAGCGATAAGGTCGTGCCGGATCGCCAGATCCTCAAATTCATCTTCCCAGGCGGAACAGAAAAAATCGCTCAGCGCCACCACCATGCTCCGCCGCTTAAGGAAACGCCCCGTCCCCACGAGGGCGGCCCGCAGATTGCTCTGGGCGGCGGATTCCCCCGGCGGGGACGAATCCGCCGGGGATTCCAGGGCGGCGGCCAGGATAGCCATGATGTGGGGCCGCCCTTTCCGGGGAGGAAAGACCTGGGTAATATCCCGATCGAAAAAAAGGGCCCCCACCCGCTGTCCCGCCTTTTCCGCGGAAAAGGCGATAAGGGCGGCGGCCAGAACAGCCTGCTCGTAGGAATTCATCTCCTCCGGACCGGCGGATAAGAGGGATGTACGCATGGAAGGGGAGCAATCCAGGATGATAAAGACCGAAAATTCCCGCTCCTCCCGGTACATCTTGACATAGGGTTCCCCAAAACGGGCGCTGGCATTCCAGTCGATGAACCGGGCGTCGTCCCCCATTTGGTAGTGCCGGGCCTCGTCAAATTCGATTCCCTGGCCCTTAAAGACCGAACGGAATCCCCCGGCCAGGAGTTCCTCCGAAAGCCCTCCGGCGCTGAGGGGAAAGGCGGTGATCCGGTGCAGCAGTTCCCAACGATCCATAGGCATCCGCTAGGGGAGGGGGACAAAGGCCAGAAGGCGGGACAGTATGCTGTCGGCGTCCAAGCCGTCGGCTTCCGCTTCATAGGAAAGAACAAGCCGGTGCCGCAGGGCCGGGTAGGCGGCGGCCTTAACATCCTCCGGCCTGACCCAGGATCGGCCTTCAAAGAGGGCGAAGATCCGGGAAAGCCGGTGCAGGGCTATGGTTCCCCGGGGGGAGGCGCCGAAGGCGATGTAACGGTAGATCCCCTCCTGGGCCGCGGCCTGGCGGGGGGAGGGGGCGCGGAATTTCCCCTTTCCGTAGTCCCGCCGTCCCGAAAAAGAATTTTCCGGGGGCCGGGTGGCGGCGGTTACCGCCGCCATGTAGCGCTCGATTCCCTGATCCACCCGGATCAGTTCGGCGGCGGCCCGGAGAGAGTTTAAGGATTCCCGGTTCAGGATGGGCCGCAGAGGAGTGGAGCGGGCCGGGTTTTCCGCGCCGATGGGGGCGGCCCGCCGCAGGATTCCGATCTCCTCCTCCATGTCCGGGTAGGTCAGCAGGATCTTGAGGAGGAAGCGGTCCAGTTCCGCTTCCGGTAAAGGGTAGGTTCCCTCGTGTTCAATGGGGTTTTGGGTCGCCAGTACGAAAAAGGGATCCGGCAGCCGGTGGCTTTGATCGCCGATGGTTACCTGTCCTTCCTGCATGGCCTCCAGCAGGGCGGACTGCACTTTGGCGGGGGCCCGGTTAATTTCATCGGCCAGGATCACATTGGAAAATACGGGCCCCCGGCGGACCGAAAAGGCGCCGGTCCCCTGTTCCCATACCAGGGTGCCCGTCAGGTCCGCGGGGAGGAGGTCCGGGGTAAACTGTATCCGCTTAAACCCAAGGCCCGTTATCTCCGCCAGACTCTTTACCGCCGTGGTCTTGGCCAGCCCCGGCACCCCTTCCAGAAGAATATGCCCTCCCGCCACCAGGGCCGCCAGGAGCCCGTTCAGCATGTCCCTTTGCCCGATGATCCGCTTGCCCAACTCCTCCCGGCAGGATTCTATCAGTTTCGCCGCCAGCTCCGCCTTGTTGCCCGCTTCCTCTCCGCCGGCCTGCCTGTTTCCGCTATTCCAGGCCCCTTCCGGCCGGCCGCCGTCACTTTGCCGCAAATCCATATACATTTATTGTACCTGGAAACCGTTGACTAAGTAAGGCCTTTTGATAAAGATAAAGTCCTATGATGAGCCCTTCAGAGGAACTCAACCGTACCCTGGAGGGTACGGTCGCTTACCGGCTTCTCTCCGGCCTGGGCCGCCGTTTTTACTTCCCAAAGGGCATTATCGCTCAATCCGCGGAAGCTAAACAGGCTGCCAGATTTGCCAACGGCACCATCGGGATGGCCTACCAGAACGGCCGCCCCCTGATTCTTTCCGCCATTGCCGGCTGCATGCCGACCCTCAGTCCCGAGGAGTCCGTGGCCTACGCCCCCACCGCCGGGGTGGAAAAGGCCCGTTTGGCCTGGCGGGATCTGATCATCCAGAAAAACCCGTCCATCAAGGGGGAGTATATGTCTCTCCCCGCGGTGGTGCCGGGCCTTACCGCGGGACTTTCCTATACGGCGGACATGTTTTTTGACGAAGGGGACCGGCTGCTGGTAAGCGATCCCTGCTGGGATAATTACGGTCTCATTTTTGAAACCCGCCGGGGGGTGCGTATCCGGGAGGTTCCCTTTTTCGGCGCCGGGCCGGGGCTCGATCTGGATTCTATCGGAAGGGCGGTACGGGAGGAGGCAAAGACCGGCGCGGTGCGGATATTGCTTAACTTTCCCAATAATCCCTCCGGCTATTCCCCCACGATTCGGGAAAGGGAATCGCTGGTAGAAATACTGTACGAGGCCGCGGAATCCGGGGCGGATGTGCTGGCCCTCTGCGACGACGCCTATTTCGGCCTCTTTTATGAAGACGACATAAGCAAGGAATCTACCTTCGCCCATTTCGCTTCCCTCCATGACCGGATTTTCGCCGTCAAGGTGGACGGCCCCATCAAGGAAGACTATATCTGGGGTTTCCGCATGGGTTTTATTACCTATGCCGGCCGCGGTCTTCTGGCCTGCCACCACGACGCTCTGATCCGTAAACTTATGGGGGCCATCCGTTCCTCCGTGTCCTGCGCCAACACCCCGGCCCAGCACATTATGCTCCGGGCCATGGAAAATATGCGGACCCCGCCGGAGAAAGAAGAATTTCTTAACATTATGAGGGGCCGTTATCAAAAGATTAAATCCTTTATCCGCGGCAATCCTCCCCATCCGGTGTTAAAACCCCTGCCCTTTAACTCGGGTTACTTCATGTGTTTCCGCTGCGAAGGTCTGAGCGCGGAAACGCTGCGCCGGGAGCTTCTGGCCGCCCGGGGTATCGGCGCTGTTTCCCTGGGGGATCGTTACTTACGGATCGCCTTTGCGGGAATCGACGAGGAAAAAATAGAGGCCGTCTACCGGGCCGTCTACGATACCGCCGCGAGGTTATGCTCCTCCTAAATATTGGCGGCTAAATGCTAAAAGGCGGAAATTGAAGCCCGCGGATTACGGGGAACTTGCTGATCGCGGCGGCATTCCTTCGCGTACCTGGCGAGCCGCAGCCGGCGCCTTGGTGCCCCTTCGTGGTTAACATTCCTGTTCCGGTTCTTTCGCTTATCCGGTGATTTGGTGCAGTCAAGGCAGTAGAGTTGTTGTCGGCGGAAACTTCAGTTTTCGCCGATAACAACCGCTTAAAAAAGAAGAAAGCGCGGATTTCCCCGGGTCAGAAGGATGTATCCCCGCGAAAAATTTACTTACCGTGAAAGCGCGGGGGGCTTTCTTTTGCGGCGCCGCGCCTTCTCCGCCCCGGCGAATACCGGCAGGGAGGCCGACCCAAACCGCACAGCGTTTTGGTTTTGCCGGAGTTTCGCTTTGCGAAACTCCGGGCCGGCAGGATGCCGGCGTAAATAGTTTCCCGGGGTTTTTGCTTTGCAAAAACCCCGGGCTCACCCATGGCAGGGATGCCATGGGTGAGCAGCGCAAGGGATAGAAGCGGTATCTTTTGCCTGGCCCCGCCAGGCAAAAGATTTAAGCGGATAGCCCGGTCCCCGCCGGAGGCGGGGATGCGCCCAACATACACATGATGTTCCGATCCTGAATTTTTTTTATCGTCCCCGATTCGGGCTCCGCTTGATCTTCAGCCGGAATCAACTATACTTACGGCGAGGTATGTATGAAGAGTTATAACTTGGCGATAATCGGTTTGGGCGGCATGGGAAACTGGCATCGGGAGCTTATCAACGAAGGCGCGTGGTTCGGCGGAAAAAAAGTCGCCGAAGGAAAGGGTTTTGAGAATCTTTCGGTATGCGGTTCCTACGATATTGCCGAAGACCGGCAGCAGTTTGCCCGGGACCACGGTTTGAGGGCTTACGGTTCCCTGGAGGAGCTTTTGGGGGATCCCGCCGTTGACGCGGTTCTTGTGTCGGTTCCCAACGAGCTCCACAGGCCTATGGTATTAAGGGCCCTGGAGGCGGGGAAGCATGTGGTCTGCGAAAAACCGGCCGCCCTTAATTCGGGGGAGCTGCGGGACATGATTGACGCTTCCCGGAAGGCGGGGAAGGTCTTCGCGGTGCATCAGAACCGCCGCTGGGACGAAGATTATCTGACGGCGAAGAAGATCTACGATGAAAAAATGCTGGGCGAGGTGTTCCGCATCGAGTCCCGGGTGCACGGGTCCCGGGGGATCCCCGGCGACTGGCGGGGGCTTCCGGAACACGGCGGCGGCATGGTGCTGGATTGGGGGGTCCATATTCTGGATCAGGCCCTGCAAATGATTCCCGAAAAGGTAAAAAAAGTGTACGCCGTCTTTACCCATGTTACCAACGAATTGGTGGACGACGGATTTTACGCGGAGATGACTTTTGAGAACGGTCTGGTATATCTGGCCGAGGTGGGGACCAGCAATTTCATTAACCTTCCCCGCTGGTACATCCTGGGCCGGGACGGAACCGCCCTGATGGAGGACTTTAGCCCCGCGGGAAAAATCGTGCGGGTTACCGACTGGAGCAAAAACGACGCGGTTCCTATTCGGACCGCCGCGGGGCTTACCAAGACCATGGCCCCCCGGACAAGTGAAACCATTAAGGAGGAGGCCCTTCCGGTAGTCAAGTCCGACATTCGGGATTTTTACCGGAATTTCCTCAAGACCATTGAGGGAAAAGAGAGTCTTGTCGTATCCCTCGATTCGGTCATGCGGAATATGCTGCTTATGGAGGCTATTTTCCTGTCGGTAAAACTGGGCGCCCCGATCGCGTTTGAATGAGCGCGGCGGGACGGGGAACGCGGCGCCCCCGCTTCGGCGGGATCCTGCTCGTCTGTTCAGCGCTGCTGGCCCTTTTGCCTGTCCCCCGTGCTGGGGGGGAGGATTTTGATCTTCCCCCCCGGAACGCCTGGAAGAAACTCTATAAAAAAGCGGAGATCATCAAGACCGAAGTATCCCGGGAAATAGAAGACGACAAGACCCGCTGGATAGACGCCTACGCGGAGCTCCACACCTGCACCGATATTCCCTTCTCCCGGCTTAGGGAAACTATTTTGAATTACGAATCGTACCCCCGAATTTTTAAACGGAATCAGGACATGCAAGTCATCCGTGAAGACGGAGCGGTTTATCACGACATGGTGGCGGGGATAGAGGTCCTCGGAGCCTCCTACGCGGTAAGGTTCCGCCAGATGGCTGCCGTGCTGGTGGACGAACCGAACCGGCTGCACATCGACTACAGCTATGTCCGCGGCGACGGCCGGGTCAAGGATGTCCGGGGGGCATGGTATTTTGAAACCCTGCCCGGAACGGACTGGTGCTACGTCCGCTACGTCGCCGCCAGCCGCATGGCGCAGCGCTTCCCCCTTCAGCGTCTGGTCATGTCCCTGCTCATCGACGGCGAAACCAGGGACGCCCTCAACCAGTTTCTCGCCGCCGCCCGGAACGGGAGCGCCGGGGACTCAATGCCTTAAGAAGGGGGAGCCCATAGGTTCCGAAACGCAGGATTCTTTTAGTCCATGAAAAGTATTTTTGACGCTGCTCCCCCTCGCTCCAACCCCGCTCCGCGGGTTTTCCGCTACCCCCGCTTGTTTTTTCCAAGCTCCGTATCCTTAACATACCGGCGCCGTAAAATTGGGCCTGTTCACCCTAACCCGGCCGGCCATTGAACAGGCCCCGCGAACAGCGCGGCCTTCCGTTTACGTCGAATAAATCACCGGATAGGCGAAAGAACCGGGAACAGGAATGTTAACCGCCAAGGCGCCGACTACGGCTCGCCAGGAACACGAAGGAATGAATAAGCGCTCCCCGTCCCCGCCTCTCGTGCGTTTTTCCCGCCCTGGGGGGGAAATTTCTAACATCCATATATCATGCCTTTTAACCTAATCAAGACGCTGCCTTGAAATGATCCCCCTCCCGAAGATTTTTTCGACGGCGGCCAGGAAGTAATCCGGCGGCGGGGCCTCCAGGGGGGGGAGGCCGCCGGCGTTCCCGAGGGGGAGGAGCTTCCATGCGTGGAGAAGGAAGGCTGGGGGCCCCGGAGAGGCCGCCGCTACTACCGGCGGCATTATTGCCGCCGGCAGCAATGCCGACGGCAGCGGCTTGCCGCCGTACTTTGCGTCTCCCCCCAGGGGGTGGCCGTGGGCGGCGGCGTGGGCGCGGATCTGGTGGGTGCGTCCTGTTTCCGGTTCCATGACCAGGAGGCTGTAGTCCCGGCCCCCGGGCCCCGCCCTTCCGCCGGCCCCCGCCGGATGCGGGGCCAGCGGCGAGAACCGGGTGCGGGCGGTCTTTCCCTCCGCCGCCGGGGCGGTTTTCCGGGTTTCCCGGTCCCGGAGGAGGGGGTCTTCCCAGATTCCCGGTTCCGTAAGGCTGCCCTCCACCAGGGCCAGGTACTGTTTGCGGATCTTCCCCTCCCGCAGGAGGGCGCTGAAACGCCGGGCCCCTTCGAGGCTTGCGGAAAAAACCACGATGCCGCTGGTGGGTTTATCCAGCCGGTGGAGGGGGCCGGGCCGGAATGAGAGGGAAGGGGGCAGTCTGGGGGACAGATGGGCCCGGGCCAGCGCTTCCAGACTGCCCCCGCCGCCGTGGACCGGGAGGCCGGCCTCCTTGTCAAGGACCAGGAAATCGGCGTCTTCGTAGATGATCCGCAAGGCCCCGCCCCCCGGCCAAGGGAGGACCCCTTTCGCGGGCCCCCCCGTTATCCGGCCCTCCGCGGCGCGCCCTTCCCCGATCCCGGCGGGGAGGCTTATCGCCTGCCCGGCGGCGACGCGGAAATCACCGCCCCGGCGGCGTCCGTCCACCAGAACCCTGCCTTCCCGCAGCAGCCGGTGGATCAGGGAAAGAGGAAGTTCCGGCAGGGCCTTTCGCAAAACCCGGTCCAGGCGGCGGCCCTGGTCATCCGGGGCGGCGGTTAACATTGCCATTGTCGCCCACCGATATACCACGGCGCGGCCATAAAAAAAAGGGAGGGGGCCGCCGAGCGGCCGCCCCGGAGGGATTCGTCGCCCGGCGTGTTGGAAAAATCAGACACGGTTAAGTAATCTATCACGACAAGCGCCAAGAATTAAGAAGGGATGCGCCGGATGCGCGGTTCTTTCGGGGCGCATCTCCGTCGTTTACAGCCTCCGTCGGCAAACGCCGCGGCGTTTGCCGCAACCTTCCCGGCATAGGGCTTACAAGGCTTATTCCGCCGCGCCCGATGTGTTGGAAAAATCAGACACGGTTAAGCAATGTATCACAACAAGCGCCAGGGATAAAAAGGGATACGCCGGATGCCTTCGTTTCTTTTGGGCGCGCCCCCCGCCCCGGCGGGGGATTCCCGCCGTTATGCCGTCCCCGCCCTACTCGTACTCCACCACGTTGACCTGGCGGAGGAGGAATTCCCGTTCCTCCGGCCTGCCCTTGAGGAGCTGGGACGCGGAGACGATGGAGATCCACTTTTCCACGTATTGCCGGGGGGCGCCGCTTTTCCCGCAGAAAAGGTTCAGGTACATTTCCGCCAGGTCCCGGCCTCCGGGCAGGATATTCCGGTAGAAGTTGAAGATGAGCCAGGTTTGGGCGGCGTCGGCGGAGGCGTTCCCCTGGGATGCGTGGGACCAGTCGATGATGCAGGCTTCGCCGTCCCTGGTGATGACGATGTTGCTGGGGGCAAAGTCCCCGTGGCAGAGTTTGGTGTGCCGGGGCATGCTGTCCAGCCGGGTGTGGAGTTCGTAGCGGATGTCCGAGTCCAGGCCGCTGGCGCGGATCTTCCGGTGCATCTTGTCGGTAAGGATCGGGAGCCGGGTGGCGCTGTAGCGGTGCATTTCCAGTTGGATATCCACAAAGCGGTTAAGGTATTCGTCGAACCGGTCCGGTTCCCGCTTCATCAGTTCCAGCATGGTGGTCCCCTCGACGTACTCCCACACGATGGCCCATTTGCCTTCAACCTTGGCAACTTCCAGAATCTTCGGCGTTTTAAGTTCCGTTTCCCCCACGGCCGCCAGGTTCAGGGCTTCGTTAAACACATCGGAGGCGGGGTATTCCGGCCCCATCACCTTGTAGACCTTCCCGTCTTCCAGGTAGATTGTCTTGTTCGGGCGTTCAACAATAATGGTTCTGCTCATTTCCCTCCCCCGTAGTAGGCGTTAAGGTACATCTGTTTAATTTCCCCGATCAGCGGATACCGGGGGTTGGCGCCGGTGCACTGATCGTCAAAGGCCGCCTCGCTCATCCTGTCAAGGCCCTCCAGGAATTCCTTCTCCTCTATGCCGTAGTCCCGGATGCTCCCCTTGATCCCTATCCGGGTTTTAAGCTCCTCTATCGCGGCGATAAGGCTTTCCAGCCGTTCCTCGTCGCTGCCTTCCCCAAGCTCCAGGGCCCGGGCGATCTCCGCGTAGCGGCTGAGGGTCCGGGGGTGATCGTACTGGGAAAAGGCGGCCATCTTGGCCGGGACTTCCGCCGCGTTAAAACGGAGGACCTCGGTGATCATCAGGGCGTTGGCTACGCCGTGGGGCAGGTGGTAAAAGGCCCCCAGCTTGTGGGCCATGGAATGGCAGACCCCCAGGAAGGCGTTGGCAAAGGCCATGCCGGCGATGGCCGCGGCGTTGGCCATCTTTTCCCGGGCCTCCGGGTCCTCCGGCCCCAGTTCATAGGCCCGGGGCAGGTAGCGGAAGATCAGCTTTATTGCCTGAACGGCGAGGCCGTCGGTAAAGTCGGAGGCCATTACCGAAGCGTAGGCTTCCAGCGCGTGGGTCAATGCGTCGATGCCGGTGGCGCTGGTCAGGGACTTGGGGGCCCTCATCTGGAGATCGGCGTCCACGACCGCCATGTTCGGCAGGAGTTCGTAATCCGCCAGGGGATACTTCATCCCCGTCGTTTCATCGGTGATCACCGCGAAGGGGGTCGCCTCGCTTCCCGTGCCGGCGCTGGTGGGCACGGCGATAAAATAGGCCTTCCCCCCCATTTTGGGGAAACGGTAGATTCGCTTCCTTATGTCCATAAAACGCATGGCCATGGAGGAGAAATCCGCCTCGGGGTGTTCGTAGAGGACCCACATGATCTTGGCCGCGTCCATGGCGGAACCGCCCCCCACCGCGATAATCGCGTCGGGCAGGAAGGACGCCATGAGGGCGGCCCCCTTCCTGGCGCAGGCCAGACTGGGATCGCTTTCCACGTCGAAAAAAGTCTGGTGGACAATCCCCAGCTCGTCCAGCTTTTTCGTTACCGCCCCGGTATAGCCGTTTTGGTAGAGGAAGGAGTCGGTCACGATAAAGGCCCGCTTTTTCCCCAGGACCCCCCCCAGTTCGTCCAGGGCGGCGGGGAGGCAGCCCCGTTTGATATACACCTTGTCCGGGGTCCTGAACCAGAGCATGTTTTCCCTCCTCTCCGCCACGGTTTTGATGTTTAAAAGCTGCTTAACCCCCACGTTCTCCGCCACCGAATTCCCCCCCCAGGAACCGCAGCCCAGGGTCAGGGAGGGGAGGAGCTTAAAGTTGTAGAGGTCCCCGATGCCCCCGTGGGAGGAAGGGGTGTTCACTACGATACGGCAGGTCTTCATCCGCAGGCTGAATTCCTCCAGCAGGTCCTTCCTGGCGGGGTCCAGGTAGAGGCTGGCGGTATGGCCGTAGCCCCCGTCCCGAATCAGGGATTCCGCCTTGTTTAATGCGTCCGTCCAATCCCGGGCCCGGTACATGGCAAGGACCGGGGAAAGTTTTTCGTGGGCGAATTCCTCGCTCAGGTCCGTGCTCTCCACTTCCCCAACCAGAATCTTGATGTCCCGGGGAATCGAAAGGCCCGCAAGCTCCGCGATCCTGGACGCGCTCTGGCCCACGATCTTCGCGTTCAACGCGCCGTTTACCAGGATGGTCTTGCGGATCTTTTCAGCCTCGGCGGGTTTCAGGAAGTAGCAGCCCCGGTAGGCGAGTTCCAGCTTCATCCTGTCATAAATTTCATCCAGGGCGATGACCGACTGTTCGCTGGCGCAGATCATCCCGTTGTCAAAGGTCTTGGAAAGGATGATGGAACTTGCCGCCGTCCGGATATCCGCGCTGGAATCCACGACCGCCGGCACGTTTCCCGAACCCACCCCGATTGCCGGCTTCCCGGAGGAGTAGGCCGCCTTAACCATGCCGGGGCCGCCGGTGGCCAGAATAAGGTCCGCCTCCCGCATGACCAGGTTGGTAAGCTCCAGACTGGGTTCGTCTATCCAGCCGATGATTCCCGCCGGGGCCCCGGCCTCCACCGCCGCCTCCAGGACAATCCGGGCCGCCTCGCCGCTGCTGTTCTTCGCCCGGGGGTGGGGGGAAATGATAATCCCGTTCCGGGTTTTCAGACAGATAAGGGACTTAAAAATGACCGTGGAGGTCGGATTGGTGGTGGGAATTACCGCCGCCACCACCCCCACCGGCTCCGCCGCCTTTTTGATCCCAAAGACCGGGTCTTCCTCGATGATACCGCAGGTCTTCGCGTCCCTGTAGGCGTTGTAGATGTACTCCGCGGCGAAGTGATTCTTGATGACCTTGTCTTCCACAACCCCCATGCCGGTTTCTTCCGCCGCCGCCTTCGCCAGGGGAATCCGCGCCCGGTTCGCCGCCTGGGCCGCCGCAAAGAAGATCTCGTCCACCCGCTCCTGGGAAAATCGGGCGAACTCCTCCTGGGCCCTGCGGATTTCTTTAAGGGCCTCCTCAAGGCTGTCCAGATCCTTTACCGGCAGGCGCGCCTTTGTCTGTGCCATATATCGTCCTTATTTTCGCCGCCCCGGAGAAGCCCTCCGGGAGACTGATAACATACCATTAAGCCTAGTTCCGCCGGAACGAAAATGCAAGAGAGGACGCTTTGTTTTGGGAAACGCCGAATCGCGAGTGCATCCCGGGCGCATTTTTTGCGGCTCCGCCTGCGGCGGATCCGCAAAAAACCGGGCTATCCGCTCTAATTCCCCGGCCCCGGAGGGGCCGGGGAATTCCGCTTCTATCCCTTGCGCGGGCGCAAAACGGAATCCCTGCCGTTTTGCGCCTTCTGAGTTTTTGCGAAGCAAAAACTCAGGGAATGTATCCGCGGGATGGAGTTTCGCGATCCTCCGCGAAACTCCGGCAAAACCAAAACCCGCGGCGTTTTTACAACCCGCCCCCGGCTTTTTTTACGCAGTCTCCTACGGCTTTTATAATCGCAAGACTGGTGAAGGCAGCGCCGGCAACCGCGTCTACTTCCCGAGATTGTTTTTGTACTCTATTTTCCGGAATATTTTTGATTGCAAACGCCACCCTGCCGCGTTCAACTGTTTCATTATGCTCGTCAATGGCAATACCGATAATCCCATCCTCCGGGAAGGAGACGGATACTTTTATATCGCCCCTGAACCCCGGCGCGCTTGCGCTGTAAAGACCCGGTTTGTACCGCGCTTCAGGGGGATCCGTAGAATCAGAGGGCATATTGCAATTTATTATAAGCGGCAACAAGGCCGCCGAAAAAAAATATAAGCTCCGTAATTTCATTGAACTCTCTCGCGGTTTCTTTGGTTTTGTTATAACACAGGACTGTTCGGAAACTTCAGTTTCCAAACAGTCCTATTGATTTCTAAGGAATACGGGTAAGCGGCATCGGTTGGCCGCTTTCATCCGTCAGATAAATAATATCCGGATCATGCTCCGCCGGCGTGATTTGGGCTGCTTCAATGCCTTCGGCGGGATCATAGACAACCAGGGTATTCTCGAAAATAAAATAGGGGATGGCCGCTAAAACCGGGGGATTGTCATCCAACTCAAAATCATATTTGAGTATGCCGTCCGCTCCCGCCTCATACGTCGTGGCAATGTTATGTTCGTCGGGTCCCAATTCAGGGATTACCGTATTCTCCGCCTTGAATTCCCATTTCCCAAGATAAGGATGGTTCAATACAAAGGGCGCATTTTCTCTATTTACCGGGGAACCGGCGACGCGGGTAAATGGAGCGGTTTCGCCCAATACAAAATTGCCGTCTCCGTTTATCCTTTCGATTTCCGTAACATCAATGGTATCGTTATCAACCACTTTGAAAGTGTATCCCGCGGCGCCTTCAAAATCCAGATAGGAGACCATTACATTGCCGGCAACCAGATATCCCCCCTTCCCGCGCCCTTGATCCGCGGGCAGGCCGGGAATCTCAAAGTCAAAGGATCCGTCCGTTTTATAGTCAAATATCAAGTGCATTTGAGCGCTTGGAATATCTGCTTCCCATTTGCCGATGAAGGGATTTTGCAGATCCGCAAGCCAGACCGGATCGCCGCCGCCGTTGTCGCATCCGATTAAGACAAAACCGAATATCAGCAGTATGCCGAGTATTCCCGCCAAAAGTTTGCTGCCTGCCATTTTTTTCTCCTTGAAAATGACTGCCCGTTTCGAGGACCCTCATATTAACAAGAGATACCCCTTGTTCCATAAAAAGCGTGGACCGCTTGTTATTGGCAAGAAATAAGCCGGTGATTCCAAAAAGAGCGAAAAAACCGGGAATAAGAATTTTAACCACTAAGGCGCACCAGGGCGGGCTGCGGATCGCCAGGAACACGAAGGAATGAAAAACGCCTTCAATCCCCGGCTTCGTGCGCCTTCTTCGCCTTCGTGGTAAATTTCTTCCATCCGCACCTGCCTTTTAGACGAATCAGCCTGCTACCCGCATTTATTCATAAGTTTGACCAGTATAACATTTTTCGAATCCTTTGTCAATGAATATTTATCAAAACCGTAAATTTGGTTTTAAGCGGTTGTTGTTCAGAGACTGAAATTTCTGAACAACTCTATTGAACAAGCCGGCGGAATAAAACAAAATGGACGCAGCCGGACCAAAGGGCCGGATCGAGGCAAGAAGGAGGGGTATTGTGCGTTGGACCGTTTTAAGCCTGGGTTATTTTAGCCGCAACAGATACTGGGGCGAGGATGAGGGGAGATCCTACCGTTCCGCCCTGTGCACCTCCACGTTTGTGGAGATCGGCGGGAAGCGGCTGGTCATCGATCCGCCGGCGCCCCCCGGATTGATGGGGGAAATCCTGGATCAGCGGACGGGCCTTAAACCCGAGGCCGTCGATTATGTTTTTATCACCCACAAACACGGGGATCATTTCGTCGGCCTTGAGGCGTTTCCCAACGCCCTGCTCCTGGCCCCCCCGGAGGAATGGGACGACATAGGCCGGCAGATACGGGATTCCGAAGCATCCGTACATTACGCCGATCCCGCCGGCCTGGCCGCCCGGCTGAGGCCCGCCGGAAAAGAGATAATGCCCGGGGTGGCGGCGATCCCCCTGCCCGGCCATACCATGGGGCTCACCGGCGCGGTCTTCGAGGGCCCGGAGGGCAGGATAGTCGCCGCCGGCGACGCGGTGATGACGGCGGATCATTTTTTCCATCGCCAGGGCTACTACAATTCCGTCGATTTCGAGATTTCCCGGGAGAGCATTGAGAAGATCGCCGGCATCGCGGATCTGGTGGTGCCGGGGCACGGCAACTATTTTTTAACCCGGCTTAAAGGCGGGGGTTCCACGGCGTCGTTTTAGGCCGGGCGCATTCCCCCGCCGTTCCTCCGGCGCGGACAAAAAAGGCGGGGCACGGCGAAGGCGAAAGCCGCGGCGCGGCTTTCGCCCGCGCAAGGGATAGGAGCGGAATTCCCCGGCCCCGCAGGGGGCGGGGAATTGGAGCGGATAGCCCGGTTTTTTGCGGCTGCGCCGCAAAAAATGCGCCCAACATACATATACGATACGGGGCATCTCTCAACTGAGATTGCCGGATTTCTTCCCGAATCCCTTGACTTAACCTTTACGTGAACATTTACAATGGCCCGGGAATGGGGCCCCGGCGAACGGGGCCGGGCGGTTGAGAACGGCCGGCATATCCGCGCGTGATGAGCCGCGGTCAGTTTAATCGAAGGAGTATGGTATGGCTTACACATCACTTACCGACGGTCTTGCCCTGAGCAACGGGGTGAAGATTCCCTGTATCGGCTTCGGCACCTGGCGGGCGCAGGAGGGGGAGGAGGCGGTTTCCGCGGTAAAGGCCGCCCTGAAGGCGGGATACCGGCACATCGACACCGCCGCGGTTTACGGCAACGAGGACAGCGTGGGCCGGGCCCTGAAGGAAAGCGGTATTCCCCGGAAGGAGATTTTTCTGACGACCAAACTTGCCAACAGCGAACACGGCTACGATCTTACCATGCGGGCCTACGAGGGGAGCGCGAAAAAGCTGGGGACCGATTACTTCGATCTGTACCTGATCCACTGGCCCAATCCTGCCAAATTCCGGGCCAACTGGCGGGAGGCCAACGCGGGGACCTGGAAGGCCTTTGAGGAGTTGTACAAGGCGGGGAAGTTAAGGGCCATTGGGATCAGCAATTTCCATCAGCGCCACATTGAGCCCCTTCTGGAAAGCGCCGCGGTCGTCCCCCAGGTGAACCAGATCCGCCTCTGTCCGGGCTGCACCCAGGAGGCGGCGGCGGCGTACTGCCGGAGCAAAAACATCGTCCTGGAAGCCTACAGCCCCCTGGGGGTGGGGAAGATCTTCGAGGCCCCGGAGATGAGGGTCTTTGCGGAAAAGTACGGCCGCAGCGTGGCCCAGATCTGCATCCGCTGGAGTTTGCAGCGGGGCTACATCCCTCTGCCCAAGTCGGTAAATCCCGAACGGATCGAGGAAAACGCCAGGGTTTTTGACTTTGAGCTTTCCGCCGAGGATGTGGAAAAAATAGCGGGGCTTACGGGGATCGCCGGTCTGGATCAGGACCCCGATACCATCGCTTTTTAAGGATTCCTGTTCCGGCTTCCCTTTTCAAAAGCGCCGCGGGGGAAAAGTTATGGTAAATTTTGACGTCCGGATTGCCGGCGGAGGGGGGGCGCGGAACGCCGGGGGGGGCCGTGACTGACGCCCACTGCCATCCCCTGGCCCTGGCGGAACGTTTTCCCGGAGGGGAGGAAGAGCGGCGGGCTTTGGGGGCGGCCTGCGCCGCCAGTTCCACCACGGAGGGGGAGTTCTTCTACCACGAGGAGCTTTCCCGCCGGGCCCGGAGGGAGGGGGCGGCGCCGGTTCTGCCCTGCCTCGCCGTACACCCCCAGATGCCCGATCCCGGGGACGATCCGGCCCGCTTTGAGCCCCTCCTGGAACTGCTGGAACAACTGGCCGCCGGGGGGAGGCTCGCGGCCCTGGGGGAGGCGGGCTTTGATCTCTACGGCCCGGAATTCCGGGGGACCGAGGCGTTGCAGGACCGCATCTTCGCCTTCCACCTGGAACTGGCCCGGCGCCGCGATCTTCCCCTGGTTATTCACGCCCGCCGGGCCATGCATAAGATCTTTGCTTTGGGGAGGGAACTGAAACAAATTCCCGCGGTGGTTTTCCATTCCTGGTCCGGCACCCTGGGGGAGGGGGAGGCCCTGCTCCGCCGGGGGATAAACGCATACTTTTCCTTTGGGACCGTCATTTTGTTGAACCACAAGGAGGCCCGGCGCTGCTGCGCCCTTTTCCCCGCGGAACGGATCCTGACCGAAACCGACGCCCCCTACCAGCCCCTGCGGGGCGGGAATTTTTCCCGCTGGACGGACCTTCCCCTTATTCTGCGGGGCATGGCGGAACTGCGGCGGGAGGGGAGCGGCTTTGCGGGAAGGGCGGGGGATTTGGAAAAAATCGTGGACGGGAATTTCCACCGGGCTTTTTGTGCGGGCCGAAGCCGTTTTAACTTTTGTCCGATAGAAAAACGTCCGCCGGAATCAAAATCCCCGCCCGGTTTGCCCGAACGGGGATAGGAAGGAGGATCGCTTAGAAACTTACGACAATACCGACCGGAATACTAAAGACGGTCAGGGTTTCGTCGGTATCGCCTAAAATGCCGGTCGTGGTGATGTTATTGATATCCACGCGGGCGCCGACGTTGAATTCCGCGTTATCGGTTACCTTGACGATGAGATTCGCGCTCAGGCCGAGGCCGTCGGTTTGAAATTTGTCTCCGCCGAAATCATAGATCTGGAGTAGGTTTCCGACTCCGGCTTTGACGCTGAATTTATCGTTCAGCTCCTTTGTCGCCCCGATGGCGTTATACAGACTCAGAAAGGTATCGTCCTTGCCCAGCTGCCTCATCCAGTCTTTTTCCGCACCCGCCGCAAAGGTAATATTGTTGTGGGTGGAAATACTCAACCCCTCGATTCCGGTCCATGTCGCCCGGAGGTCGATGCCGCTGTACAGCACGCTCTCTGCGTCCTCCGCGTCGGTTGTCGGCAGAAATCCGGTATAACCCAGGGAAAGTCCAAGATTCTCCACCGCGGTAAAGTCAAAGTAGGCGCCGAAGGTGTTGTAGTTTTCCTTGGTCGCGGAGGGGTCGGCTCCCAGAAGGGATATAGCCGGAAGCTGGAATGTTTTGAACATGGCGGCGAGGGTCCCGACGCCCACATCGACGATTGCCCGTCCCCCCAGGCGGAACAAGCGGGCCGGGACATCGACATTGGGAACCGCCTCCGAGATTAAATCCGTCGCGGTTTCTTTACTGTAATTGGGGGCAAGGAGGAATTGCAGGGTAACGGGGCCGAAGACCAGATCGGTCAGGAGGCCGTTCACTAGGGCGGTGTTGGTGATTTCTTCGGGTTCGTCGGAGAAAAAGACGCCCATCTGAAAATCGTCAATGTCGTCGGTATAGTCGGCGATGCCGTCGGTGTTTTCAAAGACGCCGCCGGTAAATTTGACGATGTCGCCGAAGGGCTTTACCCAGCCGTACAGCTCGCTAAGGCTTAGGGGGAAGCCGTCGATAAGAGAAATGTCGCCGATCCCTTTCATGCCCAAAATCGACTCGATTCCGCCGTTCATGAAACGCAGGTTTTCGTTGCCAAAGGCGAGGGAACTGACGACTCCCCAGGAATCATCTTCATAGCTCAGATCGATGCTTGTCTCATCTTCGTTAAATCCAACATCGGTCATACTGTCCACCACCCCCTCGCTGTCGATTGACAGGATCGATGCGTTGAATTCCAGGGATAGGGAAATATCACCCTCCGCAAAGGCGGAGGACGCCGCCAAACCAAATGCCAGCACGAGGCCGACGAAAGTCTTTTTGTCCATAAGGGTCTCCTTCGCTCAAGATGCATTAGCTAAAGCTAACGGGGGAACATTAGATTAGACTAACAAAAGTGTCAAGGGGAGGGAATCGTTTTGCCGGCAATTCGCGGTTTAGAGCACGCCGCCCATTGAGGGTGCATGCCGGGCGCGTTTTTTGCGGCTGTCCGCCCGGGGCGGGCGGCAAGCGCAAGCCCTGCGGCCGGCTTTTGCGCCTTCGCCGCGCCCCGCCCTTCCTGGCTTGCGTCAGGGCGGGGGGCCGCCGGCGGGGAGGCCGTCGGCGGGGAGGCCGTCGGCGGGGCCGAAGCAAAAGGCGGCGCCTTGCTGATTCTTCCCTCCGCTAAATTCGCCGCCAGCCGGTCCGCGCAAGGGATAGAAGCGGAATTCCCCGGTCCCGCGGGGGCCGGGGAATTGGAGCGGATAGCCCGGTCCCCGCCGCAGGCGGGGATGCGCCCAAAATATATTGGTTGTTGGACGGATCTTCTTTCCGGCTGCGGTTCGGGGGTCCGTCGATATACAGGCTGAGGGGGCCGTGTTAAAGTGGGGAGTATGATTGAGCTGCGGGACATTCGGAAGAGTTTCCGGCGGGTGCGGCGGAAGAAGGGGATGGCCGCCGCCGCCGCGGCCCTGTTCCGCCGGGATTATGAGGAAATTCGGGCCCTGGACGGTATTTCCTTCGCCCTGGGGCGGGGGGAAATCGCCGGTTTTATCGGTCCCAACGGGGCGGGAAAGTCCACGGCCATCAAGATCATGGGGGGCATCCTGGTTCCCGATTCCGGGGAATGCACTATCCTGGAGACCTGCCCCTGGAAGAACCGGCGGAACTATGTGGGCCGTATCGGGGTGGTCTTCGGCCAGCGGACCCAGTTGTGGTGGGACGTGCCGGTGCGGGATTCCCTTGACCTGCTGCGGGACATCTACCGGGTGCCGGAGGGCCGATTCCGGGAGAATCTGGGGGAGCTGGCGGCGCTGCTGGACCTGGGGCCCCTGCTTCCCGTCCCTCTGCGGCAGCTTAGTCTGGGCCAGCGGATGCGCTGCGAGATCGCCGCGTCCCTGATCCACGACCCGGAGATTCTCTTTCTGGACGAGCCCACCATAGGGCTGGACGCGGTGTCGAAACTGGCGGTCCGCCGGGTTATCGGGGAACTGAACCGGATCCGGCGGGTGACGGTGATTCTGACGTCCCACGACATGGACGATATTGAGGCCCTGACGGACCGGATACTTCTTATCGGCAGGGGGAAGATTCTTTACGACGGGCCCCTGCGGAAGCTGCGGGAGCGGTTCGACCGCAAACGGCGGCTGGAACTGAGTTTTGAGGCCGCCGGGGGGCCGCCCCCGGAGCTGCCGGAGCCGATGGGGACCCGGCTGCTCTCCCGGGGGGAATCCCGGGCGGTCTGGGAGCTGGACACCGGGGTCCTCAGCGTTTCCGCCGCCCTGCGAATTCTGGGGGAAGGGTTGAGCGTTACGGACATGAGCGCCGGAAGCCGGCCCATCGAGGAGATTATCGCTTCCCTGTACCAGGAGGGGGGGCTTGGCTAGGGGCCCCCGGAGAGCGGGGGGAGGGGAGGGCCCCTTTCCCGGGGGGCCCGGGCCGTCCGCCGGCGCCGGGGCTCCGGCGGCCCCCTCCCGCGCGTCCTCCTTCCCTGCGCCTTCCCCCCGGGCGCCCTACGCCGGCATGTTCAGGATGAAGCTTATCGCGGGGCTTCAGTACCGGGCCGCCGCCTGGGCCGGGGTGGCGACCCAGTTTTTCTGGGGCGGCGTCAGCCTTTTGGTGTTCGCCGCCTTTTACCAGAGCGCGGGGCTCGGCGGGGCGGGGGGGCTTGCGGGGGCCGCCGCCGTTTCCGGGGAGGCCGCGTCCTCCGGTTCTCCGGGCCCCATGGACTTCGGCCAGCTTGCGGATCTGGTCTGGCTGCGCCAGGCCTTTCTTGCCCTGGTGATGCTCTGGAGCATGGACAACGAACTCCTGGATCTGATCGCCGGGGGAAACCTGGCCTACGAACTCTGCCGCCCCCTCAGCCTCTACGGGTTCTGGTTCTTCCGCATCCTGGCCCTGCGGATCTCCCGGACCCTGCTCCGCTGCGCCCCCATCCTGGCCGTCGCCTTCCTCCTCCCCGAACCCTGGCGCTTCCACCCGCCCCCAAACCCGGCGGCGGCCCTGCTGTTCATCCCCTCCCTCTGCCTGGCGGCCCTCCTGGTGACGGCGCTGTGCATGTTTACCTGCGTCCTTACCTTTCTGTCCCTCAACCCCCACGGGGCCCGGTTCTTTTTTGGAACCCTGGGGGAATTCCTCATGGGCGCCCTTATCCCCATCCCCTTTATGCCCCGGACCATGCAGCGGGTCCTGGGCTGGCTCCCTTTCCGCTACACCGCGGATTTTCCCTTCCGCCTTTACAGCGGCCATATCGCGGGCGGGGAGGCCCTGGCCGGTCTGGGGATGCAGTGCGGCTGGACCGCCCTCCTGGTCGCCCTGGGGATCCTCTCCTTCCGGGCGATCCAAAGGCGGGTCGTCATTCAGGGGGGCTGATGCTCTACTTCAAATACCTGGCCATGAACCTGCGGGCCCTCCTGGAATACCGTCTTTCCACGGCCCTTGGCGCCCTGGGCCAGTTCTTTACCGCCTTTTCCTGGTTCCTCAGCATCAGCCTCCTCTTCCGGCGCTTCGGCGCCGTCGCGGGCTGGAGCTTCGCGGAGGCGGGCCTCTGCTTCGCCGTCACCAACATCGCCTTTTCCCTCAGCGAGTGCTTTGCCCGGGGCTTCGATGCCTTTTCGGGCATGGTTATCCGGGGCGACTTTGACCGGGTGCTTTTGCGGCCCCGGAGTACGATCATCCAGGTCCTGGGGGCCCGGATCGAAATCACCCGCATGGGCCGGCTGATCCAGGCCCTGGTCGTGCTTTTTATCGTGATTCCCCGGGCCGGCATAGCCTGGAGCACTGGGAAGATCCTTACCCTGGTCCTGATGATTCTGGGCGGGGCGGCGCTTTTTACCGGCATCTTTATCCTGGGAGCCGCGGTGTGCTTCTTTACTCTGGAAGGGCTTGAGATCGTCAATATCTTTACCGACGGGGGCCGGGAACTGGCCTCCTATCCCCTGCCCGTATACGGCAGGCGAATCCGGCGCTTTTTTACGTTTGTCATCCCCTTCGGCTGCGTCAACTACCTGCCCCTCATGTACCTGACCGGCCGGGCCGGGAGCCATCCCCTTCTTTCCATGCTGGCCCCCCTGGCGGGCCCCGTCTTTCTTCTGCCCTGCCTTGCGGTCTGGCGGGCGGGGGTCCGGCGCTACACCTCGTCGGGGTCCTAATCAAAGCTCCCGGATTTTTCAATCTCCATCCGCTTGTTCCGCATCTCGATGATGGGCAGCTCTTCCAGGTATTTTTCCAGGCTGTTCTGCTCGTCCCCGGGGAAGGAGACAAATTCCAGGGAAATGATGCGGCCGCCCCGGGCCAGGCGGCAGCTTGGGGAGAGGATCATGTTCCCCGCCCGCAGGCTGCACTGGGGCAGAATCGTGTGGAGGCCGATGTCGTTCATAAGGCTTGAATAGGCGGGGGAAAAGGAAATCCCCGACGCGGAGATGTTCTTTACCTCTCCGGGAACAATCGTCTTGTCCTGGGGTTTGGAAACGAGGAAGCCGAAGCGGTTCCACTCGGCGGCGTAAAAGCGCCGGGATCTGCGGCGTTCGTCCACGGGAATGTAGCGGGAAATGATGGTTTGCAGCCGGTCCAGATCGGCGCTGGAGAGGGTTTCGTTCACAATACCGCTGACCCCGATATAGAAAGCCTGGGTGGTGGCTTCCAGGGGGAATTGCTCCCCCGTCAGTATGATGATGGGGCAGCTTTCCCTGGGCCGTTCGGCCCGGATAAACTGGGCCATAGCCTTCCAGTGGCGGGGAAAATCGTTGGCGCTGATGATCACCCCCGCGGGGTCCGCCTCGTCCACGTTGTCCATGGCCTTGATGATGTGGCGGTAGCGGATCAGTTCAAAACCCAGGGGCCGGATGTAAAACGAAATAAGATCGTAAGTGTCGTCGGAGGCTACGGCCAGGAGTAGTTTCATTCGGTTCCCAAATTTACTACCACATAGTCAACGACAACCCAGTAATCCTGTTTTCGCTTTACGTAGTAGGTGTATCGTTTCCGCTCGGTATAGTTGGTTCCGGTCCTGAATTTTTCCAAAACCACCACAGTCCCCTCCAGGGCGTTATAGTCGGTGCGCTGAATTTCAAATTCGAAGGGGATGGCGGTAATGTCCCCGTCGATGATGTTTTGCTGCATCTCCTCGCGGTAGCGGGCCAGCATCCGCTGCCGTCCCTCCTCTCCTTCAACAGTCCACTGCCGCCGCCTGGCCGGGTTTCGGGCTATCATTTCCTCCAGATCGAGGTAGAGGAAGAACTTTTCCCACTGGCTTCTTTGGCGGGCGGTGATAATGTACTCCACCACATCGTCGGGGGCAAGCCGTTCCCTGGCCAGGATCGTTCCGGTATCCAAATCCACCGCCGCCGGCGTTCCCTCGGGTCCGGGGAGGGCCGGGGGCCGCAGGTTCAGGGAAAGGCGGTTGGACTCCAGGGGGAGCGGTTCAAAATTTTCCTGGCTTTCCTGGGGGGTCCGGTAGAGTTCCGGGTATATCCGGGCCTGCACCACAAAACCCCCGGGATTCTGAAGATCCGCGTAATTCCGCAGATCCTCTACAAACGAAAAGGATTCCCCGCTTTCCACGGATATTTCCCGGAAGAAGATTCTGCCGCTGCCGCTCCGCCGCCGGATCAGGGAATGCGCCGGTTCCACCCTCCGGTTGCCCAGGGTCCGGACATCGAATTCGATGGAAAAGGCCCGCTCGTCGGCAAGTTTGAAGCGGTAGACGTGGGGACTCCGGTTGGCGATGGTGGCCTGTACATAGATAGGATCGCCCCCCTCCCCGGAGACATGGTAGATCCGCTTGTCGTAGAAGCGGATGCTGAACTCCGCCCCCGCCGGGCCGGCGGCCTCCGCCGGCAGCAGGGCCGGGGCAAGGGCCAGGAGGAAAACAAAAACAACAGGGGTCCGTTTTTTCATGTAAATTCTACTCTCCGCGGCCCGGCAGGCCGGCAAGGGTTCCCGGTTTACTCCCGGCCCCTTTCCCGTTGGGGATTCCCCGGTATGTACGCCCCGGCATCCGCGCCCTTCCCCCCATCCGCGGCCAAAACGCTGGGGCGGAGCGAAGGCGGCATCCGCCCCGCAGGGGGGCGCCTCCGGAGGGCGGGGAATTGGAGCGAAGCCTGAGTTTTTGCGGCGGCAAAACACGCGCCCCATAAAACTCGACCTTCGGCGTCCCTTAAGGCCTTTTCTCAACCGGGAATTGCCGGCAGGCCGGTAACCTCCTCGCACAAGATCAAAGCTATGATATAATATTCGGCACCGCGATATGAATACCTTATCTTTTCCGGTGTTTTGTAAAAGCATAGCCGCTTCAAAAGCGGTCTCCCACTGCGTTTCCGCCTTCCGGGGGGGGAAATTTCCCCTGGAAATCCGGGGCGCGGAAGGTTCGTTCCAGGCGATTCTTCTGGCTGTCCTGGCGGAAGGGAAGAACTTCGCCGCGGTGGTCCCCACGGAGCAGGACGCCAATTCACTGGCCCTGGACTTTCGATCCCTGGGGCTGGACGCCCAGGTCTTCCCCTGGTGGGGGACCATGCCCTACAAGGAAATGGCGCCGGTCTCGGAGATCTTCGGCGAGCGGACGGGAGTCCTCTGCGGCCTGGCGGGGGGAAAAACGGGGCGGGGCGCCGCCGGGGAGGAGGGCAGAATCTATATCATTCCCGAACGGGCCTTCCTCGGCCCCCTGCCGCCTCCGGAGTATGTCAAGAGCCTCCTCATCCCCCTGCGGCCGGGGGATAAGGTGGATACCGCCGCCCTGGCGGGGCGGCTGGCCTCATACGGCTACACCAGGGTTCCCAGGGTCCAGATCCACGGAGAGTTCGCCCTCCGGGGGGAGGTGCTGGACATCCTTATGGGGGGGGACGATAAGGCCTACCGGATCCTGCTGGATTTTGACCGGGTCGAGGGAATCCGCCGTTTTGATCCCCTGGACCAGAGCAGCGGGGGGCCGAATCCCGAGGCCCTCGTGATTCGGCCCCTGCGGGAACTGGTGTGGACCGACGAGCGGATCGATGCCCTGGGGGATACCCTGGGGAGGCTGGAGGAATTTCCCGACGGGGGCCGGGCCGTTCTGGAAACCCTTATGGAAAGGAGGAGCTGCGCCGGGGAGGAGATGTTCTATCCCCTGGCCTTTCGGGAGGGGCCGGCCTCCATGGCGGATTACCTGGGGGAGATGCCGGTGTTTTTCTTCGACCGGGAACGGTTGGAAAACGCCCAGGAGCCCCTTGAACGGGAATATGAAAACCTTTTCCGCGCATCCCGCCGCGCTTCCCCGGGCCGGGAATTCCCCGCCCCCGGGCGGCTGCTCCTCAAATTCGGGGATCTGGTTTCCCGCTTTTCCCGGCGGGTTTCCCTCATGTCCATCCAGGGGGGCGGGGAGGAGGGGGCCTTTCATATCGAGCTTCCCTGCGGCCCCTCCCGGAGTTTCTTCGGCAACGTCCTTTACCTGAAGGAAGAATTCTCCGCCCTCCTGGCCGAGGGCTGGCGGATTCTGGTAGCCGCCGAATCGGAGATCCAGGCGGAGCGGATCGAATCGATTCTGAGCGATATTTCCCGCGAAGCCCTCAGCGTCGCCGCGGTGCCCCTTTCCGCGGGTTTTTGTCTGGAAGACGTCCGCCTCATGCTGGTCCAGGAAAATGAAATTTTCGGCCGGAGAAAACGGATTCCCAAATCGGTGAAGACCGTGCGGAGCGCCGCCATCGACAGCTTTGTGGAACTTAACAGCGGGGACTATGTGGTGCATCTGAACTACGGCATCGGCCTTTTTAAAGGGATTGAGCGAATCCGGGCCCTGGGTTTCGAGCGGGACTACATCAAACTGGAGTACCTGGGGGAGGAAACGGTCTTTGTCCCCATCGAACAGGTAAACCTGGTGCAGCGGTACATTGGAAACGAGGGGACCCCTCCCCGGCTGGATAACCTGGGATCCAAGAGCTGGGAGGCCCGCAAGGGGAGGGTGAAGAAATCGGTGGAGGACATCGCGGGGCGGCTCATCGCCCTGTATTCCAAACGCAAGGCCGCGCCGGGCTTCGCCTTTCCGGAGGACGGCGAATGGCAGACCATGTTCGAGGCGGCCTTCCCCTTTGACGAGACCGAGGATCAGCTCCGCTGCGTGGAGGAAATTAAGGAGGATATGGAAAGCCCCCATCCCATGGACCGGCTGGTCTGCGGAGACGTGGGCTACGGCAAAACCGAGGTGGCGGTGCGGGCCTGTTTCAAGGCGGTGATGGGGGGGAAGCAGGTCGCCTTCCTCGCCCCCACAACGATACTAACGGAGCAGCATTTCGAAAATTTTCAGGAACGGTTCAGCCGCTTTCCCGTAAGACTCGCCATGCTTTCCCGTTTTGTGGATCGCCGGAGCGTGAAAAAAATTTTGGAAGAGCTGCGGCAGGGGCAGATTGATATTCTTGTGGGGACCCACCGGATCATCCAAAGGGACGTAAGTTTTAAGAACCTGGGCCTCCTCGTCATCGACGAGGAGCAGCGTTTCGGCGTTAAGGACAAGGAGCGGCTTAAGGAATTCAAAACCAACGTGGACTGCCTCACCCTTTCCGCCACCCCCATCCCCCGGACCCTCCACATGAGCCTCCTCAAGATTCGGGACATGAGCCTCCTGGCCACCCCCCCCATGAACCGGCATCCCATTGAGACAATCATCGAGGAATGGAACGAGGAGCGGATAGCCGCCGCCATCCGGCGGGAGGTGGAACGGGGGGGGCAGGTCTTTTTTCTCCACAACCGGGTGGAAAGCCTCCACGAGACCCGCCTTAAAATTGAGCGGATGGCCCCGGAAATGCTGATAGAGACGGCCCACGGACAGATGGACGCCCAGGACCTGGAAGACGTGATGCACCGCTTTATCCACGGGGGCTTTCATGTGCTGGTTTCCACCACGATCATTGAAAACGGCATAGATATTCCCAACGTCAACACCATCATTATCGACCGGGCGGATATGTACGGAGTCTCCCAGCTCTACCAGCTCCGGGGCCGGGTGGGCCGCTCGGACCGGGTGGCCTACGCCTACCTTTTTTATCCCCGGGACCGGGCCCTGAGCGAACTGGCCATGAAACGGCTCCAGGTTATTTCCGATTTCACCGAGCTGGGTTCGGGCTTTAAAATCGCCATGAAGGATATGGAAATCCGGGGGGCGGGGAACCTTTTGGGCCGGGAGCAGAGCGGGGACATATATTCCGTGGGCTTCGACCTGTACCTGCGCCTGTTGGACGAGGCGATCAAACGCCTGGAGGACGAAAACTACGAAGGGGAATCGGAAACCCTGCTGGAGCTTGAATACTCCGGCTTTATTCCCGACGCCTACATCGATTCCGCCCAGGAAAAGATGGAGGTCTACAAAAAAATCGCCTCCGTCCGGGAGAAGGACGAACTGGAGCGGGTGTACGCGGAACTGCTGGACCGCTTCGGCCCCCTGCCCGACGAGGCGGCAAGCCTCTTGGCCCTGGCGGAGATTCGGATTATCTGCCGGGAAATCGCCGTCTCCTCCCTGCGGGAAAAGGGAGGAGTCGTGCGGGTGGAATTCGGACGGGTATCCCGAATCAACGTGGACCGCCTTATCCGGCTGATGAAGGAATCCGCCGGCAAGGTAAAACTGGACCCCGGGGCCCCCAATATCCTCGTCCTCCACACCGGGAACATCGGGCTCAAGGAAAAAAGCGAATTTATCCGGGAAAAACTGGCGAGTTTGGCGGGATAGTATCGGCAACGATCGGTCCAGGTGGGAAAACGCCGTATATCCAGTGTATGTTGGGCGCATCCCCGCCTCCGGCGGGGACCGGGCTATCCAGGGCTCCGGCTTCGCCTCCGGCCCCGCCTGCGGCGTGGCTGCTCCGCACCCTTCCTATCCCTTGCGCGGAAGCTGCCCGCGCCGGCCTCCCTGCCGGCCTTAGCATGGATACGCGGACGGAAGAAATTTACCACGAAGGCGAAGAAGGCGCACGAAAAGCGGAAATTGGAAGCGCATATACATTCCTTCGTGTTCCTGGCGAGCCATAGCTCGCCTTGGCGCCCCTTCGTGGTTAACATTCCTGTTCCTGGTCGTTTCGCTTATCCGGTGATTTAGTGTAAACAAGGCGCTAAGAGGCTGCTTGGCCTAAAAAATCAGATACGCGGACGGAAGAAATTTACCACGAAGGCGAAGAAGGCGCACGAAAAAAGGGGATTGAAGGCGTTTTTCATTCCTTCGTGTTCCTGGCGAGCCGCAGCTCGCCTTGGTGCGCCTTCGTGGTTAACATTCCTGTTCCCGGTCGTTTCGCTTATCAGGTGATTTAGTGTAAACAAGGCGCTAGCAAATAGAGAAGAAAGTTTACAAAGCGTCGGATAGAGTTTACTGTTGAAAAAATGAAAATACGGAGGACGCTGCGGTGAATGTACGGGCGGTGGTTTTTGACTACGGCAAGGTGATCTGTTTCCCCCCGCCGGAGGAAAACCGGAAGGCCCTGTCCGCCTTGACGGGGATCCCCGGTGAGCGGCTGGCGGCATTGGATCAACAGTACCGGAGCGAGTATGATCGGGGGGCCTATGACGGCAAAGAATACTACCGATTCCTCCTTTCCCGGGCGGAAATTTATCCGGAGGATTCGGCGCTGGAAAAGATCGCGGAAACCGATTCGGAGGGCTGGAAGCATCTGGATCCCGGCACGACGGCCCTGATGCGGGACGTAAAAAAACTGGGCCTCGCGCTGGGCATCCTTTCCAACATGCCCAGCGATTTTTTAGCCTGGGGCCGGGAACATATCCCCGTCTTCGGCGAGGCCGACGCGGCGGTTTTTTCCTGCGAGGCGGGCAGCGTGAAACCGGAACGCCGGATCTACGAAGCGCTGCGGGACAGGCTCGGCTGCGGGTTCGGCGAAATTGTTTTTTTCGACGATATTCCCGCCAACCTGGAAACGGCCGCCGGCCTTGGAATCCGCTCCTTCCTTTGGCGGGGCAGCGAAGGGGCCCGGGAGGAACTGCGGCGAATCGGCGGGATCCTGGCCGGGCTGTAGCAGGCTGCTCGGCCTAAAAAATCAGATACGCGGGCGGAAGAAATTTACCATGAAGGCGAAGAAGGCGCACGAAAAGAGGGGATTGAAGGCGCTTCTTCCTTCCTTCGTGTTCCCGGCGAGCGGCAGCTCGCCTTGGTGCGCCTTCGTGGTTAACATTCCTGTTCCCGGTTCTTTCGCTTATCCGGTGATTGAGGATAATCAAGGCATCAGTAGGTTGCTCAGCCTAAAAACCGGATATGCAGCCGAAGAAATTTACCATGAAGGCGAAGAAGGCGCACGAAAAGAGGGGATTGAAGAAGTTTCTTCATTCCTTCGTGTTCCCGGCGAGCGGCAGCTCGCCTTGGTGCGCCTTTGTGGTTAACATTCCCGCTCCCGGTTCTTTCGCTTATCCGGTGATTGAGGATAATCAAGATATTAGCAGGCTGCTCGGCCTAAAAAAATCAGATACGCGGGCGGAAGAATTTTACCACGAAGGCGAAGAAGGCGCACGAAGCTCGGGAATTGAAGGAATTTCTTCATTCCTTCCTTCGTGTTCCTTGGTGCGCCTTGGTGGTTAACATTCCTGTTCCCGGTTCTTTCGCTTATCCGGTGTTATCCGGTGATTGAGGATAATCTAGGCAGCAGCCCGCGCCGTGTATGCAGGGCGCCTTTCGCCGCCCCGCGCAGGACTCAGCAGGCGAAAGCCGCAGGCTTTCGGCCGGCAGGATGCCGGCGGGGGCAATTTCCGCGCAAGGGATAGGAAGGGTGCGGAGCAGCCACGCCGCAGGCGGGGCCGGAGCGCAGCGGAGCCCTGGATAGCCCGGTCCCCGCCGGAGGCGGGGATGCGCCCAAAAGGGACTCTGTAGAGGGTTTATCCGTCGCATCATCCAGGCCCCAAAAGCGGGGCCCTACCGTTTGCGCCGAAAGATCCGGTAGTTGATATGGGGGAAGATGTTATGGCGCTTTTCCAGGTTGGTGAGCCATTCGGTGCTGATGTAGTTGCTCCCCAGGGCTTCGTAGATGGTGGTAAAATTCCGCAGGGCGTCCTCAATGCCGGAGCGGGCCAGGCCGGAGGATTCCTGGCGGTAGAGCATCCCCGGCCAGTCGGAGGACTGGACCAGCAGGATCTCCCTGGCCGCCTGGTTTAGGGCCCGTTCCTTCAGGCCGGAATCGTCGGGGAATCGCTCCGCCAGTTCGATCATCCGTTCCAGGGCCCGGAATACGTGGCGGTACATCCAGTCGTTGGACACGTCAAGCCAGGTCTCTCCGTAACCGTTGAAGCCCAGGGATGAGTAGCAGGGCTGGGAGATCTGGAACACGGAACTGTCCTGTTTGTAAAGGTATTCCGCGGGGGTCATAAACTGGACATCCTCCCGCGCCGCCCCCTGGCGGAAGACATGCTCCAGGAAATCAAAGCCCTCGTGCCAGGAACGGCCCAGGTCGCCGGCCTTGAAGACGCAGAGGCAGAGGGGGGGCTCCTTCATCAGGGCCCCGGCGCTTCGGAGCCGGGCAATCCGCCGCAGCAAAAAGGCCCGGGCGTCCTCGGCGGCCTGGGCGGCGGCGGCGGCGGGATCGTAAAGCCCCCTCCCCCCGCCGCCGGGGGCATCGCCGTCGGATGAACCGGCCCCCCGAATCCGGTACTTGTAACCCGTGGGCCGTCTGGCCCCCTCCGGCCCCAGGAAGGAGGCGACCTTCTTCGTGGGAAGGTCAAAGCCGGAATCCCGGCGGTTGTCCCGGTAAAGGGGGCCCTGGGAAATTTCCCGCAATTCCTCCGCCGCGAAATATTCCCGGCCCAGGACAAAGACTCCGTGGGGGCTCCGCAGGGGGTAAAAACTTCCCTTTTCCGCCGGGGGGGTTCCGTGGACCATGCCGTGGGCCTCCACGATGGTATAGCCCAGGTTGTAGGCCCGTAGAAATTTCGCCAGGCCCCCGGTCCAGCCCAGTTCGCTGAGGAAGAAGCCCTGGGGAAATTTGCCGAAATGGCGGTGGTAGGAGGAGAGGGCCACTTCTATTTGGGCCTGAACCGCCTCGGGATATGAAACGTAGAAGGGCAAAAAAGCATGCGTGGCGCCGGCGGCCAGGATTTCTATTTTCCCCTTATGCTGGAAGGCGTCGAGGGCTTTAAGGACGCCCCCCCCCAGATCGGCGGCGGCGGCGGCCCGGCGGCGCAGGATTTTGCCGCGGTAGTGCTCCGCCAGTTCCCGCAGCCGCCGGTTTTCCCTGTGGCGCCGGATTTCCTCCCCGCCGAAGGCAATTTGCCGGTCCAGGTAGTCAAGGTATCTCTCCAGGAGCCCCCGATCCTCCAGGTGGTGGCAGAGGATGGGAGAAACGGAGACGCCCAGCCGGAAAGGCACCCGATCCCGGTCCAGCCGTTCCAGCATTTCCAGCAGGGGAAAGTAGGTTTCCGAAAGGCTTTCAAAGAAACGCACCTCCTCCATGCCCGAACCTGCGGTGCAGCTCGGGTTTTTCGCGCCGGTCGAACAGGAGGCGCAGGCGCGGTTGGGCTTGCAGAAAAAGGGTTCGTGGGCCTCCAGCACCACGGAAATGGCGGAACGGGCCGTCATACTACCGGATACCGCCGGAAAAGCGCAGATGGCTCTCCCTGTCCGCGCTGCGGAGGATGGGGAATTCGTTCAACCCGGAAAGGACGGGAAGGGATTCCGCGGCTTCCTGGCCGAGAATCGTTTTTTCCTGAAGTTTGGGGAGCCGGAAAGTCCGGGAAACGGCAAGGACCTCCCAGCGTCCGCCGAAACCGGCGCAGAGTTCGACGCGGAACGCCTCCCCCCGCAGGGCTTCGGGGGGATATTCGGAAAAGCCCAGGTACCGGGCGGTATCGCCGTTGTCCACCTGCACGGTAAAGAAAACATCCCTCGGGGCGCGCTCCCCCGCCGGGCTCGCCCGCAGAAAGTAGCCGGAAAAATCGGAATCCTTCTCAAAGATCTCCCGGTCATGCTCCTTTATTTCCCAAAAAACAAAGGCCCACAGGGGGTCCCGGACCATCACGTCAATGAAGGTGATGTTGTACTGCCGGGGGATGGCGGCGGTCTCCGAATAACCCGGAGATTCCGCCAGGGACTCTTCCGTCTCCCGCTCCGCCTCCTCGGTCCGCCGGTACTCCAGCAGCTCCTCGATGATGAAAATCCTGTCAAGCTCCGCGGGAATGTCTATGCCGCACTTATCGGCCAACCGGGCAAGTTCCTGGGTAGTCAGGCTGTCGAGATAAGGCCGGACCAGGAGAAAATGATCCATACGGGAAATTATCATGGAAAGAAGGGATAGTCCATGTCAATGCCGAAGAACCGGCGGGGACCGGTTTGGAGTATGCCGCATATTGAGGGCAGCTTGGGCGCATCCCCGCCTCCGGCGGGGACCGGGCTATCCGCTCTAACAAAAACCCTGCGGGTTTTTATTCCGCTCCTATCCCTTGCGCGGGCGAGGCCGGTCAAAACGCCGCGCGTGTTGGTTCAGCGCCGCTGCGGATGTCCGCCTTCTTGCGCTGCGCTTCGGCGGTCCCGCCGGCAGGGCCGGGGCCTTTTTACACCTTGGGGGCCTTCGTTTCAAGGAAGCCTCCCCCCATGCAGCATCGTCCACATTCAGAATCGCCCCGCATTTAAATCCGTATTTAAAATCGATCCGCATTCCCCGTCAAAACCGCCGGTTTTCAAATTCGGCGCCGCCGTGAAGGGCCCGAAGTACGCAGGCAGGGGGGCCCTGGCGTCAATGCCGCCGGGGAAACCGGCCGAGGCCTCGTCGATCCAAAGCCGGGCGCTGTGGAGCAGGAGCCGCCTGAGGCCCCTGGTCTTGCGGAGGGTCTTGTTCAGGGAAAAGTCCCCATACTTGTCGTCCCCCAGGATAGGATGCCCGATCCGGGCCAGGTGGCGGCGGATCTGGTGGGTCCGGCCGGTCCCCAGCTCCAGCGCCAGCAGGGAAAAGTCCCCCGCCGGGGAGGATCCCGCGAAACGGTAGCCGGTTTCCGATTTCTTCCTGACCAGGGCCCCGGTTTTGCTCCTCATGTCCAGATCCAGCCGGATGATCCCCTGCGGCGGCCGCGGCCGGCCGGCGCAGAGGGCCAGGTACTGTTTTTTTATCCCCCTCCCCCCGGCGCCCGCAAAGAGGGCGGAAAAACGGGCCGCCGCCGGACGGCCCTTCGCCGCCAGAATCACCCCGGAAGCCTCCTTGTCCAGGCGGTGGACCAGGAGGGGCCGGGGGCTGTAGGCCTCCTCCAGAATCCGGTCCAGAGACGCCCCTATCCCCTCGCCGCCCTGGACCGCCAGCCCGGCGGGTTTGTTGAGGACCAGGCAAAGGTCATTTTCAAACAGAACTTCTATGCGTTTCATGTAGTGGAACCGTTCCCGGCGCCGCCTCCGTTTATAAAATCATCCCGGTCTGCCGGAATCGCTCCGGTTTACGGGGGAAGCTCCCCGTTTTACCGAATCGCGCCGATTATCCCGCCGCGATTATACCGATATTGGAAGGACCATGGTAAGATTTTCCGGCGATCTCCGGTTCCGGAGGCGCTGGGGGGGAAGCGCCCTATTCCTTCTCTTGATCCTGTTGCTGCCCTCCCCGGCCCTTTACCCGGAGCCCTATTCTTCCGCCCAAGGGGGATTTTATTTCGATCTTCCCCCGGACTACCGGCCCTGGACCGCCCAGGGGGACCGGCTTTCCTTTCGCAACCCCCAGGGCTCGGTCTTTGAGATCACCCTGATTCCGGGGCCGGGGAAACCGGAAGCCCCGCTGGAACGGACGGCGCGCCGTCTTGGAAGCGGCGGCGGCCTGGAAAAATTCGATTACCGCGGACGGGAAGCCGCCCTGGTCCGGCTTGAGTTCGAATGGAACGGCGGGGGGAATCCCGGCGGCGGGGCCGGCGGGGAAACCGGCTATACGGGCTGGGGCCTTTGCGTGGACCGGGGGGAGGACCTGCTCCTGGCTTTAGCCTACGGCCCCCGGGAGAACCGCCAGGATCTTCTGCACCTTTCCTGCCTGGATTCCATCGCCCCCGCCGGGGCGGACCGGTATTACTGGGGGCCCGTTACCGGCTATGCCTGGCCCCGGGGGGAGGAGCGGGAAACCCCCCTTTACGGCGCCGGCGTAACCGCCATGATAGGGGCCGGAGACGCGGAAGCGGCCCAGGCTTTGACGGACCGCGAATTTCAGATCCTCCGGCGCTTTGAATCCTCCCCCCTGTGGCAGGACGCCTGGCGCCGTTTTTACCGGATGATCCGGCGGGACTCCTGGGAACGGCTCAAGGACGCCCTGTTCCGGCTGGAACGGCGCTGGAACGCGGAAGCCCTCCTGGGCCGCCCGGGTACCGCGGACGGGGATCCCGCGCCCGGCGACGGCGCGGGGGGCCTTTCAGACCGGGAACTGGCCTCCAAAGCCCTGGCCTACGTCCAGAATTTCCGATACGAACGGGATCTCATGGGCAGCGACTTCGTGAACCTGGTCAGCGCCCTCACCGAAGGCCGGGGAGACTGCGATTCCCGGGCCCTGCTCTGGTCCCTGTTCCTGGCCCAGGCCAACATCGAGGCGGGAATCATGGTTTCCCTGGATTACCGGCACGCCATGGGAATCGCGGACATCGAAGGGCCGGGGGCCCGCTTCCCCTTTGAAGGCAAGGGCTACCTGGTAGCGGAAACCACCGCCCCGGTGGAACTGGGGCTCATCGCCCGGGAAACGAGCGAAATAGCCAAATGGCTGGGGGTAAACTTTTAGACCGGACAGCGAGTTTATAAGGGCGCATCCCCGCCTCCGGCGGGGACCGGGCTATCCGCTCTAACAAAAACCCTGCGGGTTTTTATTCCGCTCCTATCCCTTGCGCGGGCGAGGCCAACCAAAACGCCGCGCATGTTGGTTCAGCGTCGCCGCCCTTTCCGCCTCCGAATTTTTGTTCCGTAAAACTTAAAGACCCCGGCAGGCTGCTCAGCCTAAAAAATCAGATATGCGGACGGAAGAAATTTACCACGAAGGCGAAGAAGGCGCACGAAGACCGGGGATTGGAGGC
>JAIRSD010000016.1 GCA_031255615.1 Treponema sp. | reverse complement strand
GACGGCGAGGACCCCCTCTACGACAAGGCCCTGGAAATCGTCCTGCAACAGGGCAAGGCCAGCGCCAGCTACATCCAGCGCCGCCTTAAAATCGGCTACAACCGCGCCGCCCGTCTGGTGGAACTTATGGAGCAAAACGGCGTTGTCGGCCCCGCCCAGGGCTCCCGGCCCCGGGAATTACTGCGGGCCTTTAGTTCCTGATACCTTGTTAATTCCAAAAAGCCGGTATTGAATCCCGCGGACAACGCGGATCTTGCCGAAGGCGAGGGAGCCGGTTGTCCGCCCTGCATGCACGGGAAGCGGTGAATGTGGGGATGGATAATGCGGCGCGGGTCCAATGACGGTGACAGCGCGGGGCAAACGCTGGGGGCCGGGGACGAGGCTTCGCGCAGCCGCGCCGCGGGGCCGTTGCGGTTCCCTCCGCCAGGCTCCGGCCGCGCCGCCTGCGGGACCGCCGGCAGGGAGGCCGGCGGATGCCGGTTCATGCGCCGGGTTTTTGCGGGGCAAAAACCGGGAATCCGAAAATCCGCAGGGACGCGGATTTTCGGAAGGCGAAAGCCGTGCCGGGCACGGCTTTCGCCCGCGCAAGGGATAGGAGCGGAACAAAAACCCGCAGGGTTTTTGTTAGAGCGGATAGCCCGGTTTTTTGCGGCGGAGCCGCAAAAAATGCGCCCATATACTCGACACCTGGCGTATCCCCTGCTGACGCTTACCGGCGATCGCGGGAATCCACCGCCGTTACCGGATCATCCCAATCGAGGGGGACGACGGCGGCAAAGACCGCGGAAGGGCGCCTATTTTCGTTTTTTCCACCGGATGTAGACCTGCCGGCCCGTACCGTTTTCCTGGGGCCGCTCCTCGGTCTCAAATTGGGGGGCGGCGCGGAAGAGGTCCCCCAGTTTCCTGAATCCGTAGTTCCGGGGATCGAAATCCGCGGAGCGCAGGCTTATTTTTTGGCCCACCGCCCCTAGGTAGGCCCAGCCCGACTCGTCGGCCAGATCGTCCACCACGTCGCGCAGCAGCTTGAGGAGCCGCCGGTCCGGCTTAAACTCTTTCCGCAGCCGGGCGGCGGGTTTGCCGTCATCCTCCTCGGCCTCCTCCTGATTGTCCCGCAGTATTTCCGTATAGATAAATTTGTCGCAGACCGACACGAAGGCCCGGGGAGTTTTCTTTTCCCCAAAACCGTAGACCGTGCGACCGCTTTCCCGCAGCCGGGCCGCCAGGCGGGTAAAATCCGAATCGCTGGAAACGATGCAGAAGCCGTCTAATTTTTCGCTGTAAAGCAAATCCATGGCATCAATAATCATGGCGGAATCGGTGGCGTTTTTTCCGCTGGTATAGGAAAACTGCTGTATCGGCTGTATCGCGTATTCCAGGAGTTTGTCCTTCCAGGATCGCAGATGAGTGCTGGTCCAGTCGCCGTAGATCCGTTTGACGCTGGCCACCCCGTATTTGGCGACTTCGTCCAGAAGCCCCTCGATGATCGACGCCTGGGTGTTGTCCGCGTCGATCAAAACCGCCAATTTTTCCTGACCCAGATCCGTCTGTTGGCTGATGCTGGAAAATGGCAATAATGGCATATTCTTCTCCTTACAAACAAAATCTGTCCGTAAAGTCCATGAACATGGATACATGGGCCTGTTCCAAAACTCATTCACGGTGCGCCGGCGCGCAGGGTTTTGGGACAGCCGCACATATATGGACAGACCGCCTTAAAAATGCAAGGGACCGGCTGCCCGCGCGTAAGCGGACGGGACAGTACGGTGCGCCGGCGGCTGCCTTGCGGCCCCGCGGAAGGCCCGGCAAACCGGGACGCGGCCGTGGAAAACAGGGGCTGTCCGCCCTTCCCCGCCGGAGAGATATTTCGCGAACCCCCTACATCTCGAATATTGATTTTTTTATTCGGCGTAAAAGACTTATCTTCCCCAGGGGAATACGAATAGTGTCTCCGGGAGTACGAAGCGCGGGCCGGACATTTCCGGGATTCTGTGAATCTCCAATCACCAGAATGCTGTCCCCTCCGGACTTTTCCAGATTGAGGGGAAAGGCCAGAATCCGCCGCTCCCCCCCCTCCTGCGAGGACCATACTACCTCCAGGAGGGAATGTGAACTAATGGCTTGCCGGGCGATGGAGGCCTTTCCCACATAATCCAGGCCCCGGGCTTCAAGTTTTTCCGCCCGCAGCGAATCGGCGTTAAGCTGGGATTCGGTAAGCACCAGCCGCCGCTCAATCCGGGCGGCCAATTCGTTCCGATCGTTAAGGGAAAGGGAACGGGCCGCCAGGGTTTTGCGGAAAGCGTCCTTGAGCGCCTCCCCGTCCCGGCCCAGGGCGGCGGGTTCCTCCGGGGCCGCGGGGGTAATCCCTTCGGCCCCCTTTCCCGGAATATCCGGCCCCCCCTCCAGGGAGGAGAAAAGACGGCGGGATCCTTGAGCCCGTTGGACGGGTCCCCTTTCCCTCGCCCCGCTGGATCCGTCCGCAAAAAAATTCTCCCCCTCCGGCCCGGGGGAATGTGAAATCACCTCTATCCCCGCCTTCCGCAAGACTTCCACTGCCCTGGCCTCCGGGACGAGCAGGTAGAGCCCCGGAGCCAATTCCCGCCGAATCAGCACCGCCAGGGCCTCCGTCTCCGCCAAATACCGGCGCTCCGGGGAGAGGGCGAGAATGGTCCCCTCAAAAAGGGCCACCTCTCTGCTGCGCTTTTCCCAATCCGCAAGGGTCCAGAACACCGCCGATTCGACCCGGTCCCCCGAAAGCCGGGTTAACAGTTCCCCCATTTCCCCGGCGCTTATGCCCCGCTCGAAACCCCTCAGGCAGGATTCCCGGGTCAATTCAAAGCGAAAGACCGATCCGGTTTCCCGCACCGCGGTAAAGGAAGCCAGGGCCAGGACGTCGGCGAAATCGACGCCGGGGTACAGCAGGCAAAAGAGGGGGGCGTCCATCGTCAAGACCGGCGTCGTCCGCTCTTCGGAGGATTCGCCGGGAAGGCGGTAACCCTGGGAAACCCGGCACAGCAATCCCGCCTTAACCAGGGCCCCGCAGAGGCCGGTAATATCCGGAAAATCCATAGGCGGCGCCAGAGACGCGCCGTTCTCTTTCCTGACCAGGATGAACAGGAGGCGGCCCAGGGTTTCAACGGGGTAAACCCGGCCCTCCTCCAAAAGACTTACTACGCCGTCGATAATCTTGGCCAGCCGGCGGATCCGGCCCCGCAGCAGGGGGAGCGCGGAGCTTTCACCGGAGGGGGAATCCCCATTGTCCCCCGCCTCGACCAGCCCCGCGGTCCAGTACACAGAGCGGCTGCGGGGATCAAGATCCCGAAAATCCTCCAGGGCGTGTTTTTCCGGGATCAGCGTTTCCCCCTCCGGACCGGCGGCGCCGCGGATTAACCCCAGGCGGAGAAAACAGTGAAAGGCCGCTTCCAGATCCAGGCCGGGGAATATTCGTTTCCCCATGTCCAGCACCTTTTTGCGGCGCCGGCTTCCCGGATCAGAGAAACCGCCCTCCTCCAAAAAAAAGGAGAGCAGGGCCGCGAACATCCGGTCGTCCCTCCACCCGGATTCCGCCATGTGTGGGGGAGGATTCATCGGCTCCGAAGGAGCCGCCGGATCCTTCGGAGCCGCCCAATTCGGCGAATCCTCCGGCAAGGGGAAGGAGGGGAAAAGCCAGCGGGGATCCTCCACGATGGGCCGCAATACCGGGGCCAGCACCGGATTCAAGGCCAGCCGAAAAATCTCCCCCTCCCGGAAACGGTAAAGGATGAGTCTTTCCTCCAGGTTGAGAAGAAGGGCGGAGAATTCTCCATCGTTGTCGAAGAACTGTTCCAGTTCCCCCGCCGTGGGCCTGCCCAGCGCCGCCACCGCCGCTATCACCTGGGCATCCGCCTCGTTAATATAGGCCGCCAGGTTCCGCCGGATATCGTCACGGGAAAGAAAGGCCGCCAATTCCGCCAGAAGGTTCTGTTTGTTGAAGGGGGTCTTGATGGGGCCAAACACACTGCGGAGAAGATCAAAAAAGACATCATCCGGCAGGGTCATCATGGCGGATTTCCACTGATCCTGACTATGGAATATAGTTTCCATTTAGGCCGTCCAATGCTGAATAGTGTACTTGTAACCCTGTTCGGCGAGGAACTTCTGCCGGTTGCCGGCAAAATCTTCCTCCACCGTCCGATGAGATACCAGGGTGTAGAACCATGCGTTTTTCCCGCCCTTGGGCCGCAGGATCCGCCCCAGCCGCTGGGCTTCCTCCTGCCGGGACCCGAAGGATCCGGAAATCTGCACCGCGCAGGAAGCGTCGGGTAGATCGATGGCGAAGTTGGCCACCCGGGACACCACAATTACCCGCAGTTCCCCCCGTTTAAAGGCGGCGTAGATCCGCTCCCGCTCCGGGTTCGCCATTTTTCCGGTGATTAGGGGGGCGTTAAGGATCCGGGCCATGGCTTCCAACTGGGATATGTATTGGCCGATGACGAGAATTTGGTCTTCCGGATGATTTTCTACTAGCTGCCGGACCGCGTCCCCCTTGAGGGGATTTTCGCTGGCGATTCGGTACTTCTCCCGGGGAGATGCGACCGCATAGGGTATCTTCATATTTTCGGGGAGATCCAGGCGGATCTCCGTGCAGATGGCCTCCGCGATCCAGCCCTGAACCTCCAGATCCTTCCAGGGCACGTCGCAGCGCTTGGGCCCCACCAGGCTGAACACCGCGTCCTCGGCGCCGTCTTCCCGAATCAGCGTAGCGGTAAGCCCCAGCCGCCGGACCGCCTGGAGTTCCGCGGTTACCCGGAACACCGGCGCGGGAAGGAGATGCACCTCATCATAGACGATAAGCCCCCAGGACCGTTCCCGGAACAGGCGGAAATGGGGAAAATCCCCCCCCCGATCCGGCCGCCAGGTAACAATTTGATAGGTTGCGATGGTAACAGGGGCCACCGATTTGGAATCCCCGGTATATTCGGCAATATCCTCCGGCTTTAGATCGGTCTTGTCCAGCAATTCCTCGATCCACTGATGCACGGCGGCCACGTTGGTGGTAAGCACCAGGGTATTGGTCTTCAAAAGGGACATGACGGTCATCCCCACCACGGTCTTCCCCGACCCGCAGGGCAGCACCACCACCCCGTAGCCCGTGCCGGGGCCCCCGTCCCCGCATACCGAGCGGGCCGCGTCCCACTGATAGTCCCGGGGGGCGAAGGGACGGCCGGAACGGCTGGTCTGCAGCAGTTCCATCCGCAGTTCCTCGCCCTCCACAAAGGGGGCCTCGTCCTTGACCGGCCAGCCCAGACGGATAAGCTCCCGTTTGACCGTGCCCCGGTCAATCAAGCGCAGGAGAAAGGCCCCCCCCGGCACGTTATCCGGCACGTCATCCAGCGGGGAACCGTCGGGCAGGGAGGACAGTCCGGCGGGCTGTAGGTATTTCTCCAAAGACTTGGCGGCCCCAATCTCCCTGGCGATCACCTCGTTTTCGCAGCAAAGGAACAGGGTGTCGCCGATCTTCCCCGCCGCCGCCCCGGAGGAGACCATCCTGATTTTCCCATACCTGGACATGGTGTCGGCAAAGGCTTCCAAAATTCCGGAAGGCACGGCATAGCGGCTGTATGCGCCGATGACCTTCATAATATCGGCGGGAGAAAGCCCCGCGCTGGCGGCGTTCCAGAGGGACAGGGGGGTAATCCGGTAAGTATGGATATGTTCCGGAGATTTTTCCAGTTCCGCAAAGGGCAAAATCGCGGCCCGCGCCTCCCCGGCGGCATCGGCATGTACATCAAGAAGCAGGGTACGATCGCTCTGCACGATTAAAGGCTTCACAGCGCCGGAGCCCTGGTCAATCCCTTCCGAGGATTTTTCCGTAAACATATCCTTTTAATTATACCGGAAGAACAAAAAATTACTACAATGCCGCGGGAACTGCGGCAACTCTCGGTTTAGGACATGCCGCATATAAATTGTGGGTTGGGCGCATCCCCGGCCCTGCGGGCCGGGGACCGGGCTATCCGGGGCTCCGCTGCGCTCCGGCCCCGGCGCTCCGCGCCGGGTCTGCTCCGCACCCCTCCTATCCCTTGCGCGGGCGGACATCCGCATCCCTGCGGATGTCCGCCTTCCCAGTTGCCGCGCCCACGGCGCAGCAACCCGGCGGAGTCATCCCAATGCGGAGTTTCGCGGCTGCCGCGAAACTCCGCCAAAACCAAAAGGCCCGGCCCCTGGGTCCGGCCTCCCTGCCGGCCCGGCCTTCGCCGTGTTCCACCCCCTTTAGCGGGCTGCCGCCGGGGGCGGCGCGCATGCTCCGGCATAGCTCAGTGCGCCATAGATCCCCAGTGTAAAACGGGCCGAAGCCAAACCGGGAACAGCCCGCGGACTTCCGCGCTCGCCTGTCTTTTCCGCCGCCCTTTTGCTATACTAAAGTTGTTTAGAAACTTCAGTTTCTGAACAACAACTGCTTTTCAAAGAAGAAAAACATGGATTCCCCCGGGAAACCCATATTTTTCGCAAGGCTTGTTCAATAACCAACCGGGTTACTGAACAAGTCCACGGTAATTAAAATCCGTCCGCGCCTGCATAAGGGCGGACTGGATAACCTCAGGCCGGCGGTTTGGGGTGCTAACTTGGCAGCAATGCTAAAACGGGAATAGGACATGCGGGTAGCGGTCATCGGTTCGGGCGGCAGGGAACACGCCATCGCCTGGAAACTTGCCCAGTCGGAGCGGGTGGAACGGGTCTATGTGGTTCCCGGAAATGGCGGCACCGCCATGGAGGCCAAGTGTGAGAATGTGCCCCTGGACGCGAGCCTTTCCGGGCCGGAAGGGCAGGAGGCGATCATCGCCTTTGTCCGGGAGCGGAATATTGGACTGACCGTGGTGGGGCCCGAGGAGCCCCTGGCGGCGGGGCTTGCGGACTGTTTTCGCGCGGCGGGACTTGCCGTGGCGGGGCCCGGCAGAGATGCCGCCCGGCTGGAGGCGAGCAAGGCCTTTGCCAAGGAATTTATGAAAAAGTACGGCGTCCGGGCCCCCGCAAGCCGGGAGTTCAGCGATCCCCGCGACGCCCTGGACTATGCCGGGGAGCATTTCGCCCCCTCCCGCCGCGCCGCCGATTCCGGCGGGGCCGCGCCGCCGCCCCTGGTGATCAAGGCCGACGGTCTGGCCGCCGGAAAGGGGGTAGTGGTGGCCCCTTCCTTCGACGCGGCGGCAGGGGCGATCAACGCCTTTATGCGGGACCGGACCCTGGGCGGGGCGGGGGATACGGTGCTTATCGAGGACTTCCTTGCGGGAAGGGAAATTTCGATCCTGGCCGCTGTGGATGCGGGGCCCGGACGGAGGGGCCTGATAAGGCCCTTTATTGCCGCCAGGGATCACAAGAGCCGTTTTGAGAACGGCAAGGGCCCCAATACCGGCGGCATGGGCGCTATCGCCCCGGCGCCGGACTTTACCGAATCCTGCCGCCGGGATTTTACCGCCGCCGTCCTGGAACCCACGCTCCGGGGGCTGGAGGCGGAGGGCCTGGACTACCGGGGTTTCCTCTTTTTCGGCCTTATGATCTCTGGGGGGCGCTGCTACCTTCTGGAGTACAATGTACGCTTGGGGGATCCGGAGACCCAGGCGGTGCTGCCGCTGCTGGATTCGGACTTTTTCGAACTCTGTCAGGCCGTCGCCCTGGGGGGGCTGCCCTCCCCGTCCGGGCCGCCGGTCCCCGGCCTTCAGGACATTCCCCTCGTCTGGAAGCCCGGTGCGGTCTGCGCCCCGGCAGCCGTGGCGGAGGGCTACCCCGGCCCCTACCGCAGGGGGGACCCCATCAGCATCGACCGCCGTCGCCTGGCGGAAACCGGGGCCGCGCTCTTTGCCGCCGGCGCGCGGCAGGGGGAGGACGGCAGGGAGGCTGCGGGGCTTTATACCAACGGCGGACGGGTATTGGTCCTCTCCGCCCTGGGCCGGAACCCGGAGGAAGCCCGGACCCGGGCCTACGCTGCCATGGAGGCCATCCACTTTACCGGCATGGGATTCCGCCGGGACATTGGCCTCGACGGCCCGGCCCCGATGCCGGGGGAAGACCGGAGCCGCCGGGAGGCGGCATCTTCGGCGGAGGCGGACCGCCATGGATGAAACGGACTCTATTTTCTGGCAGCTCCTTCTGCAATTCTGTCTCATCATGGTGAACGCGGTCTTCGCCTGCGCAGAGATCGCCCTTATTTCCATCAGCGATACACGGCTGGAAAAAATGTCCGCCGCCGGGGACAGGCGGGCCGCCCGGCTCCTCACCCTGACCAAACAGCCCGCGAAATTTCTGGCCACCATCCAGGTAGGCATCACCCTGGCGGGCTTTTTGGGCAGCGCCTTCGCGGCGGATAATTTTTCGGAAAAAATCACCCGCTGGGCGCTATCCTGGGGGGCCCCCCTCCCCGCCGCCACCATTGACGTACTTTCGGTGGTCATCATCACTATCATCCTCTCGTTTTTTACCCTGGTGCTGGGGGAACTGGTCCCCAAGCGAATCGCCATGAAAAAGGCCGACACCCTGGCCCTGGCCATATCGGGCCTCATCCTCGGCATCTCCCGGATCTTCGCGCCGGTGGTCTGGCTTCTGACCCGCTCCACCAACGGAATCCTCCGGCTGCTGCGGATTGACCCGGAAACGGAGGACTCCATCATCACCGAAGAGGAGATCCGGCTGATGATCGACGCGGGCAGCGCACGGGGAGCCATCAACGCCAGCGAAAAGGAGATTATCCACAACGTTTTTGAGTTTGACGACATCAGCGCGGCGGAGATCATGACCCACCGCCGCTACGTTACCTTTTTGGATCTGCGGGACGGCGACGAAGACTGGGAAAAGACCATCAGGGAGAACCGGCACGATTTTTATCCCCTCTGCGATGGGGACCCGGACCGTATTACCGGGGTACTCAGCGCCGGGGACTACTTCCGGCTTGACCGGCGGGATCGGCGGACCGTGCTGGACCGGGCGATCAGGCCGCATCAACTGGTGCCCGCCACGGTGAAAGCGGATCATCTTTTCAGGAACATGAAGAAAAAACATGACCACTTTGCCCTGGTCATTGACGAATACGGGAGTATGCTTGGCGTTGTTACGATGAACGATCTGTTGGAACTGTTAGTGGGGGATCTGGACTACAGCGTTTCCCCGGTGGAAAAGCCGGTAATCGAAAGCCTGGGCCCCGGAACCTGGCGGATCAACGGCGCGGTCTTCCTGGACCGGGTGGCCCGGGAAACCGGCCGCAGCCTGCCCCTGGACCAGTACGATACCTTCGGGGGCTTCGTGTTCAGCGTCCTGGGCCGGGTCCCGCCGGATGGGGAGCAGACCGAAATTGAAGATTCGGGCCTGAAGATCCGGGTAATCCGTATCAAAGACCGCCGCCTAGAAGAAGCCCTGGTTACCCTGATCTAGTACCGTGATTACACTAAACCACCGGATAAGCGAAAGAACCGGGAACAGGAATGTTAACCACAAGGGCGCACAAAAGCGAACTACGGCTCGCCAGGAACACGAAGGAATGAAAAAGCACCTTCGATCCCCGCCCTTCGCGCGCCTTCTTCGCCTTTGTAGTAAATTTCTTCTGTCTACATATCCGATTTTTTAGACTAAGCAGCCTACTAGGCGGCTATTTTGCCCCTTCCAGGGCCTGTTCCACCGCCTCGCGGAACTGGTTATAGGCAATCGTCGCGCCGCTTACGGCCTCTACATCGTTTAAATTCCCTGCCTTAAGGTATGCGGCGGCGTATTGCTTCATCGCCTCCACCGCAAGCTGGGCCTTGTTGTAGAAATCCCGGTTGGAAATTTCCCCGTGAGTCTTCCCGTAGTTTTCATCTTTTACGGTCCCGTCCTTTTGCCGGGTAACAAATTCGCAGCCGTTTATCTTCCCCCCGCCGATGCTAAGGGTCACTTCCCCCCAGGCGCCGGTGTCGTCCTCGCCGCTCCGCCCCGTGTAGATCCCGTCCCTATAGGCGGCCTTTTCACATCCGGCCAGCAGAACCGCGCCCAGCAAAATTGTGCCCACCAATCCCGCAAATCCATTCCTCACCATCAACTCCTAACCCCCGTATTTCTCACTCCGCACTATTCACTCACTCCTCACTCCTAACTTCTCACTCCTTACTCACTCCCCACTATCCGCGAAATTCTGCCATGCTCCAAAACCACGGTCCGTTCCGCGTCTTCGGCCACCTCCGGATCATGGGTAACCACGATGATCGTACTGCCCTCGGCGTGGAGCTGTTTAAAAATATCAATGACGATTTTTTCATTCGCCTCGTCCAGGTTCCCCGTGGGTTCGTCCGCCAGAATCAGCATGGGGTAGTTGATCAGCGCACGGGCAATGCAGACCCGCTGCTGTTCCCCGCCGGAAAGCTGGCTGGGCAGGTGCTTCGCCCTGGCCGTCAGGCCGACCCGCTCCAGCGCCGTCATGGCTTCCTTTTCATCGGGCATGCTGTGGTAGTACTGGGCCACCATCACATTTTCCAGGGCGGTCAAATAATTCACCAGATGGAACTGCTGGAAGATAAGCCCGATCTTGTCCCGCCGGATCGTAGTAAGGTTCCTGGCGCTCTCTTTGGAGATATTGATACCGTCCAGAATCACCGACCCGGCGGAAGGCTTATCCATGCAGCCGATAATATTCATCATGGTGGTTTTTCCCGAACCGCTGGG
>JAIRSD010000219.1 GCA_031255615.1 Treponema sp. | reverse complement strand
GCAGCCGGCAATGCTGATGAATTCGTCCGGGATGGTTGACTTTTCGTTTCGTCCGGCTTTCTGGCAGCGGGAGCGGATCTGCCTGGCGGCTGCTTTTTTTCTTGCATAGATAACCCCATAATGACCTCCGGGAACCGTAAGCGCCGGATAGTCTGTCCTGATGTGGGTTGCTTTTTCAAAATGAGGCATGGGTACCTTTGGGTTACTTTTTCGATGAGGCAACGCGGGTACTTGATCAAGGGGGAGGGATGCAACAGAATGAAGAGTTGTGAATATCTATACAGCCTACCGACAGGCCGGGGACCGGAACCTTTCCCGGAATTTTTTTCGCGGCTCCGGCCTATGCTTCGCGGCGCTGGCCCTGGTTCTCGCCGCCTGCAACAGCACGCCGAAGATGAGCATCGACGGGGTCGCCGATATGGACCCCATTCCCGCCGGATCCTTCGAAGCGGAATTTCCCCGTTTTTTCTCCTCCGCCGTGGAAAAAAAGAAAATTAACGCGGTCTTTCGCCCCCGGGACAACATGGTATATCTGGAGTTCAAGTATCAGACGGTAACTTACCGGCAGTATTGGAACCAGGAGAACCGCGCCCGATTCCGGGAGGCCCTGGAAAAATACAAGGCGGACTACGGGGCGAGGAACCTGATAAACAGGCCGTCCCGGACCCGCCGGATCTACGGGACCTTGAAGGGGATGGCCCAGTGGGGTTATCCCGTCAACATCAGCATCCTGGTCCTTAACCTGAATTCCATGGGCTATCCCAACTACGAAATGGGTTACGTTTTTAAAGAGGATAGTTCCCGCCAGGAAAGTCCGTATTTTACGGTCTTCCAGCGGGAATGCCAGGATGTCTACATGGCCGGCAAGGAGGTGGAGGGCAAGTCTTCCAATATTTTTGTCTACTACACCCGGGCCCAGGCGGAGGACATTGCCGGGGTCTTTGACCAGCGCTACCTTCTTTCCCTTGTTCAGAGATCCCCGGCGGAAAACTCCTCCCCCGAAGTTGACGCCTACTAGATTCGCCGTTTTATGGAGCAGAAAACTTTCGTAACCGCGGACGGCGCGGCCTTTGGCTACAACGGCTATACGGTTGTCCGGGATCTTAACTTTACCATCGCTCAGGGCGAGTATTTTTGCGTTCTGGGGGAGAACGGATCCGGTAAAAGCACCCTGATCAGGGGAATCTTGGGCCTCCTTTCCCCCATGGAGGGAACCCTTGGCCTGGCCGGGATAAGGCGGAACGAAATAGGCTTCCTTTCCCAGCAGACGGCGGCCAAAAAAGACTTTCCCGCCGGGGTCTACGAAATAGTGTTGTCCGGTTTCCTGGGTTCCATGGGATTCCGGCCCTTTTATTCCCGGGATCAAAAGCAGGGGGCCATGGAGAACATGCTGCGCCTGGGGATTTGGGATCTGCGGGAACGTTGTTTCCGAGAACTCTCCGGCGGCCAACAGCGGCGGGTGCTGCTGGCCCGGGCTCTCTGCGCTTCCCGCCGCCTCCTGGTGCTGGACGAACCGGCGGCGGGCCTCGATCCCCTGGTAACCGCCGGGGTGTATGAACAATTGTATAAACTGAACCGGGAAATGGGCGTTACCCTGGTGATGGTTTCCCACGACATCGAATCCGCCGTAAAATACGCCCACAGGATCCTGCATCTTAAAAAATCCAGGGCCGACGGCGTAAATGCGCCGTCCTTTTTGGGAAGCCCCCGGGAATATACGATGTCGGAGACCGGGAGGGAATTTTATGCTCGCGCTGCTCTCTGAAATGTTTTCCTATACCTTTCTCGTCAGGGCCTTTACCGTAGGTGCCATGGTTTCCCTGTGCGCGGCCCTTCTGGGGGTCAGTCTGGTGCTTAAACGGTATTCGATGATCGGCGACGGCCTTTCCCATGTGGGCTTTGGGACTCTCGCCCTGGCGACGGCCCTAAACATGGCTCCCCTGGCCGTTTCCATCCCCATCGTCGTCGCCGCCGCCTTTCTGCTGCTCCGCCTGAGCGAGAACAGCCGAATCGCCGGGGACGCGGCCATTGCCCTTATCGCCACCGGTTCCCTGGCCTTTGGGGTGGTTGTCATTTCGATGACCACCGGCATGAATACGGACGTGTGCAACTATCTGTTCGGCAGCATCCTGGCGATGAATAAAAACGACGTTTACCTCAGCGTCGGCCTGTCAATAATGGTGCTGATCCTTTTTGTGTTTTTCTATAACAAACTTTTCGCCATAACCTTTGACGAAAGCTTCGCCAGGGCCACCGGGGTCAGGGCGGGGCTATACAACATGCTTATCGCTTTCTTGACCGCCGTCACCATTGTGCTGGGGATGCGTATGATGGGGGCCATGCTTATCTCAAGCCTCATCGTTTTTCCCGCCCTCTCTTCCATGCGGCTGTTCAAAAAATTCAGGAGCGTTACCCTCTGTTCCGCCGGCGTTTCGCTTCTCTGTTTTTTTGTGGGGATTATTATTTCCTACGTTTACGCCACCCCCACGGGGGCGAGCATCGTTATGCTGAACATTGTCGTCTTTCTCCTGTTCTGGATCGTTGAACATACGATACAGGGGAAGCTCCCCCTGCGGAGGGGGGCGGGATTCGCGTCCATGCTTATCCCCTTGATCGTCCTGTCTCTTTCCGGCTGCGGCGGCCGCCCCGGTCTTGGGGGCAAAAAAAACAACGCCGGCACCCTGTCGGTGGTTTTGGGCGGCCCCGAGGGGGAGGCCCTTCCCGGCGGAGAGGCGAAACACCGGCTTGAACCCGCGGACCGGGATCTTGGGGATTCCGTCATCGAGGTAAAAGAAAAAATGTTCATCGCCCAGACAAACGATATTTACCTTAACGCCGACGATTACCTGGGAAAGACTGTTAAACTTGAGGGAATTTTCAAGGAGGAACAGTACGCGGGCATCGATAAGGGCTATTTCTTTGTCATCCGCTACGGCCCCGGCTGCTGCGGCAACGACGGCAACGCGGGTTTCGAGGTGGCCTGGGATAAGGAAGATCCGGATGCGGCCTACCCCCAGGTAGACGACTGGGTGGAGGCCCAGGGAAAACTGGCCTACTACGAGGAGGACGGGTACCCCTATCTTTACATAGCCCTCTCATCCCTCAAAGTCCTGGACGAGCGGGGGGCGGAATTCGTAAGCCAGTAGCCGGCGATTCCGGTTTTTACCCGGCAGCGGCGCGGCCCCGGCACGGACGGGCTTTTTAAGCGGCTGTCCGCTGCCTTGCCTACACGAAAACGCCGGATAAGGGAACAGGAATGTTAACCACGAAGGCGCACCACGGGATCGCCAGGAACACGAAGGCGAACTGCGGCTCGCCGGGCGAACCATTGCCTTGATTGCACTACATCACCGAATATAGCGAAACAACCGGGAATAGAAATGTTAACCACGAAGGCGCACCAAGGTACACGAAGGAATAAAAAATGCCTTCAATCCCCGCCTTTCGTGCGCCTTCCTCGCCTTCGTGGTAAATTCCTTCCGAGTCAGCCCCTGGTAAGGTCTTTGATCCAGCGGAAACGGTTGATCACGACCACCGCCACAAAGCATTTAAGAATCTGGTCGCACTTAAGGCAGAGGAACACCGCCCAGGCGGGGGCCTTGAGCAGCATGGCGATGATCGAGGAGGGGATGACGACGAAAAATACAAAGATAAAATCGTTGCGGAACACGAAGGAAATGTTGCCCCCCGCCTTTACCAGGCCCCCCAGACCGGGCATCTGGTAGGCGGTGCCGACCATGGAGAGTGCCAGGATGTTGAGGAGCTGCCGGGCCGCCGCAACCGCTTCCGGGGAAATATTGTAGAACGAAACAAGGACCCCTTTGAAAAAAAAGATGAAGACGCCGGTGGCCAAGCCTACCAGGGGGAAAAAAAACTGGGTCCGAAAGGCGTGGGTCTTGATTTCCGCCACCGGCGCCCCGCCGCCCACGAGTTTTCCGGTCATGATGCCCAGGGCCGCCACGAGGCCGGACATCCAGATATAAACGAGGGTATTCATCATGCCGACGATATTAAAGGACGCGATAATATCGGCGGTAAAGCGGCCCACGATGGCGGTGTAGGCAAAGGAATTGGCGGCCCAAACGATGTCCCCGGCAATCACGGGGGCGCCGTATTTCAGGAGGGACAGGCCCAGAAGTTTGTCCAGCCGGCCCATGTCCCGGAACCGCAGGGCGATCCGTTTATCCACGCCGAAGACGTAGCAGGCGGCGGCCAGACATTCCAGAATCCGGGAAATAAGGGTCGCCAGGGCGGCCCCCACGACGCCCAGGGCGGGAAAGCCCAGTTTGCCGAAGATGAGGCAGTAGTTAAGCCCCACATTAAAGGCCAGGGTAACAAGGGCGATGTACATGCCGAACCGTACCTTTTCCACGCTCCGCTGGGAGGCTATCAACACCTGGGATACGGTAAAGAAGACAAAAGACAGGCCGATATAGCGCAGGTAGGGAACGGAAGATCGGATCACGTCTTCCTTGTTGGAGAGGAGCCCCGCGATAAAACCGGGGAATCCGGCGGTCAGCACGGCGAAGAAGATCCCCCCCGCCAGGGAAGCCCAGAGGGCGACGGCGGTAAGGGAGCGGATGCTCTTAACGTCCTTTTTTCCCCAATACTGGGTGGCCAGTATCACCAGGGTGGCCCCGATCCCGCTGGTAATGAACATCACCATGGAGTGGATCTGGTTCCCGATAAAGACTCCGGCGATAGCCAGATCCCCCAGCCGGCCCACCATGATATTGTCCGCGAAATTTACCGTAAAGCCGATAAGATTCTGCAAACCGATGGGCAGGGCCAGGCGCAGAATAGTTTTGTAGTAAAGCCCCGCCCCTCCGCGGGCCGTCCGGGCGTATTCGATACCGCTCATCGCGCCGCCTCCCTGATGCCGATCAATATGCCGGGCCGCCGCACGACCGCGTCGGGCAGTCCGATCCGCGCGAAAGAAAACACCCCGTCCCGTCGGACCGTTGGTTCCCCCCTGGATTCCCGGACAGTATACCCTTTTTTCCTGCGGGTTGGGCAGGGGGGGCGTTGGGATTTTGCGTGAAAACCGCCGCGGCCCGGGGTTCCCCGGTTTTGCCGTTTAAGGTTTCACGGCCTCAGGGCTCAGCCGCCTTTTTTCCGCCCGGCATTTTATCATTTCACCGGCAATGCTCACGGCTATTTCTTCCGGGGTCTCGGAGTGTATCGCGAGGCCGATGGGGGCGTTGAGGCTGTTTAGCCTTTCTTCGCTTACGCCCTCGGATCTAAGCCGCCCCTTCACCGCCGCGATTTTTCCCTTGCTGCCTATGACTCCGATATAGGCGCTGTCTCCGGCGATAACCTGGCGCAGTACGGGAAGATCGTAGGCGTGGGTGGCGATGACCACATAATCGTTGGGGCCGATCCGCAGCTTTTCGTATATATGGTCGTAATCGCCGGTTATGACGCCGGCGGCGGAGGGGAACAGTTCCGGGGCGGCGAATTCCCCGCGGTTGTCAAAAATCACGCAGCGGAAACCCACGCCGCCCAGCAGGGGCGCCAGGGCCTGGGCCACATGGCCGCCGCCGAATATGTATACCTTGCCCGCAAAATTGACGGGCTCGCCGTACAAACAGCGGCCGCCGGTTTTTACTATTACTCCCCTGTTCCGCGCCAGCGCCCGTATGTCATCCCCGGTTAAATCCATGCCCTCCGGCGGCGTATCCGCGCTGTACAGGGCCATGGTCCAATCCGCGGGATTACTGAGATCCGTAAAAAGCCAGGTGTCTTCGTCCCTTTCCAAATGGAGAAGTATTTCTTTCATAAGGGCCGCGGTCTTTTTGCCGCCGCCGGCTATAAATTGAAAATAGAGTTCAACATCGCCGCCGCAGAGCATCCCCAGGTCTTCTTCCCCGTTTTGGTGCAGATGGTAGGTTTTTAACCGGGATGTCCGGAGTTCCAGGAGTTCCCGGCTCAGTTGGAGGGCCCTGTATTCCAGCATCCCCCCCCCGATAGTGCCAAAGACCCTGCCCTCCGCGCCGGCAAGCATGTGGGATCCGGCGCTCCGGGGGCTGGAACCCGCGTCGGCGATAATGGTAACCAGCATGGTATCCTTGCCCGCGGCGATTCTGTCCAAGATAGTCCTGTACATACTCCGGCCATACTATCAACCGCGGGATGGGGGGTCAACACGCGCCGGCAATTCTTCGTTTTTAAGCGGTTGCTGTTCGGAAACTGAAGTTTCTGAACAACTCTCATGCAAAAGTTAAAAGCCGTTGCAGGCCGGGTCCTTTTTGGGCGCGTTTTTTTTCGGTCGTCCGTCTGCGGCGGGACGCGGCCCCCCGCTTTCCATAGCGGGGGGCCATTCCCCTTATGCCGGGAACTCCGCCCGTATTTTCGGCGGTGCCCGGGGCGGCCCCGGATTGTCCCGGGGCGGAGATTTTTTTGAGTTTCGCGGAGCGAAACTCCCCGCCCGCGGGTAAAATACTTGAGCCGCCGCGCCGGAGGCGCGGCGGCTTAGAAGGCGAAAGCAGCCGGCCAGGCCGACTGCTTTCGCCCGCTAAAGGGATAGGAGCGGAACAAAAACCCGCAGGGTTATTGTTAGAGCGGATAGCCCGGTCCCCGCCGGAGGCGGGGATGCGCCCAACATATACTCGATACGCGGCATGCCCTAAACCGGGAAGGGCTGGGTTCGGGATCCGATGGATTGACAACGATGCGCCCCTGTGCTATGGTATCTAAGGTTTTGTCGTGAATCGAGGGTCTGGCCGGGCAATAGCGCAGTTGGTTTAGCGTACAAGTCTGGGGGACTTGGGGTCGGCGGTTCAAATCCGCCTTGCCCGACCGGGCCCTTTATTCGCGGCGGCCTTATCCTTTCCTGCCGCGTCCTGTCCCCTTGGAGGGGCGGATCTCCATTTCCCATCAATGCAATCGACAGTCAAACATATACCGATAAGCGCCGGATTCCGCGGGCGGGCGCGGGGGAACTGCGTCCGGGTCTTCGGCGCGGGGCGGCCTGCCCGGAGCCGGGGGAGGCCCGGTCCCGGTTAGAAGGGCAGGCGGGTGAGGAGCGTCAAAATTCGGGGAATCAGGAAGCGCCCGAGGATCTCCAGGACGCTGAGGAAGCCCAGGGAAAGGAGGAGCCCCGCCAGATAATTGATGAGCCGGCGGCGGTAGAAGATCCGGGTGATCCGGTACAGGACGGGCTGGGAAATGGAATCGACGAGCCGCCAAAAGTTCGAGTAAATGTTCCGGTTGGTCAGGTAGGCGATAAGCCGGAGGGCCAGGACGATGATGAAGAAGCCCAGCACAAAGGAGAGGACGGACCAGAGGGCCTGCACGACGATGGCCAGGATGATCCCCAGGGTTAGGCGGCCGTAACGGACCGCGATGCCGCAGGCGGTCTGGACCAGCGAGAGGGCGGCCATGGCGGCTATGGGGGAAAGGTCGATGAAACCGGCCCGCAGGATCGGGATGCGGCGCCACCAGTCCAGGTAAGGATCGGTAATCCGGGCCAGGAGTTCCGCGGGGCCGCCCAGCGAGGCGGCGTTAAACCAGCTCAGCATAATCCGGATAAAAATGAGCAGCATATAGAGCCCCGCGAGGCTCCCTATCAAATTTAAGATAACACCCATAATTGCCACCTTCTACGGCCTTGGCGCCCCTTAAGATCAAAGCCGCCAGGCGGCCTTGCCGGTCTTTTCCCGGTCATTCCCCCCAAACTTCGGCCACCCCCCGGAATCGTTTGAGGGCGTCAACCGAGGCGGTCGTCGCGTTTGTGCTGATCTGGCTGGCGGTGCGGATTACCGTCTCCCGCCCCCGGTCCTCCGAATCGGGAACATGGATGTAGACCTGGCAGGGGCCGGGGTTTTCGATAAGCTGATCCCGCAGGGGCAGGAGGTCCTCCTCCTGCCGTCCGGGGCTGTCGTCGAGCCGGATGTGGAGTTCCCGCCAGCGGGGGGCCCCCGCCTCCCCGGTTTCCCCTTCCCCGGCGTCCTTCTCCTGGGGCGCGGCGGCCTGCGCCGCCTCCGGTTTCGTCCGCGGCTCCGCCTCGCCGTTCCCTGTTTTCACATCGATCCGTCCATCCGCCATTTTTTCCACCTTTTTGTCAAGCCGTTCCAGGTCCAGCGTAGAGCTGACCTTGAAACTGGGCTTCTCCCGGGACTTGTCCAGCCGCCCCTTGAGGGCCGCCGGTTTTCCTTCGGCGATTTTACCCTGGCAGTTCTCCCAGGTTTTCCCAAAAAACACCAGATCGATGTCTCCCCGGAAATCCTGGAGGGAGCCGAAGGCCATGGGTTTTCCGTTTTTATCCTGAATAGGCCGGAGGCTGGAGACCATTCCCACCAGGGTATACTCATCCTCCGCCGCGTTGTCCAGGTCTCCCAGATCCAGCTTCACAAAACGCCGCCAGGTTTCCCGGTATTTGTCCAGGGGCTGGGCGCAGAAACTTTCCAGCAATTCGGGGATCTTGAATTTTTCCCCCGACAGAACGGCGTCCACCTGGACCGTCGGTTTCCCCCTCCGCAGGTCCAGCCTTCCTTTAAGGGCGAGGATGCTGTTTTCCTCCAGGGAATCCCGGCAGCGGAGCCATATTTCCTCAAAAAAGACCAGGTCTATCTCTCCCCGGAAGTCCGCCAGTGCCGCAAAGGCCATGGCTTTTCCGCTTTTACTGGTGATGGCCCGCGTCCCCTTCAGGATCCCTATCAGCACGCAGGGTCCGGGGGCGGCCTTGTCCAGGTTCCCCAGGTCCAGCCTGACGTGGCGTTCCCAGGATTCCCGGCAGTCGTCCATGGGGTGGCCGGACAGGTAGAAGCCGGTCAGTTCCTTTTCGATCCGTAATTTTTCTTCCCTGCTGTTCTCCGGGAAGACGTCGAAGGAAAAATCGGGGTAGACCTTTTCTCCCGTGTCGTCAAAGAGGCCGGACTGGCCGTATTTAGCCTCGTCCTTGATGTTTTGGGCGTAATCCACCGCCCTTTCCATATTTCCCAGAAGAATTTCCCGGTTTTGCCCCAGGGTGTCGAAGGCCCCGGTCTGGATGAGCAGTTCGACGGTCTTTTTTCCCAGGGTCTTCATGTCCACCCGGTTGAGAAAATCCATAAAACTTTTGTAGGGCCCGTCCCGGCGGCATCTTACGATTTCTTCCGCCGGAATATCGCCGATGCCCTTAATGGCTTTAAGGCCGTAGACGACTCGGCCTTCCGCCACGGTAAAAAGCCGGTCCGACCGGTTTACATCCGGGGGATCGATGGGGATGCCCATGCGGCGGGTCACTTCGATGTATTCGGGAAGTTTGTCCTTATCCGCGCTGCCGATTTCGTTGGAAAGGTTGGCGGCCATGAACTCCGCGGGGAAGTTGGCCTTTAGGTAGGCGGTGCGGAAGGAGAGCAGCGAATAGGCGGCGGCGTGGCTTTTGTTGAATCCGTAATCCGCAAAGGGGACCAGGATATCGTAGATCTCCCCCGCCTTTTCCCGGGAATAGCCCTGTTTCATGGCCCCCTCCAGGAAGGGCCCCTTTTCCGCGTCGATAATCTCTTTTTTCTTTTTCCCCATGGCCCGGCGGAGCAGATCCGCCTGCCCCATGCTGTAACCGGCGATGATCCGGGCCACCTGCATCACCTGTTCCTGGTAGGTAATGATCCCGTAGGTTTCCTTCAGCACGTCCTCCAGGACCGGGTCCGGGTACTTGATGAGCCGGGGATTCCACTTGGAGTCGATAAACTGGGGGATGAACTTTATGGGGCCCGGCCGCCCCAAGCTGTTGAGGGCCGTAAGCTCCCCAATGCTGGCCGGTTTCGCCTTCCGCAGAATTTCCTTCCACCAGCTTTTTTCAAACTGGAAGACCCCCTCGTTCTGTCCCTCCGCCAGCATGGCGTAGGTGGGGGGATCGTACTCGTCCACCTTTTCCACGTCGAATCCGGCGTAGTCCCCCCCCCGGCCGCGGACGATATCGACGGTGTTTTTGATAAGGTCCAGGGTTTTAAGGCCAAGGAAGTCCATCTTTACCAGGCCGCATTGTTCCAGAAAGCCCATGGTGTACTGGGTCGCCACCCCTCCGGTCTTGTGGTCCCGGTAGAGGGGCACATAGTTCACCAGGTCCGATTTACCGATCACCACCCCGGCGGCGTGGATGCTGGAATGGCGGTTGAGGCCCTCCAGTCTCCGGGCCAGGCTGAAAAGTTCCGTGTACCGGGGGTCCTTTTCCAGATCCGCCAGCCGGGACTCTTCTTTTATGGCCCTGTCCAGTTTGATCTTGGGGTCCTTGGGGATAAGTTTGGTGATCATCTCGGATTCGGCGATGCTGATATCCAGCACCCTGGCCACATCCTTGATCACCTGCTTGGCCCCCAGGGTGCCGAAGGTGATGATCTGCCCCACCCGTTCCTTGCCGTACTTTTCCGTCACATACTGGATCACCTCCTCCCGGCGCTCGTTGCAGAAGTCCAGGTCGAAGTCGGGCATGGAGATTCGTTCCGGGTTCAGGAACCGCTCAAAGAGGAGGCCGTATGCAAGGGGATCGATGTCGGTGATTCGCAGGGCGTAGGCCACGATGGAGCCCGCCCCGGAACCCCGGCCCGGCCCCACGGCGATGCCCCGGTCCTTGGCCCAGTTGATAAAGTCCGCCACGATGAGGAAGTAGCCGGTGAAATTCATTTTGATGATCACGTCCAGTTCGTATTCCGCCTGTTTGAGCACCTGATCCGGCATCCCGCCGTAGCGTTTGGCGAGCCCTTCCATGGTTAAATGCCGAAGGTACTGGTCTCCGTCGGCGAAATCCGGGGGTATTTCAAAGTCCGGCAGGTACTGGGGCAGCTCCTTTACCTTGATTTCCGGCACGTTGGGGGCGCAGCGTTCCGCGATTTTCAGCGTATTGCTTATCGCCTCCGGGTACTCGGGGAAAAGGGCGGCCATTTCCTCCGGGGTTTTGAAGTAGAACTGATCCCCGTGATACCTTTTCCGCCTTTCATCGGTCCGCAGTTTCCCCGTACCGATGCAGAGCAGCACGTCGTGGGCCGCCGCGTCTGCCCTGTTGAGGTAGTGGATGTCGTTGGTGGCCACCAGGGGGATGCCGGTTTTGGCGGAGATCCCCGCCAGTTCCCTGTTAATGTCCCGCTGGGAAAGGGTCGTCCCCCGCAGCCCCCCCGAGGGGATGCCGTGATCCTGAATTTCCAGGTAGAAATTTCCTTCCCCGAAGATTTCCCGGCAGCGCAGGGCCTTGGCCTCCGCCCCCGCCAGGTTCCCCGCCTGGATAAGCCGGGGAATTTCACCGGAAACGCAGGCGGAAAGGGCGATGATTCCCTGGTGGTACTGGACCAGGAGCTCCTCATCCACCCGGGGGCGGTAGTAAAAACCGTCGGTATAGCCCTTGGAACAGAGCTTGACCAGGTTAAAGTAGCCCTCCCGGTTTTCCGCCAGAAGGATGAGATGGAAGTACTTGTTATCGCTCTCCGAACCCCGCTTTTCAAAACGGGAACCGGGGGCCACATAGACCTCGCAGCCGATGATGGGTTTGATGGGCTTTGCCCGCTTTTCATGCCGCCGGTTTTCCTTGCAGGCCAGAAGAAACTCCATGGCCCCAAACATATTGCCGTGGTCCGTCAGGGCCAGGTACTCCATCCCCAGCTCCTCCGCCCGGTCGCAAAGGTCCATTACCGGGACGGCGGCGTCCTGGAGGGAAAAATCGGAATGGACATGGAGGTGGACAAAATTGCTCATGGTTCAATGGTATCCGCAAGGGCCCCCCTAGGCAAGCACGGAGAAGCGGCGGTTCCCGGCTGAGTTGAACCAAAACGCTTCACGGTTGGGTATGCGGAGTTTGCGCCGGGCGCAAACTCCATGCCCGGGGGCAAATTCCTTGAGGCGGCGCGCCGCCTCCAAAGGCGGAAGCCGCGCCGGTCCGGCGCGGCTTCCGCCCGCGCAAGGGATAGAAGCGGAATTCCTCAACCCCGCAGGGGTTGAGGAATTAGAGCGGATAGCCCGGTCCCCGGCGGAGCCGGGGATGCGCCCTAAAGAATCTTTCCCTGGGGCCTATGCCGCTTTCCCCGGCTGAAGAATCGCCGCGGAATCGAGGGAAGGGCCGGGTTTTTCTTACCGGTTAAAGGTGGTATACTGGCAGGGTGCTATGCTGTATGCCGGGCCTGGGGGAGAGGGCCGGGAATGGGGGTCGTGTGTCCGGGGGAGATGTGGGCGGCAGGGGTTTCGCTGGGTATCGGGAAGGGGCGGCAGGCCGGGCGGTCGTTTTCCCGGCGGGTTTCGCATGACCGGCTGGCTGATCGCCGTGCCGGCGGCGCTGGGTCTGGCCGGGCTGGCTGTGTTCCTGCTTCCCCGGTACTTTTACCGTGTCGTCCTGGCCCGCAGGCCGCCGGTTCAACGGGAGCCGAACTGGCTGTACAGCCAGGTTCTGGAGGATCGCTGGATGACGGCGGAGGACGGTTTGCCGCTCCACGCCTACTATCTGGCCGCTCCCGCGGCGGGGGGGACGGGGCGGCGGACCTTTTCCGGTACGGCGATTCTGGCCCACGGCTACGGCGGGGACGGCCGGCAGCTCGATGTGTTTGCCCGGATCTTCCACGAGAAATTCGGTATGAACGTTCTGCTTCCCGAGGCCCGGGGCCACGGGTTGAGCGGGGGATCCTATATCGGGTTTGGCTGGCACGACCGCCGGGATATACTGGGCTGGGCGGGGCTGCTGAGGGAGGGGGGAGAGGGGGCAATCGTCCTTTACGGTATTTCCATGGGGGCCGCCACAGTGCTTATGGCCGCCGGGGAAAGGGTTCCTCCGGAGATCCGCCTTGTCATCGCCGACTGCGGCTACAGTTCCGTTATGGAGGAGCTGGCCTGGCAGCTTAAGCGGATATACCATATTTCCTGTCCGCCGCTTATCAGGGCCGTAAGCCGTCTTGCGGAAAAAAGGGCCGGTTACCGTTTTGAGGAAGCCTCCGTCCTGGAACAGGTAAAAAAATCGAGGATCCCCACGCTGTTCATCCATGGGGAAGCCGACACCTTTGTCCCCTTCGAAATGTGCGGCCGGCTTTTCGACGCCTGCACGGCGGAAAAGGATCTTTACACCGTGCCGGGGGCGGAGCACGGCCTTGCCTGCTATACCGACAACGGGGAGTACGAGCGCCGCCTCGCGTTGTTTATGGAAAAATATCTGCGAAGGGTTTCATGAAAATAGAACTTTTTACCTTTTGTGATTTCGCCCAGGAAAACGGCGGTAAACTTACCATCGTGGGGACCTTCGACACCATCATCGCCCGGAGTTTCCCCTTTAGCCATCCCCAGCTTTCCGTGGTGATCCGCCTGCGTTTCGACTTGTGGGAGTTTTCCCGCCACATCTTCCGCATCGAGACCCGGGATCTGAACGGCGATATGTGCATGGACGCCATCACCGGCAACGTGGACGTAAAGGGGGTGGGCAACGCCACCACCGTCTCCCATCTGGTCTTTAGCATATCCAATCTGCATTTCCGCAGCCCCGGGGTGGTAAACTTCGCCCTCTACATAGACGATAAGGAGCTGTCCTCCCTGCCGCTCTACATCCGCAAGGGGTAGGCCCCGATTCGGCGGGTCCGGCTGCCCGTCAGCCGCAATTTCCGGAGCCGGCGGGCCGGGCCAAAAGACCGGATGCGCGGGGCGAAAGAAATTGACCGCGAGGCGAGGAAGGGCGGGGGCAGGGGCGGTTATGGCGAAGCGTCTGGTATCATACCCCGGAGCCTGTTCCGGTTCAAAGTATGAGTCCTTGTTTTTAAGCGGCTGTTGTTCGGAAACTGAATTTTCCGAATCCTTCGTGTTCCTTCGTGCGCCCTTGTGATTAACATTCTTTTGTTCCCGGTTGATGCTTTTGTCCGGTGATGCGGGGCAGGCAGGGTATGGGGCTTGTTCAATAACCCGATGGAATTTGTGTTGGGCGCAGCGAAGGCGAAGGCCGTACCGGCAGGAGGCCGGCGCGAATAAACCATGGGGGTTTTGCTTCGCAAAACCCCCGGTTCAAACATGGCATGGATGCGCAACCAAAACGCGGGGCGTTTTGGTTGCGCGGAGTTTCGCGAAGCGAAACTCCGTTTGGGAGAACGCCCGCGCAAGGGATAGAAGCGGAATTCCCCGGCCCCGCCGGGGCCGGGGAATTGGAGCGGATAGCCCGGTTTTTGGCGCGGAGCGCCAAAAATGCGCCCAAAAGGGACACTCGAAGGGCTAACGCTGCAGTTTGGCCGCCATTTCGATATTCTGGCTGTAGTTTCCAAAATGTTCGCCGAAAAGATTGATCCCCCCCGCATAGTCGGCGTCTTCTTTAACGCCGATTTTAAACGAGATGAATTCCCTGCCCGGAATCAAGAGCTCCGCCAGTCCCAGGTCCGAGCACTTGATTCCGTCGCCGAAGCTGCCGGCTTCGTTGATTTCCAGGTGGCGCAGCTCCCCAAACTGGGAGCTGTTATCGGGCCACCAGGGAGGGGTGTAGAGGCCCCGTTTGCCGCCGAAATCCCCGGAACTGCGGAAGGTGTACAATTCCTCGCCGTTTATCCAGATCGTAATATCGCTGGGCCAGTCGTTGTTGTAGCCCGCCGCCTCCGAACAGGCTTCAAACGAAAAAATCAGGCTTTTGACGATCTTGTTTTGAATGTTCATGGTGGCAAAGCGGTATTCCAGGTACCCCGAGGTAAACCAGATAAGCTGGGCGTGGGTCCTGGCGGGGATGTAAAAGGTGGAGCTGGCGTCGTCAATGCCGATGGGGCCCTTGGGCCCGGCGATTCCGCAGGGGGGGCTGACGGCGCAGTCAAAGTAATTGCCCAGGGGCATGCGGAACACCACGTCCCTGGTGGGGGTTTCGTTGTTTCTCCTGGGGGCCATGTTAAGGTACAGGTCCTCGAAAAAGATGGCGCAGAGTTTTTGGGAGCCCCGGATTCCCCTTTTTTCCTGGATAAAGATAAGCCCCGCCTCCTCCAGCACCCGTACATGGAGGGCCGCGGAAGACAGGGGAAGGGAAAACTGGTTCGCCAGCTCGCTGATGTTGGCCGGTTTGTCTATCAGGGTCTTGAGCATCTCCAGCCGGACAGGGGAAGCCAGGGCCTTAAAGATCGCCGCGCTCCGTTCCATCTGGTTCAAGTCCACAACGATACGGTTTTTCACTGATGTATGACGCCCACCTTCCGGGTATTTATTTCCTTAAGTATCTCCGGGGCCACCTTAAAGCGGCGCTCGGCGTCCATGATGCCGTTGAGTTCTGAATGGACATCGGACAGTTGAGTATAGCAGAATCCGGAAACGCCATCCAGTTTTTTAATGGCCGTGGTAATGGAATCGAAGCGTTTGACGTACTCCTCCGGGGAATTGACCTTGTTCCCGTAGCCCCAGCCTTCTCCCCGGTTGCTGAAGGAGATGCCCCCAAATTCGGTGATAAGCACCGGCTGGCCGGCATATCCGTAACCCTGGGCAAAGGCAAAGCGGCTTTTGCTGTGGGGGACTTCGTTTTTCAGAATCGCGTCCAGATCCCTGTAGCGGCCAAACAGATCGTCCCCCGCCTCCTCGTAGTCGTGGAGGGTGATGATATCCGACACCGTATGTTCCCAGCCGTCATTGCAGACCACCGGCCGGTAAGGGTCGTAGGCCTTGGTCAGGTAATAGATCGCCTCGGTAAAATGCTGCTGGGGTTCTGCGATCGATATGCCCGGCACTCCCCAGGATTCGTTGAAGGGCGTCCAGGTGATGATCGAAGGGTGGTTGTAATTCTGCCTGAGAATTTCCATCCATTCCCGGGTAAAATTTTCCTGGGCCCTGCCGCTGAACTCGTAGGTTGCGGCCATTTCGCTCCACACCAAAAGGCCCCGCAGGTCCGCCCAATAGAGAAAACGCTCGTCCTCGATTTTCTGGTGTTTCCGCACCCCGTTGTAGCCCGCGGCCATGACCCTGTCGATGTCGTCGATAAGGGCCTGTTCGCCGGGAGGGGTGAGGCCCGATTCTTTCCAGTAGCCCTGGTCCAGGATAAGCCGCTGGTAGAGGGGGCTTCCGTTCAGCAGCACCGAAGTTCCCTGGATTCGTATATCCCTCATGCCGAAATAGGAGAGGACCTGATCGACGGTCCTGCCTTCCTCTATGAGCCGAAAGCTAACGTCGTAGAGATCCGGCTGTTCGGGGGACCAGGGCCGTATGCCCCATTCCCCAAGGGCGGTATTGTTGAGATCCGCCGTAAGGCGGAGCCGTTCCTTTGCCGCCGGGATCGCGACGGCGGCGGCGGCCTTTCCCCGGAAACTTATCGATGCCTCAAAACTCAGGTTTTTCCGGGGGTTGACGATTTCCGCCTCGATTTCCAGGATCCCCTTTGCAAGGACCGGGGTCATCTTTAGCCCGGCGATACGGATTTCCGGGACCTCCTCGATCCAGACGCTTTTCCAAATGCCGGTGGTCTGGAGATACCAACAGCCGAAGTCCTCGTCCTCCCAGCGCTGTTTCCCCCGGGGCTGGCTGGTGTCGAAGGAATCTTCCACCCGGACGGTGATCCGGTTGTCCCCCCTCGCGGCCTGGCCGGTAATGTCAAAGGAGAACCGGGAGCAGCCGCCGGCGTGTTCCCCGACAAAGGCGCCGTTTACCCAGACCTGGGTAAGGTAATCGCTGCCCTCAAAATGAAGGAAGGTCCGTTTGTCCTGGGTTTTGGCAAGTTCCGCGTTCCGCTGGTACCAGACCACATCGCGGCGGCTCTTGTCTCCAATACCGCTGGCGGGGTACTCGAAGGCAAAGGGGACGGTAATTTTCCTTCCTTTGGGGAAGGAACGGAACCATTCCCCGCCCCGGCCCTCGTTGGCATCGTCAAAGGCGAAGTCCCATGTTCCGTCCAATAGTTTCCACGAATCCTTGTCCCGTACAAACTGGGGACGGGGGTAACCCGGTTGATAACACTGCATCCTCATCTCCTGGATATTAGCTATTGCTACAGCTTTAGTGTAGCAAATATTGGTATCTTAGCCAATATTTTGTAGGAAGTCAAGGGAATTGCCGGAAATTTCCGCCGCCGGCCATGAAAATAATTAAAATATTTTGTTGACAGCCCGCAAATTCCCATATTACCATAAATTTAGAAGATATTTACTACAGCTATGATGTAGTAAATACATCGGAAAATAGCATTTGGCGATATTTATTGGAGGACCGCGCATGAACGCCCATCAGAAAAAGATGAAAAATTCCCAATTGGCGCCCTGTATCGTCTTCGTAGGCCCCGCGGTGCTGGCTATCCTTGTTTTGATGGTAGCGCCGATACTGATTGGTCTAAGCCTTAGCTTTACACGATATTATTTTCTCCGGCCCAATGAACCAATCGTCTTTATGGGGCTCAAGAATTACTTAGACGTATTGAAGGACGAATTTTTCCGGGATTCGGTTTCATGGACAATCCAGTTTGCGCTTGTATGTGTAATGATAAATCTCCTGATAGGTTTATTTACCGCGTGGCTCTTAAACCGCCGGGCGGTGGAAGGCGGCAGGCATCTATTTACGACAATGTTTATTCTTCCAATCATGATTGCCGGCGTTGTCGCCGCAAGCATCTGGTATATAATGGACTTGTTCAATAACCCGGTTGGTTATTGAACAAGTCTTGCGAAAAACATGGGTTTCCTGAGGAAACCCATGTTTTTCTTCTTTATTTAAGCGGTTGTTGTTCAGAAACTGAAG
>JAIRSD010000217.1 GCA_031255615.1 Treponema sp. | reverse complement strand
CCGCCTTCCGGGGCTTCCCCCCCGTCCGGCGGAGGATCCGTCGCCGCCGGGCTGCCGGTTGACGGCGCGGCGGCCTCGATCCGCTCCGGGAGAACCGCATCCAGGACTCCCCGGCCCGTCCTTGAATCCTCGGCCCCCCGGATTCCGGCCCCGGAATTCCCGCCGGGGGCGTCGTCCTCCCCGCCGGGGCTGGGCCAACGGGGTTCCGCCACCGCCCGGCCCCTATCGACGGCGGGGTTAAACCAGCCTAGGGCCGCGGCTTCCGGCGGTTCCCCCACCACAACTTGAACAAAATCGTTGAGAATATAATCTCGGATAAAATCCTGCTTGTAGAATCGCAAGCCGTAGGTTCCCGGAGCCTCGGTGCGGAAGATAAAACTCTGGCCCTCAGGATCAAGCCGCCGGGAACCGTAGACAATCCCCGGCCGGGAGCCCAGTTCCCCCAGGTACACCCAGCCGGTCCCCTGGAACGGTACTTCCACCAACTGCCCCACCACGGCCCGGACCACCCGGGAATAAACGATCCGCGGTTCGGGAATTTCTTCCCGGCGGGCGGGGGGATCGGGGATGCGGGACGGGGCGGGGGCTTCCCGAACCGGGGGAGCCTCGTATTCCTCCGCCGGGCGGATGTAGGGCGGGGGGAGGGGAGGAACCGGCGGAGGGGGGGCGGCCTGCTCCGGGCTCTGCGCCGGAACCTCCTGGTCCTCCTGAATAGCGGGCAGCGGCTCAGCTTCCCGCTGGACAGGTTCCGGGGCCTCAGGGACGGTTTCTGGTTCATCCCCGCCGGTTTCGGGGCTTTCAGGGACCGGTACGGGATCGGCGAAGATCGGGGCCAGGGGTTCGGGAAGGGCCGCCAGGGGCGGCTCCGGCGGGGGCCGGGGTTCCTCAACGGATTCGGCAAGCTCAAGGGGGGAGGCTTCGGGGAGTTCCCAATCCTCCTCCATGTCCCGGAAAAGCTCAGGGGGCAGCGCCGCCGCTTCGGCGGCGGCGAATTCACCGGCCTCCGCCGGTTCCGGGGCTTCCGGCGGCAAGACCGTGGCGGAAATTTCATCGGGGATCTCCCTTTCTTCAACGCCGAGCCCGGCGATTCCCGGCGGAGGGTCCCCCGGAACTTCCTGAACCGGCGGGTTCAGCTCCCAGGCCGGCGGACTCCCGTCCCATACGGGCGGAGTCCCGGCATCATCGGGGGCGGTTCCGCAGCGGGAGAGGGAGAGGAAAACCGGCAAAAGGAGCAAAAGGCCGCCCCGGCGCCGGAAAAAACCGGCAAGAAAAGAGGTATGCACGGGATCCGTCACGGGATACGCTCCAAAAATTCATCCACCGTCTTTTCCACCTGTTCCCGCCATTCCTCCTCGCCGTCTTTCAGCGGATTGTACCAAAAGGGCTCCGCGTCTTCCGCGGTCCAGGAATCCCGCTGTTCCCGTTCAAGAATCACCGGGGGAAGAAAATCCGGCTCCTCCGGCAGAAAAAGCTCCTCCCAGGGAATGGGGGTGGGGCCGAAATTCACCGCCGGCATCTCAGGATCCTTCAACCCGGCGGAGCCGCGGGCAAAGATCAGGACCAGGAGGACGGCAAGAAGGGTAAGCAGGAGAAGGCCCAGCAGGGGAACCAGCTTCCCCTTAAGCCAGGACAATGCTCCCGGTTTCCCGGGGGTCCCGGAAAAAAGAGGCCCCCGGAGACGGGACCAGAGCGCATCCTCCCATCGGTTTATCAGGGCCCCTATGCCGTCCAGGGCCCCCAAAAAAAGAGTTTTTGCTTTCTCCGCCATATCCGCTATGGTGGACATCATAGCATAGTATAGCCCTAACGAATCTGAAAAAGTAGGGGCCGTGCGCCAGGGGGCCGCGGGTTTTGCCGCGGAGCACAGCCCCGAAGGCGCGAAACGGCAGCGACGCTGAACTAACATGCGCGGCGTTTTGGTTAGCCGCGCCCGCGCAAGGGATAGGAGGGGTGCGGAGCAGCCACGCCGCAGGCGGGGCCGGAGGCGAAGCCGGAGCCCCGGATAGCCCGGTCCCCGGCGCGAAGCGCCGGGGATGCGCCCAAAAGAGACTCGGCAGGGGGCCCGATACGCCTGGCAACGACGTTTTCGACGGGACGGCGAGTCCCCGTACTAGCGGAAAGCCCCGGCCCGCGCTATGATGAAGGTATTGTAAATCCAGGAGCGCAAATTGAACGAACGGTTGCTGTCCATGCTGGAACGCTACAAAGAGCTCGGGACGCTTATCCAGGACCCGGAACTGGTGAAGAACCAGAACAAGTACCGGGATCTGATGAAGGAATATTCCCATCTCAGCGCCATCGCCGCGGCCCAGGAGGAAATCGACGGTCTTTCCGGGCAGGCCCGGGACGCGCGGGTCCTGGCGGCGGAAGAGAGGGACCCGGATATGCGGGAGCTGGCGAAGGAAGAACTGAGGGAGCTGGAAAACCGCATCACTGACGCGGAGGACCGGCTGAAATTCCTCCTTATCCCCCGGGACCCGCTGGACGAAAAGAACATCATCATGGAAATTCGGGCCGGCGCCGGGGGGGACGAGGCGGCCCTGTTCGCGGCGGACCTGTTCCGCATGTACTCCCGTTTCGCTGAAACCAGGGGCTGGAAATTCGAGATCATGAGTTCCAACGAGACCGAACTGGGGGGGCTTAAGGAGATTATCTTTTCCATCGGCGGGGGCAGCGTCTACGAGAACTTCCGCTACGAATCCGGGGTCCACCGGGTCCAGCGGGTCCCCGCCACCGAAGCCTCCGGCCGGATCCACACCTCCGCCGTGACCGTGGCGGTCCTTCCCGAGGCGGACGAGACGGAGGTCAACATCCGCCCGGAGGACCTGCGGATCGACGTTATGCGGGCCGGCGGCCCCGGAGGCCAGTGCGTCAACACCACGGACTCCGCAGTCCGCATCACCCACCTGCCCACCGGCGTTACCGTCCACTGCCAGGACGAAAAAAGCCAAATCAAAAACAAGGCCAAGGCCATGCGGATACTCCGGGCCCGGATCTACGAACTGGAGGAGGCCAAGGCCGCCAGCGAACGGGCGGAGGCCCGGAAAAACCAGGTCGGCAGCGGCGACCGGTCCGAGCGGATTCGGACCTACAACTTCCCCCAGAACCGCCTTACCGACCACCGCATCAACCTGACCCTCTACAAGCTGGACCTGATCATGCAGGGGGACGTGGCGGAACTCTTCGACAGCCTCAAACTCTCCGCCCGGGAAGAACTGCTGCGGGCCACCGCGTCCTAGTTCCCGCCCCAACCCCGTGACCGTTCAGCAGGCCCTGGCCCGGGCCGCGGCGCGGCTTAAAGAGGCCGGCATCGACAGCCCCGTCCTGGACGCATCCCTGCTCCTGGGGGAGGCCCTGGGCCTCGACCGGGCCCGCCTGCTCCTCGCCTACCCCCAGCCCCTCCCCGCCGATGCCGAAGACCGCCTCAACAGCATGCTGGACCGCCGTCTGGCCGGGGACTGCGCGGCCTACATCCTGGGCCGCAAGGAATTCCGGGGCCTGGACTTTCTTGTGAACCCCGCGGTCCTGGTCCCCCGTCCCGACACGGAGACTCTGGTGGAAGCGGCGCTGGACTGCCTGAATCAGGAAGGGGGGAGCCCCCCCCTCCGGGCGGGCCAAGGTCCCGCCCTACCCCCCCAGCGGGGGGCCGGACCGTCCCTCCCTGGTGGCCCCCCGCAACGCCCCCCCACAGCAGCCGGGGGCAATGCCGGGCTGAAAAAAAAACGCCGCCTGCTGGACCTCTGCACCGGATCGGGGGCCGTGGCCGCGGCCCTGAAACACGAAGCCCCGGACCTGGAGGTCGTCGCCGCCGACATCTCCCCGGAAGCCCTGGAAACCGCCCGCCGCAACGCAGAACGGCTCTTGGGGCCCGCTGCCGTCGCCTTCGTCCTCAGCGACCTTTTTGACCGGATCCCCGGCCGCTTTCATTTGATCACCGCCAACCCCCCCTACGTTGAAACCGGGGCCATCCCCGGCCTCCCCGTCGAGGTGAGGCGGGAACCCCGGCTGGCCCTGGACGGCGGACCGGACGGCCTCCTCCTTATCCGCCGCATCATCGCCGGTGCGCCGGAGCGTCTGCACCCCGGAGGCCGCCTCCTTTTGGAGGCGGATCCCCGGCAAATAAAAGCCGTCGCCGCCGAACTTGCGGGCCGCGGATTCGGGGACATACAAATTTACCGGGACCTGTCCGGCGCGGAGCGGGTCATTGGTGGAGGGGTTTAGGGCCCCACGGCCCGCGGCTGCCGGGCCTAAGCCTTTTCTTCGGCGCTTTCTTTCCTGGCGACGGCCTTGTCCCGTAAATCGGCGATACCGATGAGCAGGGCGACCAGGCCGATAAGGATTGCGGCCACCGGCAGGGCGCCCCGGAGAAAGACCAGGACATCGCCCCCCCAGTCAAGGCCCGCGGGCATGACAGCGGCCAGGGCCGCCGCGAAAAAAATTGCGCCAAGCATAATTGCTTTCATAGTTTCCTCCATGAAAAAAGGCAGGGCCGGGATTTCAGGGACGCGAAGCCCCCCCCGGATTTAGCGGTTTCGATAAGATCGGATCACCATCACCAGGAAGGCGGCGGTAAAGAAAAGGACCGGTATATTGGACAGGACCATGGCGGCCAGCGGAGCGGATTCGAGAATGGGGACGGAGATGCCAAAGATATGGAGGACTCCGTAGAGGCTTTCGCCGTAAAAGGCGATCATGCCGCCCCCCATCAGCATCCAGGCAATGTCCCGAATCCTGGACCAGAGCATAATGGCGAAAAAAGCCGCCACCCCTCCCGTGATAAGGCGGCTCAGGGCAACAATGATCTCGCCGGTATCCATATCTTTAAGTATCGTTAGGGAAGAATTGAAATGCAAGGGCGGCGGGGCGCGGAATTGGGGCCGGAGCGAACCCTGGCCCAAAGGGGACTCGACATTCGGCGCCGATTAAAACAAAGAAAAACGTGGATTCCCCCGGAAAACCCACGTTTTCACAAGACTTGTTCAATAACCAACCGGGTTATTCGCAGCGGGGCCTCATAGCCCGGCCTTTAGGGCGAGGAGGCTCATTGAACAAGTCCAATGGCTGTTCTGAACAATCCTGTTATTTCAACTCAAAGCCGTCATAGTTCACATGGGAAGTTTCGCCTTTTCTAATATTTACGGCACGGCCCGGCTCCCAACCGTGGTTATCGGATATCTGAATATAATAGGCCATGGGTTCAAGGTCCCAGGATTTATAGTCGTTCACCCGGATCGGGGCGCTATTGGTTACCACGGGGACGCCCTCCGGCGCCAATCCCTCAAAAATTTTTACCGAAAGGATGGTCGATTCATCACGGGCCGCGTTGTTGAGGGTCAAAGTCCCCGTTGTAACGGGCGGCGGCGGGGGCGGATCCTCGTTTATCGGCGGGTCCTGGCTCTTCGGATTCTCCTGGGGCGGGGGCGTCTCGTTGCCGCCGCCGGGATCCTGCTGGCAGCCCGCAAAGGCCATGACGGCGACCAGACCAAGGATCCCCCAAAACAGCACATGCTTTTTCATACATACACCTCGGCAAAACAGAATGAATTAGCGTAATTACGCTAATTTGGTATTTTATAACGTAATAAAGATATTGTCAAGTTTTTCGTACCCTGATCTTGATAATTATGGAGGTATGAGGAGTTTTGCCGACAGGCTGCGTTTTGAGATTGAGTATGCGTGTTTGAGTCAAAAGGAATTTGCGGCCAAGGCAGGAATTAAAAAGCGGGCTCTGGATATGTACCTTGGCAGTCAGCAGTCAATGCCTCCTGCGGACGCCGCGGTAAAGATCGCATCGGCCCTGGGGGTTTCTGTCGAATATTTAGTTACCGGTAAAAGAGTCCACCATGGCGTAGATATTTCGTCTTACATGGAATTTAGGGATGTGCTTGACGATCTCCAGACGCTGCCCGATGAGGTGCTGATCGTTGTCAAGGCAATGATAAAAAAGGCGGCGGACCATGAACGGGAAAAGGGGGGCGAAGAATCCGGGGAATCACGGTGAATGGCCGCCGGTTTCCCTCAGCAGGGCCGCCAGTTTGGCCTCCTCCCCCGGGGAAAGGACCACCGGAAGGATCAGCGGCTCGCCGGGGTCGGGGGGGATCAGGAAGCCCCCCTCCAGGAAACGGAGGAAAAGAGATTCCCAGCCGGGGGATTCGGCGGGGGCCGGAAGGACCGGGGAGGGGTCTCCGCCCCCGGCCTGGGATTGAAGGGGATGGCAGATCAGGTAGATGCCCCGGCGGCGCCAGGGCTTTGCCGCGCCGGGGGAATTCCGGTAGACAGCCTGATTGATCCGGGGGTAAACCGGCCGGCCCCCCTGGGGGCCGGCGGCGATAAGATCGTACAGGGCGCGGGCCGCGGCGGCGAGAAGGACCGGCGGAATCGGGGCCGGGGGGGGGAATCGGCTTTCCAGCGCCGGGTCCAGAGCCAGGACCCAGGGGGCCAGGGGCCAGGGGAGCAGGGGGACCAGGATGGGGAGAGTCCGAAAATCCGGGGGATTCACGGCATCTTCCAGGAAGGGCCGCCAAAGTTCCGGCCCCCGGCGGGCCGCCGGCTTTGCGGCGGGAACCGGGCCGGTCCGGGAGGGGCCGGGGAAGGAGTTTTCCGCCGGTTCCGGCTTTGCTCCGATGAAGGCGGGATCGGGGAAGGGCCCCCGTGAGAATCCCGCCGTCCCCAGGGCGGAACACAGGGAAGGCTGGTCGGGATAAAACCGAAAGACCCTGCCGGGAAGGAGCCGGGCAAGGCCCTTGGCGAGACGCCGTTCCAGGCTGTGGGGCAGGGGGGCGAAAAGGCCCCGGTTGGCATAGTTCTTAAGGTCCCGGAGAACGCCGGCGGGGTTATGACCCAGGACAGCCCGGCCCCCTGCCTGCCAAAGATCTACCAGGCGGCCTCCGCCCTGGGTGTAGAGTCTGAACCCCCGGGCCCGCAGCACCACAGGCAGCGGAACCATCAGTAATCCTTCCCAATTTTTACGATGGACCGGCCCGGAGAAGATCCGAGGACACGCAGAGTCTTGCCGCTTTCAAAAAGAAGCTCCACCACCGGCCCCTCTCCGCTTTCCCTAACGGCGGTAACCCCGCCGTAGCCATAATCGTCGTGGTAAACCCGGTCCCCCCGCCGCCAGCCTCCCGTTTCCGAAGCGCCGCCGGAATCCCGGTTTCCGGCGGGAACCCGGAAAGCGTAGGAAGGGGCCCCCAGGATCCGCAGGACCGAAGGATCAATCTCCCGAAGGAAAAGGCTTGGTTCGACGCTTTGGGTGCGGCCGTAGAGACGGCGGCGGGCGCAGGAAGTGAGGTAAAGCTCGTCCATGGCCCGCGTCGCGCCCACATAGAACAGCCGCCGTTCCTCCTCCAGATCCTCCCCCTCCTTGCTGTCCCGGGGAAAAATGCCCTGTTCAAGGCCGGTCATAATAACCCGCCGGAATTCCAGGCCCGTGGTGTTGTGGAAGGTAATGAGGGTAACTTGGCTTTCGTTGTCCTCTTTTTTCGGCGCCTCCTCCAGGGAACGATCCAGTTCGATGTTTTCAAGGAACAGCAGAAGCCCCTCCATACCGGGGGGATACTCGCTGGCGGCGTTGGCCAACTCCTGGAGGTTGTTAAGCCGCTGGACCGCCCCAGCCTCGTCGTGGTACCGGTGGTAATCGGCCAGGCCGGAATCCTTAACCAGGTTTACCACCAGCACGGAAAGGCCCTCCGCCCCCCGCAGTTCGTTCCGGGATTCTCCGCCCCCCCGGCCTTCCGCCTGGGATAGGAAAGCGGCGTCCAGGGGGTCTGCGGAAAGAAGGGCCCGCCCTTCCGACATGAGGGAGAGGAATATTTCCATCCCCTTGCGGGCCCGGGAGGCCAGGACCGGCAGCAGTCTCCGGGCCGCGGCTTCCAGATCGCCCGGATTCTCCGCCGCGGCGGAGACCGTTGCCGCTTCCTCGACAATACGATCCACCGCCGCCTTTCCCAGACCCCGGGCGGGTTTGTTCACTACTCGGCGGAAGGCAATTTCGTCCCGGGGATTCACCAGCAGGGAAAGCAAGGCCAGGGCGTCTTTGATCTCCTCCCGTTCATAGAACTTCAGGGACCCCACTATCCGGTAGGGGATGCCCCGGTGAAGAAATTCGGTCTCAAAGCCCAGGGACTGGGCATTGGTCCGGTAGAGGATCGCCCAGTCGGACCAGCGGACCAGGTCCTTTCCCGATCTGGATCCTTCGATAAGGGCGGCGCAAAAAGCGGCCTCCTCATCCTGATCGGGCAGGAAGCTGAGGACCGGTTTTTTGCCTCCGCTCCGCTGGGCTATCAGTTTTTTGCCCAGACGGGACTGGTTCCGGGCCACCACCGATTCGGCGGTTTTTAGTATCGCCGCGGTGGACCGGTAATTCCGGGGCAGCCTGACAATGTCGGCCCCCTGAAAACGCTCGGGAAATTCCAGGATGTTTCGGACCTCCGCGCCCCGGAAACGGTAAATCGACTGATCATCGTCCCCGACAACGCAGATATAGGTGGAGGGGCCCGCCAGTTCCTTGAGCAGGGCAAACTGGGCGATATTGGCATCCTGGTACTCATCCACCAGAATCACCCGGAATCGGTCCTGAATCCGGGCCGCCGTGGATGGGTTATCCCGCAGAATCTCCACGGTCTTTTTTATCAGATCCCCAAAATCCACATTACCGATGGACTTTAACCGTTCCTCGTACTGGGCGTAGATCTTCCTGAACTTCGGCTGGTGATCGACAAGCTCCAGGCCGGGGCTGTCGGGGGAGAAAAAATAATCCTTGGCCCGGGCGATGTCGGCGGCGATCTGCCGCAGCTCCGCCTTGGAGCTGTCTTCCACAAGGGTAGAAAGCAGGGACAGGGAATCATCGTCGTCGTAGATCACGAAGGAACTGTCCAGCCCCGCCAGGCCGCCGTTCCGCCGCAGAAACCAGGCGCCAAAGGAGTGGAAGGTCCGCATCATCGCGTCCCCCGCCCGTTCATCAATGAGCCGGGCCCGGCCAGCCATTTCCCGGGCCGCCTTGTTGGTAAAAGTAACCGCCAGTATAGACCGGGGATCCAGGCCCTTCTCCCGGATAAGGTAGGCGATTTTCGTGGTGATCACTCTGGTTTTCCCCGAGCCCGCCCCCGCCAGAATCAGGAGGGGCCGCCCCCAGTGGAACACCGCTTCCCGCTGTTCCTCGTTTAGAATTTCCAGGTAGGGGGGCATATTCCCGCCCGCGTCTTGAATTCCCTGGTCCATGGCTACAGTTTCCTGAATTCCCAGGAGAAGTTTCCGTTAGCATCCACCCGCCCCAGGCAATAGGTTGAATGATCCAAAAAACTCTCCAGGGTGATGTATTGCACCCCTCCGGCCTCCCGGATGATCCTGCGATGGGCATGGCCGGAGAACATCGCGCCGCAGCGGCCCTGGAGCATGGCCAGCATCCGGGCCCGCTCCCTGGTATCGGTAACAACTTCGCGGTCGCCCAGTGTTTCGGTAAAAAGATTGGCGTGGGTAAAGACGAAGGCGATCTTTCCGGCCCTCCCCAGCCGATCTTCCAGCCAGTTCAACTGGTCCCGGCCAAAGTTGGCGTTGGCGGAATCCAGCACGATAAGGGTAGTATCCGGGCTTTCCACCGCGTAGGTCGCGGAACCAATGAGATCCCGCCAGTGGGACCAGCCGCCGGAATAAATATCGTGGTTTCCAATTACCGGGTACAGGGGTATCGAAAGGGTCCGCAGGGATTCAGCGATTTCCAGAAATTTTTCCAGATCCCGCCGCCGGCCTTTTTGGGTAATATCGCCGGTAACCACCACAAACGCGGCCCCCGCCGCGGCGGCGGCATCCTTAATACGTTCCAGCCCGTGGGCGTTCCCCCTCTCGATATGGGTATCGGAGAGGACGATGAACGCATAGGGGGCGGAAAAGGAGGGTTTAAGTTCCGCCTCCCCCAGGAAACGGAAGTTGTCCCGTTCTTTGAATCGTTTGCTGTAATCGGTGGTAACAAAAAAGCCAAGGGGGTCAATCCTGCACCCGGCGAGGGCAAGCAGGATGCAGCAGCACAGACCGGCCGTCGCAGCCCTCCGGCGGATTCTTACCATGAAAAACCAAGCCCCCAGCGCAGGGCAAGGCCCTGAAATGTCGAAGCAAGCGCCATACCGCCGGTCTGGTACAGTTCAAGGCCGCTGATGAGGGAAACAAGAGGGCCGTCCCGCCAGATTTCCCTTAATGCCCTGACGGGCCGGGATCCCTGCATATCGATTCTGCTTTCAAAAAAAAGGTAATAGGCCCCCAGGTTGCCCACATGGAAGGGAGAAAAGTTGCCAAGCCCCATCAAAAGTTTAATCCGGTTTAGGGTGAGAATATCGAGAAAAAGCCGGATGCTGAAAATGGGTTCAAAGATAGCGGAAGGGGCTGAATCAAATCTGGTAAAACGGAAGGCGGTCCCAAGATCCAGGCCCCCCCATTTTCTCCGAAGGGAAAGGAAGGGAAAAAGGGTATTGGTTTGGTAGGTATACGCGGGAATGGCGTTATAGATGTATAAAAGCCGGATACTTAGGTTGAAGGGCAGGGGAAACAGGTAGGCGCCCCCCAGATACAGGTCGATATCGAATTCCGATCCCGTTTGGCCCAGGGCAATCCCCCCCTGGACGGTATAGGAATTCTCAATAATTTGTTCCCCCGAAAGGGCAAATTCCTGGCAATAGCCGAAACTACGATGATATTCAGGTTTGAAGACAAGATCCGCGTGGGTTTCCCCGAATTCCAGAGCCCTCAGCCAAACGGTGCAGAGCAGGAAGGGAAAAATCAAAAAACGCATAATAAAAACTTAACTCTTAACAACACGGGCTTCAAGATCGACCCCTGCCCTGCCCGTTACCCTACAGCGAACCAGGGTTCCGGGGCCCAGAGTTTCTTCGCAGGAGACCAGAACCGCCCCGTCCACCTCCGGGGCCTGGCAATAGGCCCGCCCCAGGTACAGCCCCGGCGGCGGATCTTCTCCGGGGCTTTCAAACTTTTCTTCGATCAAGATCTCCAGTTCCCGGCCCAGGTATCGTTCCATCCGTTCCCCGCTGATTTTTTCCTGCCGTTCCTCCAATATACGTTTCCGCTCCGCCGCCACCCGCTTGGGCACCCGTTTTTTCATGGCATAAGCGGGGGTGTCCTCCTCCCTGGAAAAGGTAAAACAGCCCATCCAGTCCATGGCGGCCCGTTCTTGAAAATCCAGGAGCCGCTGAAAATCATCTTCCGTCTCGCCGGGAAAGCCGGTAAGAAAGGTGGAGCGGATGACCGCGTCCGGCAGGCGGGAGCGGATTTTCCCGACAAGATCCAGGTAGCTTTCCCCGTCTCCCCGGCGTTTCATGGCCCGCAGCAAGGGCCCGGAGGCGTGCTGGAAGGGAATGTCGAAATAGGGGAGGAACCGGGAATCCCCCTCTATGATATCCAGAATGGCGGGGGGGAAGTGATCGGGGTGGAGGTACAGAAGCCTGACCCAGAACTCCCCCGGCAGGGCGGCCAGGGCCTCCAGCAGGGCGGGGAGATCCCCCTCTCCGGGCCGGTCCCGGCCAAAGGATGCGATATCCTGGCCGATAATATTGAATTCCCGGACTCCCCGGCCCAAAAGGGAGCGGCATTCGCCGCCTATGTCCGGGATGGAGCGGCTCCTCAAGGGGCCCCGGATCAGGGGGATGGAGCAGAAGCTGCACCGGTTATCGCAGCCTTCGCTGATCTTTACATAGGCGGAACCGGGGAGGGAGAGGAGGGGCCGGCCCCCGGGGGCGGGGAGGGGTTCCTCCCCCCGGGGGATGCCGGGAAACAGGGCGGAAGCCGCCGCCGCGATACCCCCAAGGCCGGTGTTCCCGAAGAAAGCGTCCGCCTCCGGCATGATCCGGGCCAGTTCTCCGGCGTAACGCTGGGCCAGGCAGCCGGCAAGGAGGATCTTTTTTTCGGGATAGCTCCGGCGCCAGGACAGGACCGCGTTGATGGACTCCCGCTTGGCGCTTTCAATAAATCCGCAGGAATTTACGATGATCAGGTCCGCTTCATCCGGTGTTCCGGCGGCGGACCAGCCGGCGGCGGCCAGCAGGGCCATCATGGTTTCCGCATCGACCTGATTCTTCGCGCAGCCGAAGGGATCCAGAAAATAGCTGGCCACCGGGACTATTCCAGCCGGGCCATGACCATGTGGTAGCGGTTTTCCTCGTCCCTGACCCAGCGTATGTCCGCCGCCACCACTTCCCCGGCGCCTCCCAGGTCTACCGGTATGGTCCGCCCCCCGCCGATTATCTGAAGTTTTGCCACCTGGGCGTTGGAGGCCCCAATACGCACGCCGTTTTGGGCCTGGATATTGAGTTCCTCCCCCCTTTGAAAGTACCGCTCGTTCCGATCCCGGCGATCCCGCTCAAAAAGAACCTCCCAGCGGAACATACAGTAACCCTGGAAATTCAGTTGCACCGTAAAGGGATACACGCTGGGGGAACTGAAAATCACCGTTGACGCGGCAAGGGCCGTATTCGCCGGGATCGGGGCCTCCTCCTGGGGGACGCTGGGGGGGGATTCGAATCGCAGCAAGACCCCCGCGGCGGCGTTGTTCTTGGCAAAATCCGCCACGGCAACGCGCAGTTCCACGATCCCGTCATCGTTGAGGTCCAGGGGCGCTTCCTGGCCCAGGTCCAGCGTCAAAGGCCCCAGGGGAGTCATGATGGCGACCGCCTCTCCCAGATGGGAAAGGGTCAGTTTATACGAATCCGCCCCCATGGGGACGACGATAGAATCCCCCGTGTAAAAACGCCGTTCCAGGGGGCCGGCGTCCATCCGGTACTCCGCCGCCTGCCTGACTTCCGGGGAGACGGCGCGTTCCTTGACGGGCCGGTGGGTATACAGATAGTAGCCGCCCCCCCCCAGGCCCAGAACCAAAAGGGGGATGAGGACGCCCAGGACTATTTTTTTTACCGGAACCGGGGAACGGAGCAGTTGTTCCATGGGGATAGGCTGTTCCTGAATCTTTATGGCCCGGTAGCGGGAAAGCTGCTCCTGCACGTCCAGCCCCAGGTACTCGCTGTAGTTTCGCAGGAATCCCAAAAGATAAGGCTCCCCGGGGAAACCGGAAAAGTCCTCCTCCTCCAGGGCCTGAATGTAGCGGACGGCGATAAGGGTATCCCGGCTTACCTGATCCAGGCTGCGGTCCTTTTCCTCCCTCGCCTTGCGTAATTTTTCACCTAGGGAATCCATGCGCCCTCTCCTATTCGTTGTCTCGGAATAAAAAATTATTATAAAGGTTTGCCGAGGCCGGAGAATCGTAGATGAAACGCCCCTCGGGAATTCCCTGGTTGGTCTTGACATCGATAAAGTCGAACCGAATCCGCCCCCCCGTGATCGTCAGGCCCTCAATGCGGCGGATAAGGAGGGTGTCCGGATTCACGCTCAGGATAATTTCCCGGAAACCTTCGGAAATGGACCGCCGGGCAAGGCGGAGCTTTACCACCTGCTCCCTCGACCCTTCTTCCAGAGGAATGGGGGCGGGGCCGCTGACAAAACTGGGGATATAATTGCGCCGCAGCAGGATGAGCCCCTGGGCGCTGGCCAGAGAAGCGCCGGATGCCCCGGTCCGGCGGGAGGGAGTAATATTTTGGCTTAAAACCGCCCGCTGCCTCGGCAGGTACACGGTCAAAAGCTCCCCGTTAAAGACAATTACCTGTTCCGCCGGACTCGTAAAATCGATTCGCAGGAAAGAGGGAGAAAGAAAACTCAAATTCCCCTGCATATCGCTATTGTCCGCGCGGATTCCGATCCGGGCCTCGTAATCCCTCACCCCGCCGTAAAACTCGGAGACAGACTCCAGGTAACGCTCGGCGGTAACGATCTCCTGGGCCCGGAGGGGGAAAAGTCCGCCCGTCATCCAAAGGACCATGAAAAATCCGGCTTTGGCCGCTTTATGTTTCATCAATAAGATAAATATTATCGGATGGGTAGGGGCAGGGCAAGGGGGGCTTAACGCGGCGATTCCCGGTCTGGCAGACTCCGCATGTCGAATGTATGGGCGCATCCCCGGCTTCGCCGGGGACCGGGCTATGCGGGGCTCCGCTATCGCTCCGGCCCCGCCTGCGGCGTGGCTGCTCCGCACCCCTCCTATCCCTTGCGCAGCCCCAAAAATGGCATCCTGCCATTTTTGGGGCTGGGGGTTTTGCGAAGCAA
>JAIRSD010000096.1 GCA_031255615.1 Treponema sp. | reverse complement strand
AACCAGGTCGACGCCGCTGGAGGGGCAGAGCGCGTCGGTGTCCAGGCCGCCGAAGTTGCCGATACGCTGGCCGTAGCTGTCTATCCAGCGGGAGTAGGGCGCGATGGCGTCTTCGTTGGAGTGTTTGGCGTCGATTCCGGCGGCGATAAGATCGTCCATGATGTTGAAGATGCAGCCGCAGGAGTGGAGCAGGAAGGGCTTCCCCGCCTGGTGGATAAGGCCGATTATCGGCTTGTAGCGGGGAATGACGTGGTCCCGCAGGTCGTCGGCGCTGAGGAGCGTGTTGGAACGGTAACCCATGTCGTCGCCTATGCGGCAGACGCAGAACAGATCGCCAAATTCCTTCAGGAAGCGCTCCCAAATACGGAGCAGCATGAGGCCCACCGCGTTAAAAAGATCGCGGTAGAGTTCCTCGTCGTCGGCTTTGATATAGCAGAGCGCCTCAAAGCCCGTAATGTCCTGGACGCACTCAAAGATCCCGTTGCCCACGCCGCCTATGCCCTTCATGCCTGGTGGCAGGGTTTCGCCCAGGGCCCGGAAATAATCGCGGTAACGCTTAAAATACTGGTCCGGTATTTCATCCCAGGGGTAGCTGTCAAAGTCCCGCCGGGTTTTGATGACCCCCTCAATATGCCCGCCCAAGGCCCCGGAACCGGGCATGACGGCGCCGGCCGTACATTCCCAGCTTACGGTGTCGTAGTCCATGTCCCGAAAAAATCCGCAGTAATGCCGGAAAAATTCAAGCTTGTCCTGGTAATCCCCGTCGAGCAGGGCGGCGAAGGTCTTTCCCGTGATCCTCTCCATGATGAGGGGGGAAATGATGTGCTCGTAAAGGGGAATACGGCTGCCGGGCCGGTTGAGCGCGGCGTTTACGATGTTCCGGTAATCGTTCTGGGGCATGGACTTCTCCTTACTATTTCACCTGGGAAGAGTCTACACCGGCTTTCCGCCCCGCACAAGGTCCCCGGCCTGAACTTTTCCCCGGGACAGGGGGCCGCATTCCCGCAGGAACCGGTCCATTTCCTCGTCGGCGCCGATGCTTACCCGCAGGAAATCCGCGATGCGGTCCCGGTCAAAGCGCCGCACCAGGATCCCCCTTTCCCGCAGCGCGGCCAGGGCCCCGGCCCCGGACAGGCCGGGAAAGCGGATGAACAGAAAATTTGCCGCCGAGGGGATCACCTTAAGGCCCAGGTTTTCCAGTCCGGCCGCGGTCCGCGCGCGGGTGCTCACGATCCTGCGGGCCAGTTCCTCGTAGTAGGGCCCGTCGGCCAGGGCGGCGGCGGCGGCGGCCTGGGCCAGCCGGTCCAGGGTGTAGGAGTTAAACGAATCCCGGACCCGGCGGAGCCCTTCGATCAGTTCCTCCTGCCCGACGGCGAAACCCGCGCGCAGTCCCGCCAGGGAGGCGGATTTGGAGAGGGTGTGGATCAGGAGCAGGTTTGGATAGGAGGAGATCCGGGGGATCAGTGTTTGGCCCCCAAAGGCGATATACGCCTCGTCCACGATGAGGACCCGGCCCTGCCGTTCCTGCCATTCCGCCAGGGAGAGGATCGCGGCGGCGTCGAGGACCCGGCCGGTGGGGGCGTTGGGGTTGGGGAAGATGATCCCCCCGTTGGGGATCCGGTAATCCTCCGGGCGGATGGCAAAATCCCCGTCAAGGGGGATGGTCCTGTAGGGCAGGGCCCAGAGATCCGCGTAGACCGGATAAAAACTATAGGTGATGTCGGGAAAGAGAATTGCCCTCTCCGCCGCCCTGTCCCCGGCCGTGCTGGGGGGAAAAAAAGCGGCAAAGGCAAAGGCCAGGATCTCATCGGAACCGTTTCCCGCGAAAACCTGGGAGGGCTTTACCCCGTAGCGGGCGGCAACGGCCTCCCGCAGTTCCGTACATTCGGGGTCCGGGTACAGGCGGAGCGCTTCCCCCGCCGCCCGCCCGATCGCTTCGATTACCCGGGGAGAGGGGGGATAGGGATTCTCGTTGGTGTTGAGCTTGATAAACTGCCGGTCCCGGGGCTGTTCCCCCGGAACGTAGGGTGAAAGGCGGCGCAGCAGCCCGCTCCAATAAACGCTTTCCATGATTCCCTCAAAAGCCCGGGGCGGCGTGCGGTACACGGCCCCTATTTTTTATGCCGCCGGTCAAGTTCCTGGAGTACCTCCTCCACCCCTACCCCGGAACGGGCCATCAAAACCGTGGTGAAGTACAGGAGATCCGCGGCCTCCCAGATCACCTCGTCCCGGCCCTTGGCTTCGCAGACCTCTTCCGCCTCTTCCATGATCTTTTCCCGGACCAGTTTATCGTCCAGGGTGGCGGTGTAGGAACCGGGCTGGGGATTGCGCAGGCGTTCCTCTACAACGGAGCGCAAATATTCCCAGGTGTAGCGGCGGCCCGTATCGAAACAGGAAAAGGCCCCGGTGTGGCACACGGGACCGGCGGGCGCCACCGTGGCCAGAATGGCGTCCCGGTCGCAGTCCGCCCGCATCCCCAGCAGGCTTAGGGTGTTTCCCGAATGTTCCCCCTTCATCCACAGGGTGTTCCGGGTACGACTGTAAAAGCAAAGCTTCCCCCGCTTAAAGCTCTCCGCCAGGGCCTCCCGGTTGGCGAAGCCGGTCATGAGGATCTGGCCGTCGGGGCTCTGGGCGATAAGCGGCAGAAGGCCCTCCGGGCCCCGTTCCCCGTAGGCGCCCTTTTTCCAGTTGAGGGAGGCGACAAACGAATCGGCCAGGCTGATCTTCCCCGTGTACAGGGCCATGCCGATCTGGGCGTCGCAGCCCAAGGCGGCAATGGCCTCGATCTCCTCCAGGCTGGAGACGCCGCCGGCCACCGTAAGGCCGCAGGAAACCGCCTCCCGCAG
>JAIRSD010000205.1 GCA_031255615.1 Treponema sp. | reverse complement strand
GGATGCCGTTTTTGAGCAGCGCAAGGGATAGAAGCGGAATTCCCCGCCCCCGCCGGGGGCGGGGAATTGGAGCGGATAGCCCGGTCCCCGGCGCTCCGCGCCGGGGATGCGCCCAACCTCCCCGCGATATGCGGCATGTTCTCGACCGGGCCTTGCCGTGGCTGGCGGTATATAATTTTGTTGACAGCTAAAATTCCCCATGTTAGCCTGAATTTACAGGGGGCAGCGCATGGAGGATTATTACGGCATATTCGCCAAAAAACCGGTTTTTGAGGGCCTGAGCCAATGGCGGCAAACCCCGAACTACGAGCTTGCGGGGCGGCGTTTTGAACTGGTGATGGACACCCTGCCTGTCTGCCGCGCGGATTTTTTATCGGGAACCAGGATTCTCTGGGACGACGGGAAAGAAGTCCGCCGCGCCGCCTGCGCCTGCGCGAAGATCGACAACGCCACCTACCTGGTCAATTTTGAATACCGCGAAGGAACGGTCCGGGTAAATCCCTGCCTGGTCCTCGATCTTGAACAGCGGCTGGTTACGCTGGTGATCACCCAGGTCGGCTACAGTGTAAAATACCCCACCATGACGGGGGCGGATTATTATTTCGGGGCGATTCGCGAAGAGGGGATGCCCCTGCCTTCCATCCGCCATGATTACACCGGGGATTTTGTGGGAAAGCGTATTTGCTGGCATTACAGTCCTGACTTCCGAATCATCCACGTCTACTATTCCAGCGATGCCATCCGTATCACCTTTCCCCCGGAGGTCCTCCGGATGATGCGGGAGACTCCGGTAGAAAAACTGGTCCCCGACGCCTACGACTATGTGGTGAACGGCTACGATGAACCGACCAGGTATATTAAAATAAAAGAAAAAATTTATCTGGTGAATAGCTGCGAGCAGCACAAGGGAATGAGGGCATTGTCAGGGAACAGTATGCTTTTCCTGATGGATATAGAACGGGTTCACGATGTGGGGCGATCCTTCGGTTACGCGGGGGATCACAAGACGCCTGAAAATTATATGTTCGCGGCGCATGGCGAATTTGTCTATTCCGACGGCGGTGTGGAGACCCATGAGAGTCCGTATTTGTATTAGGAGGGTTTTATGAAGATCGCTATTATCGGCGCTTCGGGGAAGGCCGGCGCGCTCATCGCCGCGGAGGCAAAAAGCCGGGGCCACGAGACAACTGCCGTGGTGCGGGACAGGGCGAAGGTCGAAGGGAAGGATTATGCCGTACTCGAAAAGGATCTTTTCAAATTGACCGCCGAAGACCTAAAGCCCTACGACGTCGTCATCTGCGCCTTCGGCACCCCCTTTGACGGATCCTCCGACGAACTCCATCAGACCGCGGCGGATCATTTTATCAAGATCTTTAAGGCCCTCCCCGACACCAGGCTTCTGGTAATCGGCGGGGCGGCAAGCCTGTATACGGATCCGGGTAAAAAGCATCAGGTCCTGGAAAACATCCCCGAAGAATGGCGGGGGGTCCCCGCCAGCGCCGCCAGGGCCCTGGAGAAATTCAGGGCGGCGAACATGAACTGGACCTATTTTTCTCCGGCCTTCTCCTTCGATCCGGAGGGAAAGCGGACGGGGGGCTACACTCCCGGCACGGACTTTCTTTTTTATAACAAACAGGGGGAAAGCTACCTGAGCTACGCCGACGCTGCAATCGCCCTGGTGGACGAGGCGGAAAACGGCTTTTATGTGCGGAGGCGTTTTACCGCGGTCTCGGAAAAGGAGGCGGCCCCGGAAAAAAAGAAGGACGAATACTACGGCATCCTAAAGAAAAAGCCCGTCTTTGAGGGGGGCATCTCCCGGTACCGGGAGCCCTTCAACTACGAGCTGGCGGGCAGATCCTACCTTATGGTCATGGACCTGGGGCCCGACTATTTTGTGAGTTTCCTCACCGGGAACGTTCTGGAATTTGGGGAATTCGACAAGCCCGGACGGAAGTATTACTACGAGTGCGGGAAAGGGGACGAGACGACCTACTTCGTCAACTTTGAGCTAAAGGGGACGGTTCCCCGCACGGGGCTTACCCTCATCCTCGATCTTGAACAGCGGCTTGTTACCCTGAACCGGACTTACACGGATTTCAGCGAGAAGTACCCCCTCCTGGTGGAAAGCGAGTTTGACTTTGGGGCCCTGGACATCCCCGGCTTCCCGCTGCCCCGGATCCGCCACTCCTACACCGCGGACCTGGTGGGCAAGCGGATTCTCTGGACCTATTCGCCGGATTTCAAGATCATCCACGTCTACTACAGCCCCTACTATATCCGGGCGGATTTCCCCCCGGGGGCGGCCCCCGCCATGACTCCGGAACAGGCGGAAGAATGGGCGGCGAATCCCTACGACGAAAAGGCGGTCTACATCAAGATCAAACGCAATATGTACGCCCTTAACATCATCGAGCAGAATTTGTCCAAACGCGGCGGGCCGGGGAACTGCCTTTTCTTCCTTATGGACCTGGAGCGGGTCCACGACGTGGGGCGCTCCTTCGGGCACCGGACCAGCGGAAACGCGCCGGGAAAGTGGGAACCGGAAAATTATCTCCTGGCGGCCTACGGTGAATTTGTCGCGTCCGATGGAAAAATAGAGATGCAGCGGCGGGTGTATTCATCGGAGTAGCCGGCAGAACAACCGCCTGCGGCGATCCGGCCGCCGCGCCTATATCGCAGGCGGCGGAAACAGGAAGCGCTTATGTATTCCTTCGTGTACCTTGGTGCGCCTTAGTGGTCAACATTCCTGTCCTCGGTTGATGCTCTTATCCGGCGGTGAGTGCAAGCAAGGCAGCAGGCTGATTAGCCTAAAAGACCGGATATGCGGGCGGAAGAAATTTACCACGAAGGCGAGGAAGGCGCACGAAGACCGGGGATTGAAGGCGAATATTCATTCCTTCGTGTACCTTTGTGCGCCTTCGTGGTTAACATTCTTATTCCCGGTTCCTTCGCTTATCCGGTGATGCAGTATAAGTAAGGTACTAAGAGGCTGCTTGGCCTAAAAAACCGGATATGCGGGCGGAAGAAATTTACCACGAAGGCGAAGAAGGCGCACGAAGACCGGGATTGAAGGCGTTTTTTTATTCCTTCGTGTTCCTGGCGAGCCGTAGTTCGCCTTGGTGCGCCTTCGTGGTTAACATTCTTATTCCCGGTTCCTACGCTTATCCGGTGATGCAGTGTAAGTAAGGTACTAGGAGGCTGCTTGGCCTAAAAGACCGGATATGCGGGCGGAAGAAATTTACCACGAAGGCGAGGAAGGCGCACGAAGACCGGGGCTTGGAGGCATTTTTTCATTCCTTCGTGTACCTTGGTGCGCCTTAGTGGTCAACATTCCTGCTCCCGGTTGATGCTCTTATCCGGCGGTGAGTGCAAGCAAGGCAGCAGGCTGATTAGCCTAAAAGACCGGATATGCGGACGGAAGGAATTGACCGCGAAAGTAGAGAGACGCACGAAGGCGGGGACAGGAAGCGCTTATGTATTCCTTCGTGTACCTTGGTGCGCCTTAGTGGTCAACATTCCTGTCCTCGGTTGATGCTCTTATCCGGTGATTTAACAAGGGACGAGACAGGGAAGGCCCCCCGGCCCTGCGGAAAAACGCCGGGCTTGATACGGCG
>JAIRSD010000106.1 GCA_031255615.1 Treponema sp. | reverse complement strand
CCAGCGACACCACGGCGGGGCGTCTTTCCGCCGAATGGGCGGAAAAGCTGGGCCTTCCGGCGGGGATTCCCGTGGGGGTGGGAGGCATCGACGCGCATTTCGGCGGCGTGGGCGGCGGGGTTCGTCCGGGACGGATGGTAATGGTGGTAGGAACCTCGATCTGCGAAATGATTGTGGGCCCCAGACCGGAGGGGGAAGAGAGACCCATCAGGGGTATCTGCGGACAGGTGGACGGTTCCGTGGTGCCGGGCATGATTGGTTACGAGGCGGGCCAGAGCGCCTTTGGGGATGTCTACGCCTGGTTCCGGGATCTTTTGCTTTGGCCCCTGGAAAAGCTGCTCCCCGGCGCGGAATCCGGGGCCCTCAGCCCCCGGATCAAGGAAGATCTGAAAAGGGAGATCGCCAAAAAACTGCTCCCCCGGATTGAGGAGGAGGCGGAAAAGCTGGAGCCCGGACGGGACGCTCCGGCGGCCCTGGACTGGTTCAACGGCCGCCGCAGCCCGGATGTGAGCGCCCTGGTGCAGGGGGCCGTCATGGGGCTGAATCTGGGCACGGACGCGGTAAGACTGTACCGGGCCCTGGTGGAGGCCACCGCCTTTGGGGCCCGGGCCATTGTTCAGCGTTTCCGGGACGAGGGGATCCCCGTGGATGTCCTGTACGCGGTGGGCGGGGTGGCCCGTAAATCTTCCCTGGTCATGCAGATCCTCGCGGACGTGCTGGACATGCCTATTCAGGTGCGGAAAAGCGATCAGTCGGTGGCCCTGGGGGCCGCCATATTCGCGGCGGTCGCCGCCGGCCTGTACCCCGACGTTCCCGCGGCCCAGGGGGTCCTCTGTCCGGCGGTGGAAAAAACCTACGCCCCCTGTCCGGCCCGGCGGGAGCTTTACGACGCCCTGTACCGCCGCTACCAGGAGATGGGGAGCTTTGAGCAGGTCCGGTGCGGCGAAGGCCCCCCGCGGGATTCTCCGGGGGCCGCCGAATGAAGCTCCCCGTACCGCCGCGCCGCTGGGGGCCGGACTAAAAGTTTTGCCGGTTTTCGGCGGCGCAGCGCGGGCGGCATTGCCCGCGCAAGGGATAGGAAGGGTGCGGAGCAGCCACGCCGGAGGCGGGGCCGGAGCGAAGCGGAGCCCTGGATAGCCCGGTTTTTTGCGGCCCGCCGCAAAATATGCGCCCAAAAATACACCCAACATACACTCGATACGCGGCATTTCCCCCCGGCTTCTTGCAATTTGCTTCCCAAGATATAAGAATGGGAGAACCTCGGCGCGGGTCCAACCGCTATGCCGGCAGCGCGGCGGCCAAGGTTTTTGCGGAGGCGCGTATGTTGATTCCAAAGGCGGAGCAGCGGATAAGGCAGTACCTTTCTGTTTTGAAATCCCGGCGCTACCGGGAAATCGGGGGGCTTGAATTTGAGGCCCTGTCCACGGAGGAGAGTTTTCGCGGGCCCGGGGAGCTTCCCCCGGAAGCCTGGGAAAAAATATCCTGTCCCTGGGCATACGGGAAGCCCTGGCGCTGCTACTGGTTCCGGTCGGAGTTTGCCCTTCCTGCCGGGGACTACGCGGGGAATGGCTATCCCCGGTACCTGCGGATCATCCCCAACGCGGATTCCCTTCTTTTTCTGGACGGAAAGCCGGCGGGGGCCTTTAATCCCGCCCACAAGAAGGTCAAGATTCCTCCCTCCATGGCGGACGGGAAGGTCCACCGCCTCTATCTGGAATCCTACGCGGGGCATCCCTATCCGGGGGTCCATCCCTTTGAGGGGGAAAAGGTTATCCTTACCCTCCAGCGGCAGATTCCCGGATACCCGAATATTTTTGAGGGCGGCGCCCTGGTGGAGCGGGTGGAGCCGGTGTACCGGCTTTACTACGACGCGGCCTGCCTGTTTGACCTGGCCGGGATCCTGCCCGATAATTCCCTGCGGCGGGCCCGGATTATCAAGGGCCTTTACGACGCTCTGCTGAAGATCCCCTTCGATTCCGCCGGGGAGGATCTGGACCGGAAAGCGGCGGCGGCTTCCCGGGAACTCGCCCCCCTTTTGGAGGCGAAAAACGGCCCCACGGTTCCGGAGATTCACCTTATCGGCCACGCCCACATCGATCACGCCTGGCTCTGGCATATCGGGGAAACCGTGCGGAAGGCCGCCCGGACCTACATCAACATGATCCGCCTGGCGGAGGAGTACCCCGACTTTGTCTTTATCCAGACCCAGCCCGCCCAACTGGAGATCATCAAGCGGGAGTACCCCTCAATTTTTGAGGCCGTGAAAGAGGCCTGCCGGAAGGGGAACTGGGATCCCAACGGGGGCATGTGGGTGGAGGCGGACTGCAATCTTTCCGGCGGGGAATCCCTGGTCCGCCAATTCCTGGTGGGGAAGCGGGCGAACTGGGAACTGCTGGGCCGCGAGGCGGACACCCTCTGGCTTCCCGATGTCTTCGGCTACGCCGCGGCGCTGCCCCAAATTCTGGCGGGCTGCGGGATCAAATATTTTGTTACCAGCAAGATCAACTGGAACGATACCACCCGTTTCCCCTACGACACCTTTATCTGGCGGGGCATAGACGGCACGGGAATCAAGACCCACTACATCTCCTCCCGGCTGCGGGGCTACAACGGCAAGGCGGGGCCCGAATTCCTGGCGGAGATCTGGGATCAGATTCAGCATAAGGAGATTCAGTCCCAGGCGGTCAACGCCGTAGGGGAGGGGGACGGCGGCGGCGGCACGGCCCGGGGGGACCTGGAGATGGCGAAGCGTCTGGCGGACCTGGAAGGGGCCCCCCGGGCCCGGTGGAACCGGATCTCCGCCGCCCTGGACAGCGTCTTCGGCCCCGATGGGGAAATCCAGTGGCCCGAGTGGCGGGGGGAACTGTACCTGGAACTCCACCGGGGCACCTATACCACCCAGGCCAGGACCAAACGCTGGAACCGCCGCCTGGAATTCGCCCTGCGCCATACCGAGGCCCTCTTTGCCGTCGCCGCCCTCAACGGCTGGGCCCCCTATCCCCAGGGGGAGCTCCTGAAAAACTGGAAGGCCCTTTTGACCAACCAGTTCCACGACATCATCCCCGGTTCCTCGATCAATCGGGTCTACCGGGAGGCCGAAGAATCCTACCGGGAGATCGAAGGCTCCCTGACGGCGCTTGCCAAAACCCTGCGGGAGCAGATCCACGCCGGGGGGCCCGGCAAGGCGCCGCTTACCTTGTTCAACAGCCTTTCCTGGGACCGGGAGGATCCGGTCTTTATGCCCGCCTCCCTCCTGGGGCCGGAACTCCGGGCCCTGCGGCCCGCCGGCGCGGTCCCGGGGGACGCCGCCTTCCCCGTCCAGCGTTTCCGGAACATCGACGGCGAGGAAACGGCGGCCTTCTCCCCCAGGCTGCCGGCCCTGGGCTGGGCCCATTTCGCGGGCGGCGAGGCCGAGGGGCCTTCCCCCTTCGCCTACGACGGCGGCGTCCTGGACACCCCCTTCTACCGGATTCAGTTTGACGATTCCGGGGCAATCCGGGGGATGCGGGATAAGGAGGGGGATCGGGAGCTGGTCCGCGCGGGGGGCCGCTTCAATTACTTCGTGGGCGCCCAGGATCTGCCGGTCCTCTGGGAAGCCTGGGACATCGACGCGGACTGGACCGCCTTCCTGGAAGATGAAACCGGACTTCAATCGACCGCCGTCGCCGCCGCCGGGAGCGAGTGTTTTATCCTGCGCCGGGTCTACCGTATCGGGCGGGCCTCCGTCCTGACCCAGGACATGATCGCCTACGCCCGGAACCGGCGCGTGGATTTTGTTACCCGGGTGGATTGGCATGAAAAGCGGCGGCTCCTTAAAGTCTGCTTCGACAGCGACATTGATGCGGCTCAGGTCCGCTGCGAGGTGCAGTACGGCCATCTCCTGCGGAACACCCACAAAAATTTGCCCCAGGACCGGGCGATGTTCGAAATCTGCGCCCATAAGTGGGTCTCGGTGGAGGACGCCGCTTCGGGGCTGGCCCTGCTTAACGACTGCAAGTACGGCTGCGACGTTTCCGGCGGAAATATCCGGCTTACCCTGCTCCGTTCCCCCGCCGCCCCGGACGAGGAGGCGGATCAGGGCCGCCACAGCTTTACCTATGCCCTGTTCCCCTTCGCGGGGCCCTTCGCCCGGTCAGGAACCGTCCGGGCCGCCTACGAACTCAACGCCCCCGGAATCTGGGAATGCGGCTCCGGCGCGGCGGCCCCCGTCGAGACAGCCGCGGCGGATCCCTCCCGCTATTCCCCCCTCACAATAGACAACCCCGGCGTGATCCTGGAGTGCCTCAAGGCCCCGGAAAGCCCCTTTGGACTGACAAAACAAAAAAAGGACCGGGCCCTGGTGCTGCGGCTCTACGAAAGTCTGGGGGGCCGGTCCCGGGCCCTGCTTCGCTTCAACCCCCCCGGCGGCGGGATCTCCGGGGCCTGGGAAACCGACATGCTGGAGCGGCCCCGGGCGGAACTCAGCCGCGCCGGAGACGAAATCGCCCTGGAATTCCGGCCCTTTGAAATCAAGACGGTGCTGGTGGAATTCTAGGCCCCCCCGGCAGCCGGATGCCGGTATGCTCGATCCGAAGGCCCCGCGTCTCTCCTGAATCGATGGGCGCATCCCCGGCCCGGGGGCCGGGGACCGGGCTATCCGCTCCAATTCCCCGCCCCCGCCGGGGGCGGGGAATTCCGCTTCTATCCCTTGCGCGGGCGGCGGCCTTCGGCTTTCGCCGGAATCTCCTCCCTCTGTGGAGCGCCGCGGCCCGGGCCGCGGCAGATGTCCATGCCGACGGCAAACTGAGGGGCGGCGGCGTTATTCATGCTACCACAGGTAGAGTCTGCCCCGGTCCGCTATAAAACCCGCCTCAATGAATTGGAGGCCGTAGGGGGAGGCGGCCGCGGAAACCCCGTTGACGTTTTCTATGACGATTTTTTTCTCCGGCGCAACGTTCCGCCGCCGGGGAGCCTGCATGAGGGCCGCCAACGTCCCCAGGGCGGGGTCCTCGGGGGGAATAAAAACGGTCAGTTCCCTTCCGTTCCGTTTTGACACGGCGATAAGTTCCCGCCCCCGGTAATAGAGCCGGTTCCGGGGAGAACGGGGAGGAATCCGGGGATCGGGGTTTTCGACGCCGAGGCCCGCGGGGCTGGCGGGATCCGCCGCGTTCATCCGAAAGACCGGGGCCTCCCTCCCGCATCCGGCAAGGGCTTCCGCTTCCTCCAGTTCCCGTCGAATCGCGGGGGAAGCGAATTGGAGGGAATTGATCCCGGAAAAGAAACGGCCCGCCGTCAGTTCCCCCGCCAGTTCCATCCGCCGCATCGCGGGGAGGAGCCGGGCCCAGGAAAGGGGTCCCCCCCGGGCGCCGTTCTCCCGTTCCAAAAGCGGCCGGCAAAGGACCCCCCAGCGGCGGAGGAGGAGCCGTACCCGTTCCCTGTCCAGTTCCTCCTGGTACCAGGGGTCCTCCGCTTCGGGGACATTCTCCCGGTCCAGGGAAAACCAGCACCCCGGCAGGGGAGGGCCCTGCTTCCAGCGGCTGCGCAGGGCCGCCCGGCCGCGCAGGGCGGGGGGAATCCGGCGGTAGGGGAAAAAGGCCCCGGGATTAGCGTCATACGCCGGTTCTGCGGCAAAACCGCCCCGACCGGACCCGGCGGCCTCAATATCGCTATCCTCCCGGGCGCCGTCGTTTTCCAGAATACCGCGGCGCTGGGCTTCCCAGGAATCCGAACTGAGGCGGCCCTTTCGGATCTGCTCTTTGATAACCGGCATAAGGATCCGATCCCCTCCCCGGTCCGCCGCAGAGTTCCTCCAGACCTCCTTGATCTCCCAGTAATCCCGGGGCTTGTCAAAGAAACCCGGAGGGAAAGGATCTTCACCGAACCCGGCCTTCCCCGTTTCGGGGGCCGTCAAATCCAGATCTTCGGGACGGCAGAAGGCCGCCTCCTTCCCCGCGCCATACCAGAGGAGCCGTCCCTCCCGCAGTTCCTCTTCCAGATCCTCGCTCCGGTAGTCCTTCCGCCGGGCGGGGAGAATCTCCGTTTCCCAAAGTTTTGCCGGCAGGCTGAGGCCCGCCGCCCAGAGTCCAAGCCCCAAGGCGGCGTCGGCGGAGGAATCCCTTTGCGGTTCTCCGGTCCGGAGGCCGGGAGAATCGTCAAAGGACCAGCCCTGCCGCAGGGCCAGGAAGGGGATCAGGAGGGACAGGGACCGTTCTTTAATCTCCGGCCTCGCGCCGGCCCGTTTTAGGCGGAGGAGGAGATCCAGGTTTTCCGCGTCGCAGATCAGGTCCGTCCCCCGGCCCTCCACCGCCACGGAACGGATCAGCACGGGTCCGCCGCCGCTTTCTTCCCGGGCCAGGCCGTTTACCGAGTCTTCAAGCTCCCCCGGATTCAGGCCGAAAACGGCGCCGATGCAGGACAGGGGCAGGGGGCCCTGGAAACGGAGCCACCGGTCCAGGAGGGACGGGGCTTCCTGAAGCCAGGTTTTTTCCCATTCCCGGTGCACCATGGAAGGGAGGGCCGCCCCCTGCCGTTTGACAGATCGGATCTTCCCCCCCAGGGAGGGATCCCCGGCCAGTTCCTCCGCCGCCGGGGAGGGGAGGACCCGCAGCAGGACCTCCCATTCGTCGGCGGGAATGGCGATCCGTTCTTTGACCCATTCTGCCAGGGAACGGCTTTCTTCCGGGGCCCAGCCGGGCAATTCCCGCCGCAGGCGTCCGGAAAAACCCTCCGCCAGCTCCCGGGGAATGACCGGACGGAGGGATGCGTCCCCCAGGGCTTCGGCGATCACCCGGTCGGAAAGGGAAGTTTCCGGGCCGGAGGGGGAACCGGCAAAGCCCCCCTTGCCGGACCCCCGGACGCGGGAGCGGAGATCCTTCCGTTCGTCGTATTCATAGAGCAGGGCATTGGTCTCCTGCCAGATGATGCTCCGGGCAAAGGGGCTTCCCCCCAGGGTATGAAAAAAAGGGACCCCGACGGCCCCGGTGCTCAGGGCGCCGATGAGCCTCCGAAAACCGGGAAGATCAAATTCGTCCTGGAGACAGCTCCGCCAGGCCTCGGCGACAAGGGGAAAATCCTCCTCCCCCCGGACCGCGTCAAAAAGGCGCTTCGCCCGCTGCCGGATAATCCACAGGGGAATCCGCTTTCCAAAACTCCCCCGGGGCTGGACAAGACTCCGTTCCGCGGCCTCCCGAAAAGTGGCGCCGAAACGGCTCCCCGATTCCAGACGCCGGAAAAACTGCAGTTCCCCCCGGGAAAGGCCGCCGAACCGTGAAAAAGCCGGAGAGTCCGGCCCGGGGCTGTTAAGGTCCCGGAATATGCCGGTAAAAAGTCCCTCCAACTCGCCGGGCCCCGTTTTTTCCCCGCCGTGCAGGAGGAAAAGGATCGTGTTGTCGTCGGAAAAACTCTCTATCCGTCCTCCGGTCCGGTCTTCAAGCTCCTGGGCAAGGGCCATACAAAGGGGATAATTGATTGCCCCGCCCCAAAAACTGTGGAGCAGCGCCTGCCGCCCCTCCGGGTTTCCGTCAACGGGCCTCCCGGCAACGGATCCACCGGCGGGCAGTTTTTCAATGATCTCGCAGGGTATACAGGCCGAACCCGGCAGGGGGACGGGCCGTTGAAAATCACCCCCCATCCCCTGGGCCCTTTTTTGGGAATCCAGGTAGCGGTTAAGGGCTTCCAGGGCGGCGGGGGTGAATCCCGGCAGCAGGACGGCGGGCAATTCGCCGTCCCGGTTAAAAGAGTCCAGAATCTCCATGATTCGCCGGGACAGGATCGGGCTGCGGAACTGGGGATCCGCCCGCCAAAAGGGGATAAAATCCGAGTTATTGTCCCGGGGAACCACCTCCACCGCCTCGTGCCCTATGGCGCTGATCTGCCAGGAACGGTTCCCAAAGCTGAAACTGTCCCCCAAACGGCGTTCCCAGACAAATTCCTCATCGAGTTCCCCAATTTTTGTCTGCTCCCCCGCCAGACGCAGACTGTAGAGTCCCCGGCTGGGAATCACCCCGCCGGCGGCGTACAGGAGCAGCCGAGTCCCCGGCGCCGCGCTGAGGACGCCGCTTTCCCTGTCCCAGTAGAGCCTAAGTTTCAGATCCCGCAGCCGCCCTCCCTTCCCGCGGCCGGCCAGCATCTCCAGAACCGAGTCGTAGGCGGGACGGCTTAAGGTTCGGAAGGCGTAGAAAGCCCGGAGCGTCTGGTAGAGTTCGTCAATCCGGCGATCCCCCTCGTCGCAGAGGGCCAGGATAATTTGGGCAAGAATGTCCAGGGGATTTTCGATAGGGCGGATCGCTTCGATCTCCCGATCCCGAATACCGGTCTCCAGGGCCGCGGCGTTCAACAGATCGGAACTATGGAGGGGGATAAACCTTCCCCTACTGATCCGTTCCACCCCGTGGCCGGAACGGCCGATCCGCTGGAGGGCCCCGGAAACCGAGGAGGGGCTTCCCGCCAGAATCACCTCGTCGGCGCTGCCGATGTCGATTCCCAATTCCAGGGAAGATGTGGCCGTCGCGCAGGGGATCCTTCCTTCCGCCAGGCCCTGCTCCACCGCCCGCCTCAATTCCTTCGATAAACTCCCATGGTGGGCGACGGAAAGGGGCCGGCCGGCGGCCTGGTTGATCCGGTAGCTTAAACGCTCCGCCCCCCGCCGGGAACCGGTAAAAACCAGGGTGGTCCGGTTCGCCTCCACCCGGCGGAGAATCCGCAAAGCAGGGTCCTCCCCGGGATCCTCCACCACAAAGCTGATCTCCTTTTCCGCCGGAGGGGCGACGATGCTGACAGGCCGCCCTTCCAGACCTTCTCCGTTTTTTCGCAGCCCCCCCAGAAATTCCGCCGCCGCCGCCGGAGGATGTACGGTGGCGGAAAGGCCGATCCGCTGAAATTCCCCCCTCTCTCCGGCGATAAGGGAAAGCCGGTCCACCTGGCAGGACAGGAAGCTGCCCCGCTTGGTCCCCAGGATGCTGTGGACCTCGTCCAGAATAAGGCAGCACAGGGAAGAAAGGACGTTGCGGCCCCGGGGATTCAGGAGGAGAAGGGCCAGACTTTCCGGGGTAGTTGCCAAAATGGAGGGGGGACGGCGGTAAAAACGCCGCCGCTCCGCCTGGGAGCTGTCCCCGGACCGGGTCTCCACGGTAACGGGGGGGAACAATTCCCCGGCTTCTTCAAAGACCCGCCGAATTTCCGCCAGGGGTTCCAGGAGATTCCGCCGGATATCCTCGTTCAGGGCCTTAAGGGGAGAAATATAAAGGACCGATAGTTCATCCGCCCGATAGCTCCCCCGGCAGAATTGGGAAATAGCGGAAAGAAAACTGGTAAGGGTTTTGCCGCTCCCCGTGGGAGCCAGGGCCAGCACATGCCGCCCCTCCCCGATAAGGGGCCAGGCGGCCCCCTGGATAGCGGTCGGCTTCCCGTAACGCCGGGTAAACCAGGCGGTTATCAGGGGATGAAAAGGCGTCATACCCGAGTCATACCCGGATTAGGGTTCCTCTGCCATAAAGAAGCAGCGAACCCGGCGGCCCGGCCCCAGATCCCGCAGTTCCGGGTGTTCGGCGAAACACCGGGCCTCCGCCCTGATGCAGCGGGGGGCAAAGGGACAGCGGGGACCCTCCGTTTCCGCGGATCCCCCCGCCGGGGGGCCCGGCGGAACAGAAAAGGAATGCCGGGGATCCCCGGTTCCGCTTACCGAAGAAAAGAGGAGCCGGGTATAGGGATGCCGGGCATCCCGGTAAAGATTCTCCGCCGGCCCTTCCTCCATCAGCTCCCCCTGGTACATGACCCCGATACGATCGCAAAAATAACAGGCCACCTTCAAATCGTGGGCGATGAAAAGGAAGGAGAGCCCCCGTTTCTCCCGGATATCCAAAAGAAGGTTCAGAATTTGCCCCTGAATGGACACGTCCAGGGCGCTCACTACTTCGTCGCAGATCAGAAGCTCCGGCCGCATCAATAGCCCCCGGGCAATGGAAATCCGCTGCCGCTGGCCCCCGGAAAATTCCGAAGGCCGCTTTTCCCGATCCGCCGGGGAAAGCCCCACCTCCGTCAGGATCCGGGCCGCCTCGTCGCGGGCCGTCTTTTCACCCGGAAAATGGGAAGAATGGCGGTACCCGGAAATCAACACGTCGTTGACCGTCATCCGGGGATTGAGGGAGCGGGCGGGATCCTGGAAGACATACTTTACCTTTTCCCGGTAGTCCTTCAGGGCCGGGCCGGAAAGGGCGGCCACATCGGTATCATTCCCGTAGCGGATAGTCCCCCCATCCCAGCGGTACATCCTGACCAGAAGCCGGGCGGTGGTAGTCTTGCCGCAGCCCGACTCCCCCACCAGACCATAGCTTTCGTTCTCCCCAATGGAAAAAGAAAGCCCCCTCACCGCGTGGACAAAACGACCGAAGGAAGCAAAAAAACCCGCCTCTAGGTTAAAACGCTTCTCCAAATTTTTTACAGTGATAACCGGCATCCTTCCATTCTATCACAGGCCGGGAACATTGAGGAGGATTCCCGCCTTGACCGGATCCCCGTTTTAAACCGGAAGGGACGCATAAAAGGGCGAATGCCGCGTTTTTTTGGTCTTTTGGGCGCATTTTTTGCGGCTCCGCCGCAAAAAACCGGGCTATCCGCTCTAACAAAAACCCTGCGGGTTTTTGTTCCGCTCCTAGCCCTTGCGCGGGCGAAAGCCGCGCCGGCCGGCGCGGCTTTCGCCTTACGCTGTGTGCTGCCCGCCTTGGCTGTATCAGCCCTCCAAATCCAACAGGACGGACCGGGCCAGCTTCTTCCCCGCGTCTTCCCCCATGAGGGCGCCGGCGACCGCGGCGGCAAAGAGCCCGGCGGTCCCCGCCCCCCGGCTGGTGATAAGGTTCCCGTCCCGGACCACCCGGTCCGGCGACCAGAGTCCCTCGGAAAGGCCCTGCTCCATCCCCGGATAGCAGGTAAAACTTTTCCCCGCCAGCAGCCCCAGGGGGGCCAGAACCACCGCCGGGGAGGCGCAGATGGCGGCCACCAGCTTTCCCTCCCGGGCCATACCCCGCAAAAGGGCCCCGGTTTCTTCGGAAGCCGCCAGATTCGCGGCCCCGTCCAGTCCGCCGGGGACCACTACGGCGTCCCAATCCCGCCAGAAATCTCCGTCTCCGGCCCGCTTTTTCAGTTCTCCCAGGGTGGTATCCGCCTCCAGGACTATGCCGTGGGAACCGGCAACCATGCGCTCCTCCCCAAGGGCCGCGCTGACAAGATCAACCCCCGCCCGCCGCAGGTAGTCGATGGGAGTTACCGCCTCCACCTCTTCAAAACCGCCGGCCAGCAGGACAACCGCTTTTTTCGCCATGATGATCCTCCGTAAAAATTATCCAAAAAACCTTGAGAAAAACGATGGAAAAATTGTAGAACGACTTGACAAAAAAGCCAACATACGGCAATGTACGCAGACTTAAAGTAAAGGTTCATTTAAAAGCCCAAAACTTACGAATTCAAGGCGGAATTGAGAGGGGAGGATATGGAACAGGCCTTCGTTGATCGGATGGAGACATCCCTGACGGATCTTAAAAAAGAAATAATCTCTAACCTGTTGGTGAACAATGAAGATTTTAAAGAAATCGTGGAGGGGCTGGACCCCAAGGATCTGGCGGATATCGCCTCCGATGACATAGATCGGAAAATGATTGAAGCCATCGGATCCCAGGAAATGAAACGGCTCCGGCTGATCGACTCCGCCCTTACGAGGATTCAACAGGGTAAATACGGACTTTGTATCAAGTGCGGCAAACGGATTCCCCAGGAGCGCCTGGAGGCCATCCCCTACGCATTGATGTGCATCAGTTGTAAGACCGCGGAAGAACGCCGCAACCGCTAAGGTCCGCCGGGGGCCTCCCCGGTCCTCAAATTTGGAATTGCCGCCAGCGGGGGCGGCCCCCTTCCTTGCCCTCAAACAGCGCCGTCGAGCGGTAGCCCGCCTGCCGCATCATCTCCAGAGCTTCCCCGTAATGGCCGTCCAGGTCCTGGGCCCGGTGGGCGTCGGCGTTGATGATCGCGGGGACCCCGTTTTCCCGGAACAGCCGCAGCATGGCGGGGGAGGGGTAAGCCTCGCTCGCCCCTCCCCGGTTCATCCCGCCGGTGTTTAGCTCCACCGCCATGCCGGAACCGGCGGCTTCCCCCGCCAGGGCGGCGATTTCTCCGGTCCTTTGAAGGTAGCCCGGACCGGCGGGATCAAAAAAAGGCTTCCCCCCCTGAAGGGGGCGGTTGTTTTTTTTGATAAGGTCCGCGTGGCCCAGAATTTCAAAGCCCCCGGCGCGGATCATGGCGGCCACCTGGTCCCAGTAGCAGTGCATAAGGGCTTCCCCGTCGCCGCCGAAGCCTTCCCTTAACCCCCTGTCCAGTTCTTCCCGGCTTCCGTCCACGGTAAAAGGGACCGACCGGGGGGGGATAAGGTAATGCACCGATCCGATAAGGTAGTCCAGCCCCAGGGCCCGGTACTCTTTGTCCGCCGGCCCCGTAAGGCCGCCGATGTAATCAACCTCCATGCCCAGGTATATTCGAAGTTTCCCCTCCCAGCGGCGGCGGGCTTCCCGCACCGCGTCCAGGTACGCCTCCAGCCGCTCCTCCGGCAGATTCCAATCGCTCGCAAGGCCCGTCTTTTTCGTAATCGGCCCGTGGGCGCTGAATCCCAGGGAGTGGAATCCCCCCTCCCAGGCCCGGCGGCAGTAGGTTTCCACATCGTCCTGACCGTCGCAAAAGAAGGTATGGGTATGGAGGCAGGAAAGGCCGTAACGGGGGAGGCTGTTTTTCATGGTTCCCCGGATTCCCTGCCGGGGGGCTGAAATTTTTGTTCCCCGGCCCGCCGTTCCGTCCGTTCAATAAAACGCGGGAGGAGGGATCTGATCAATGCTGCGTTTCCCATTAAATTCTCGTACAACTCCCCGCCGCCAGGATCCGCTCCGATTCGGAGCCCCCCGGCCGCAGTACCGGCACTACCCATTTCGCCTCCCGCGATCAAAAACTAAGATTAGACCATCGACGTTTTTTTGGAAAGCATCCAAAGGCCTTACCGGTTTGGCCGCATAACTTTTTATTCCCATTTGAAAATCCCGAACCACCGTGTCCCGCTGGACCGCCGTCGGAAAAAATCCGTCGAAATCCCGGCGCTTTCAAAGGTATTTTTGACAAGCCCCCGAACGGAAAAATCATCATCAGCGGCAGTAATCCTGCGGCCCCTTAAGGATTCCCGCAGACCTTCAATGTCGGGACTTTTAAACCCCGGACCGGCGTCAAAGCCCAGTTGAAAGGATTCTTCCCCGGAACAACGGAGCCTCTTCATAACCAGGACCCGCTTCATCGCCCATCTCCAACAGGAATTGTAATAGCTATCAGAATCGCCGCGCAAGCTAGCGATAATTCCTGTTTTTGAAAATTCGGTAGTCCGGGTGAGAATTTGTTTTGGGCGCATCCCCGCCTCCGGCGGGGACCGGGCTATCCGCTTAAATCCTTTTGCCCGGCGGACCGGGCAAAAGGATACCGCTCCTATCCCTTGCGCGGACCGGCTGGGGCTCCGCCCTTTTTCACCGTGTGAGTTTTTGCACGGCAAAAACTCAAGGATCCCGTTCCATGGCGGCGCGATCCTCGCGGGCTCTTCCATGCGTGGTCGGCTGACATCACCTATATCCGCACCGACAGGGCTTTCTGTACCTCAGCCTGCTGATGGATTTGCGGTCGAGAAAAGTAGTCGGTTTCCATGCCGGGACGCCCTGGGGCTGTCCGCGCTCTGGAAATGGCGCTGAAGGATGGTAACTTGTGGCATATGTGATTTTTTTGTCTTTAGTCAGGAACTCAGGGAATTTCACCCTGTAATACTTTTTGTCATAATACGCGCTGAACATGAACACGATGTTTTTCTTCACCGGCGGACGGGGCTGTCAACCTGAAAGGTATAATTTTGAAAGGAGAAAAAGCCGCAGTTGTCGGTTTTGCGTGTGTATTTGACGGCAAGTAGGGCATCAAGGTCGAAGCCTGTGGGAAGCGGTGCAAAGGCGGTCTGCTCCTTGCAAGCCGGCTGCCGGTGGAACATCAGGTTAAACTCCGCGGTAAAACACGGGAAGACGGTGCTGGCAGGGCAGAAGCATTTACTTTCCAAACAGAACGGAGTAGAGGAAATCCGGGTTAACCGAATCCTTGAATATCTTCCGTTTCGTACTTAACCGTCGGCCGTGAACACCAGTCGCCCATAATCTGCCCAGCACTGTCTTCCGTAGGATGTTCAGATTCTCGGAATCCCTCTCCTTCCTCACCTGAGAAGCATCCTCCCGGAATAACACATCCAGCGACCAGTGCAACTGATTCTCGGTAGACCAATGACCACGCATCACCGCGGCGAACTCTTCAGCGACCGCAGTCATATTACTAATATAATAGTGATCGGCCACGGTCATGGCCCCTCCCGCTGTCCGCTCACATCGATGCCGGATAAGGGCAGGTCTTGCCAGTTTCCTTTGCTTGCAAGCCAGTCCCAGGGACCTGACCGTGGCGACACTCCTTCGTTCTATCCTCCTCTGGTCTTTCTCCAGCTCGCCGGTCCACTGGTCAGCCGCCCGGTCCCGGCATGAAGCCTCGTTCAGATAGGCAAAATAATCCTAAATGTCCTTAAACAGCGTGGGCTGGTTCTCCTTCACCACCAGAACATAGTCAGCTTTTTTATCCCGTATATCTTTTTCCGCTATGACCGTCTGACACCCCAGAGCATCTATAGCGGCGGTGGAATCTCAAGATAAAAATCTAACCCTGGGATTCTGGATACTCAACGGTATCGGGAACACGGTGAACGAAGCGATCAAGATGTTCAAGGGCCGTATCCAGCTTTTTCTGGAGTGCGACGATGTCCAGGGATTTTTTTGTTCAATGAGCCGCCCCTTGAGCGCCAAAGGGGCCTCGGTTTCCGGTTGTTCAAGAATACGCTGGAAGGGGGTTTTGGGCTCTTTTTCATAGACCCACCGTTTTCTCTTACCCGCCTGTAGTTTGTCGATACACTTGAAGTTGGGGTAGAAGAGTTGTAGAGGGGATTGAGGGCGGTGTAGACGGCTTCCAGCGCGGCCAAGGCCTGGTCTCCGGACAGGCGGCCGCAGCCGACCGTTTTACGGACCACATCGCCGTTTTCTGTTCGACGAAGGCGTTGTCGTGTTTGTGGTGCTGCCGTCCCCTGGTGAAGGTGATGCGGTGGGTTTCACACCAGTTTTTGAGGCGTCAGTTGATGAATTCCGCTCCGTTGCCGCTGTCCAGGCATTGTAAGGGGAGGGGGAAGGAGGCGCGGATATCCGCCAGGACCTTCAGGGTCCAGGCTTGAGCCTTATTCTTGAGGGTCCGGAACTCAGACCAGCAGGTAGTGGCATCGGTGAGGCTCAGGGCGGAGGCATAATCGCCGTGGACGAAGCCGCCGTCGTAGGAAACGGCGTCTATCTCGCAAAAGCCGGGTTTTTTGTCTTCCCAATGCCAGAAGGTTCTGACGGGGATGTGCTGTTTGAGGAGGGCGCCGGGGAGGTCCCCCTGGCGTTACGCCGTTTCCGTTCCCGGCCCAGCATGCGCTCGACGGTGGAACGGCTGGCCCGCGCCAGTTTTTCCTGTGCCTCCCGGGGTATGATGAACTCGGCGGCCAGGGCCTTCAGGTTCGCCCGGATCATGGGGACCAGGCGCTTGCCGCAGACGCGGTGGAAAAACTTCCAGACGGCAAGGACGGATTTTTCCACCGGTTCGTCGTACATCCTCTTGGAGAGCCGTTTTCCGCGCCGGCGGGCGGTGGTTTTGACCTTCACCGTCTCTTTGCCCATTCTCCGCAATTGGGTCTTTCCCGCATGGCGGAGGAGGGTAATCGCATACTTGCCGGTTATAACCGGTGTTCTGGCAAAACTCATCGAGGATGGCGCTTTTCTTCGCCTTTCCCGCCTTCCGATAGCGCGGACCGGTAATATCGCCAGTGCCTTCTTCCGTGCCATAGACAGCCTCATGTGCTTACCCCCCGCTACTCTTGTTGGGGGAAACTGTTGAACCCCTATGGTTAGATTTTTAACATGAGATTCCCCGACCCCTTGGGTTAGATTCTACGTGAGGCAATGCGGCCGCTTGACAATCTTGGGAAATAGTTGCTAGTATCAAGATGTAAGCGGCTGTCGTATAACGGCTATTACCCCAGCCTTCCAAGCTGGAGACGAGGGTTCGACTCCCTTCAGCCGCTGAAACGGTTGTTTTCAAGTCCCTATGATACAGACTTACGCTGCGTCCCATCGGTACGGTTCAAAGTCCGGCGAAGGGGCTGCGTTGCTCGCGGTGCCGGGCAAGAGTTCCGCGGGATTTCAGGGTAGGGGGGAGAAACAAGGCGGACGGTCGGTCTTTTGCGCCGAATTATTGGTTGGTCTTAAGGCGACGGCCCGGTGGCTTTTTGAGGATGTTGCCGTTCAGAAATGAGAGTTCCGAACGAAGAAGATGGATCTAGAGTATCCGTAATATTATTGCAGGTATATTTTAAGGTCGTCGAGAAATTATTTCGTACCGGTTTCGTTAAAGGCGGCCGCTTATTCCTTCGACGACCCAATCAAGGATAACCTCCAGTCGTTTTCGTATGGCGGAAGGCATATCGACCTGTGACGCAATAAGACCGGAAACTTCGGCCCCGCTTACGCAATAGACAAGGACACCCTCATTGATAGGCTCGAAATAAAACTGTGCAACAAAACAGCCAGACTTAATTATCGGGATGACAAAATAGGTTAGATCCCTATTATTAAAAAGGGTATACGTGAAACCGGAGATATTCTTTTTAATATCCGCCTGATAATAGGAATTACCAAAATTAGCATCCTTCATCCTGATGTAGATTGTTTCCGAATCGGGCAGGCCGCTCTGGGGAGGCGGATCCTCGACCGCCGATCCCTTCGCGCCTTTCAGACGGGTAACATTCTCAAAAAGGGGAATATCAGCACCGCGGGTTTCCGAGTGATAAAGCCGCCCTCCCAGGGCCTGGATACGGCGAATTCCATTGTAGATACCAATCGAATCCAAGGGGCCGGAGGAGTAGGGTATAACCAGGAGACATTCTACTGTCACCGTGGGTGTCATGCGGGTGACTCCCGAGCGTACAAAAGGATCAATGTCCGGGGATCTCAGCGTTTGGCGGTTGTCCCTGTGGGAAACAAGATAACCGCCGGAAGAAAATGACTGCCGCCTTGCCTCCGAGTCCAGGTCGGGAAAAATATCGTCAAAAGATCGCGGGATCCGGTATAGATCGTCTTGGGAGAACAGAGATACCGAATAGAGAAGAAATACATAAAAAACAAATAAAAGCCTTCTATACATCAATAGGCTCCTTTTCCTCTAATAACAACATCGAAGGTTTTTAATACCACCCACAAATCCAGCCAAACCGACCAGCTTTGGAGATAATAAGTGTCAAAGGCGACCCTCTCCACATAATCCGTATCGGATCTGCCTGACACCTGCCACAGGCCGGTGAGGCCGGGTTTAACCGAGAAGATAAAATCGAAATTCTTTCCGTATTTTTCCACTTCCCCGTCAACCACTGGCCTGGGGCCGACCAAGCTCATTTCCCCCTTAAGAATATTGATAATCTGGGGGAATTCGTCAAAGCTGGTACGCCGCAAAAACCGTCCAACGGGGGTTACCCGCGGATCGTTTTTCAGTTTATGATTCAGTTCCCATTCTTTACGCAATTCAGGGGAACCGTCAAGAAGTTTTTCCAGAACCTCCTGGGAATTATTCACCATAGATCTGAATTTATAAGCGTTAAAATATGTATGGTTTTTTCCCAGCCGCCGGTGCCAGTAGAGTATTGGTCCGGGGGAACTCATCTTAACCAGTAGGGCGATAAAAAGCAGCAGGGGCAGAATAATTATTCCTCCGATAATGACGATGGACAAATCCATAAGCCGCTTGATGGCAAGATTCCAGGACATTCTGAGTTTATGGCTGGTCACAAAACCAAGAACACCGTCGAAATCCCGCACTGACATCCAAATATTCGTGAAATTATACAAACCGGGAATAAGCACCGAGTACCGGAAGGCAGAAACCGAATAGTTGAGGAGATGGGTTATATCCTCGTTGGGAGGCATGGCGACAAAAGCCATACGTATCTTAAAGCACCTGACTATTTCGGGGGCCGTTGAAGTATCGTGAATAATAGGTATCCCGCGATATTCATCCTTATGCTCCGTATCCCGTAAATCGTCCAGGATGAGGACCGGAACATAATTGACGTGCCTGCTTTCCAGGAGCCGGTCTACAAGAGATGTGGCCGCCGGACCGCTGCCAAAAATAACCGCCGGTATGGTCCCGAGCCGCAGACGGCTTAACAGGCGGGAAATTATATCCCGTATCAGAATAAGGATAACCGGAGAACAGGCAAAACTAATGATAAAGGCGATACTAATGGCATCGAATTCCTGATCCTCGATATAGCGGGAAAAAATGATCCCCCCATGGGCCAGAACGGAACTAACGGTGAAATGACGCAGCTCCTCTGACGGGGCAAGCGCGATCCCCGGATAGAGTCCGTTTGCTTGGAAAAAGAGAATAAATACCGGCAGATAGGGCCAATAGGTAACAAACGACTTAAAATTGATGGCTGAAATATCATATAGGTTTACCAGAAAAAATCCGACGCCAAAAGCAAGCATGACTCCAACCAGATCGAAAATAATAAATACTGTGGAAATCAGGGCCGAACTAGTCCTGCTGTAACGGGCATGGTACCAATTTCCAAATTCCTGAATATCCATGACTTATTATACTCTTTTATTTTCTTTAATGATACGGCTCATCCTCGACTTAAAAGTGTCCCGGGAAAACTTGCGGACATGTTCCGCATAGGCATCCCTGTTAGAAAAGGAGGTTTCAATTCTTTCAAATCTATCCAGAGCGCGAATCAGGGCGGCGGGACTTTGTTCGTCAAAGAAAAGTCCGGTAACCCCCTCTTTTACAGTGTCCATGGCGCCCCCTTGCCGGAAAGCGATGACCGGGCATCCCGCGGCGTTAGCTTCCACCGGTACCAGGCCCAGATCCTCGATGCCGGGAAATAACAAGGCCCGTGCTTGGGAAAAAAGGACGGTAATTTCTTCGTCATCTACCCTTCCCAAGAACCGTACCAGGGGCGATTTTTGATAACGGCGGATATCCTTCTTCCGGGCTCCGGATCCGGCGACCAGGATCCGACGGCCGCTGGCAATACAGGCTTCTATGGCGATATCGGCCCGTTTGTAGCCAGTAATCTGGCCGAAGTAGAGGTAGAAATCCCCCGGAGTTCGAGGGACCGAAAGGAAATGCTCGATATAAGTAGGGGGATATACTACCTCCGCGCGGCGGTTATAAACACGGGCAATACGTTTGGCTACATAACGAGAGTTGGCAACAAAACAATCAACCATATTCGCGGATGTTATATCCCACAGCCGTAGACCCGGAATAAGGCGTTTCATAAAAAACCTGACAAGAGGATTTGTTTTTCTGAAATACTCATGGTACATATCCCAAAGATAGCGCATGGGGCTATGGCAATAGCAGACATGAAAGGCATCGGGGTTTGGTACAACCCCCTTTGCCGGCCCGGACTCGCTTGAGATTACCAGATCGTAAGATTGGAGGTTAAAATCCATAAGGGCATTAGGCATAAGCGGCATGTAGGACTGATATAATTTCCGTGCAAAAGGAAGTCTGTTGATATATGATGTGTATACCCGGTGCGAATTGATAAGGGAAGAAACCGTCCTGGGATTATACACATGGGTATAGATATCGGCCTCGGGATACATCTCCAGCAATGCCTCCAATACTTTTTCCCCGCCCCGCATATTGACAAGCCAATAATGTACAATGGCGACTTTCATATCAGAGCCCGGTCATTTCCTGTAGAATAATAGAAGCAGTCTTCTCAAACGTGTATTTTAAAGCCAAACGTTCGGGCAGTACAAGGGGTTGATCACCGCTTCCATCCAGAATATTTTTCATTTTCTCTTTGAGATCTAAGCTGTCTCCGGCCCGGAAAAAGACGACAGGAAATTCAGAATAAATTTCTTGAAAGACCGGGATGTCGGAAATCAGCGCTCTGGTCCCCAGGATCATGGATTCCAGGGGGGGGAGTCCAAACCCTTCATATAATGAAGGTTGCACCAGCAAAACGGCGCCGCCCAGCAACTCTTTTAGTTTTTCATCATCAACAGGTCCCGAAAATTCGACCGCCGATACGCCAACCCCAGCGATTTTTTCTTTCATGGCGGAATCACGAGTCCTAAAATTATCCCGCTTGCCCACAATGAGCAATTTGTAAGGAAAATCACTCTTTTCCACGGGATAGTCCCGCCTTAGCAGACTGAAAGCCTCAAGAAGGCAGCCAAGCCCCTTGTGTTTCTTGATATTACCGATGAAGATGATGCTATTGTTTTTCTTGTATGGGACAGGAGGAGAGCGTAGTAAATAAGGCTGCAACGCCGAATAAGTGACTACCACCGGTTTTGATTTTCCTAGATGAAATTCAATCCGTGATTTAGAAAAAAAAGAAACGGTAAAGATTTTTTTTGATAATTTAACAGCCCTCCGGTAAAAATGCAGACGAATACGAAGCCCCAAGGGAGACGTAAGTTCAGGCATATCGGGAAAGATAATATCGTGGATAGTGGTATAAATAGGAACGGAAATGAAAGAGGGGATATTAAAAAAAGGAGTAAAATAACAATCAGATGAGTTGACGGCCTTCCTTACAGGACGGGGGAAAAAAAACAATTCAGCGACAGAAAACGGTTTTACAGAACAATCAATTATGGAACAATTATCATGTCCTTCGGTAAAGGGTGCAATCCTTTCTCGCGGACCAATCAAAACAAAACTATGGGCCGATGCGAAAAAGTAGGGCAAGCAGCCCTGGAGGTAAACCCCAACCCCGCTTGATTCTATGAACCGGCAATCGATGGCGATTCTCATGGGATAAGTTCAAAGGTACTAAATTCCCCACACCAATCCAGTAGACTCCGGTAATAGGGAATACTATCGTTATACGGGGTAGGGGAAATAAATGCTGGACGGCATCCCGCGGCTATGGCCGCTTCCATATCCCTGGGATCATCACCGATCATATATGACAGGGACAGATCAATATGATATTTCTCCGCCGCCTGGAAAAACAGACCCGGTTTAGGTTTTCGGCATTGACAGTCAATCTTATATTCCGGCCTTTCACCGGAAAAACCTTTATCGGGATGGTGGGGGCAGAAAAAAATATCGTCCAAATATGCTCCCTCTTTCCCCAAATCCGTTTCCATTTTTCCGTGAATCTCTTCCAGATCTTCCAGGCTTGCCTCTCCCCGGGCAATAACCGGCTGGTTCGTAATAACGATGGCAAGATAGCCGGAATTATTGATTTTCCTTACCGCTTCCGCCGCACCGGGGAGAAGCTCCATATCTTCACTCTTTTTAATAAATCCTTTGATCTTGTTAAGAGTCCCGTCCCGGTCCAGGAAGACCGCCTTTTGAGGGATGGACAAATTCTTCTCCTTCACCAGTCCGGATATAATATCCTTCTTGACTTCCGTATAGCGATCCGGGGTTCCCATGTCCTTAATATATTCCGGCGTTTTGTAAGCGTATATACGGCCCGACGCGACCAGTGGTTTAAGAATATCCCGGTCCAGATCCACTTTTTCCGGATGGTTTGAAGCATTTTTCGCAAGATAAAGGTTGAGCAGTTCCTTGGTTAAGATATGCACTCCGGAATTGACCAGATTTTTGCACCAGCGGCGCGGATCCTCCTTGTTGAGCCATGCGGTGATACGGCAGGACAGATCTGGTATAATAAGGGCACTGTCGTATGGATGATTATTGGGATGAACAGCGATAGTAGCGGCGGCGTTTTTTTCACGATGGAATTTAATGAGACGATCAAAATCGAGATCGAAGATGATATCTCCATTCAGCAAAATAAACTCTTCGCTTAAGGAATGGATAACACGGAACAAGGCACCCGCCGTACCTAGGGGTTCTTCTTCATGAAAATAACTTATCGCACATCCGAAATATCCGCCGCCCCGAAAATGATCTTTAATAACTGAACCCATGTATCCGGTTACGATAAGAATATCCGTAAGGCCGCAACGTTTTAAACAGTCTATTTGGTATTCAAGAATAGGCTTGCCCCAGAGGGGGATCATGGGTTTGGGAATATGACCGGCAATTTCAGCTATCCGTTTTCCCCTGCCCCCCGCCATGATGACGGTTTTCAAAAGAAGTATTCCTCCAACATAAGACAAAGGGTATGGTAAATCGGCAAATGGAGTTCCTGAATCTTGTAGGTTTCCTTTTCGGGGACAACGATTGCAATATCCGCCGCCTCTGCTATGATTCCTCCCGATCCGCCGGTAAGTCCGATTGTTTTTAATCCTAATGCCTTCGCTGTAAAAAGGGCATAGCAAACATTTTTCGCGTTCCCTGATGAGGATATTCCCCAGAAAACATCCCCCCGTTTTCCAAGGTTATAAACCTGCTGGGCATAGACAATATTACCGTCAATATCGTTAATGCAGGCACTGGAAAGACTGGGATGTCCAGTAAGGGCAATGGCGGAAAAACCGGGCTGTAGATGCCCGACAAGATAAGAACCCGCCGGACTGCCCTTCAACGCGGCTGTGAAATCCGGAGGCAAGCCGCGTTTTTTGACAAAATTTTTCATCAACTCGCCAACAATATGCTCACAATCAGCGGCACTGCCGCCATTGCCGGCAATAAGTAGTTTCCCTTCCTCCGCAAATGCGTTTTTAAGCAGTTCAAACACGCCACGGATAGCCGATCCGTTATGCTCAAGAATCGGGTAGCGGGCAATTAGGTCCTGTAAATAGTCCATGCCTGGGTTCCTGTCTCCGTAAAAGATACGGGCAACACAAGTCCGCCCCTCTCCTTTAGGGCCTGTGTCAGCTCAAATCGTTTGCAAGGGTTGCAATAGATCATCATAAATCCACCGCCACCCGCACCGGATATCTTTGCCGATTCAGCACCGTTGGCGATAGCGTAATCATATAGCGCATCAAGAAAAGAATTGGTTATAGAAGATGCGGCGGTCTTCTTGGCCTGCCAACCGTTAAAAAGGCAACGGGAAAATGATTTAAAATCACCTTTCAAAAGGGATTCTTTCATTAGTATCGCCTGGCGTTTCATTTTATGCATCCCTTCGACATTTTTATTTTTCCCCTGTTTGGCGTGTTCAATTTGCTCGTCAATTATATTCGCGCTTTCACGGGATACGCCGGTATAATAAAGAATTAGCGAATCCTCCAATTCGTTTCTGATCCACCGTTTGAGTCGCAGGGGGTTTACAATTACTTTTTCCCCTTCAAAAAATTCCATAAAATTGAGTCCGCCAAAGGTAGCTGCGTACTGATCCTGTTTTCCTCCGGCCATGCCAAGATCCACCCTTTCTACCCGGTAGGCAAGGTCCGCTATATCATATTCGCCAAGAGGAAGATTAAGCCATTCTACAAATGCCTTAATCATGGCAACCACCATGGTGGACGAGGATCCAAGACCTGAACCAGCGGGAGCATCGGAAAAAGTAGTCATCCTAAACGAGAGTGCCCTGCCTTCGCAATAATCCGAAACAATGCGATTATAGACGCCGACATGAAGGGGGAGAAATTCCGATCTTTCCAGAAAGGGGAGTGAATCATATTCTTCCTGGATACCAATATCAACCGCGTTGAATGAAATATGTCCACTGGTTTCAGTCTCTATAGTACAATGGGCATAAAGGTCAATAGTGGCGTTAAGCACATAACCGCCGTAGAGATCATAATAGACGGCAATATCGGTCCCTCCGCCGGCAAGGCCCAGTCTAAGGGGAGCTTTGGAACGAACAATCATTTTTTCTTTACCTTTTCCGACGACCCAAATTTAAATCCCGGCGGTCTCAATCATAAAACTGGCGATACGTCTTCCGGCTTCACCCCGATACTGCCATGCTTCATCTCTGGATTTTTTCCGGGCCTGCCGCAATTCTGTACTATCGACCGTATTCCTTATTACTTCCTCAATGCGATCAAAGTGTTCTTCTTTTAATTCAATCCCGATTTTACTCAGGGTTTTGAACTGCCAAAGATCACTTATTCGACCTTTACCCAGATCGTCCGCATCATAAACCCTTATGTCAATACCCTGTTTCACATAGACAACAGGTTTATCGCAAAGAAAGGCGTAATCATAGATGATCCCGGAAAAGTCGGAGATCATTATGTCCGCCTTTATCAGGGAATAAATATTTTCTCGATCAAAATCCCATTCTATATTCGCCGCATTCCTGTATTTTGCACCCAGGGAGTCCAGCATTGATGCCTCAGATTTCTTTGACTGTGGATGGGGACGAATAATTATACGCCACCCGGTCTTTGCCAGGGGAGAGAGAAGTTTTTCACCGTAACGGGACAGCAGGGCCGAAGGACCCCAGGAAGGGGAAACAAGAACCGTAAAACCGCGCTTTTCCTCTTTTGGGATCTCTTTTATCCGGGCGGAATAGACATCGAGATAAGTGCAACCTACAGTTACCAGCATTTTTTTCCGGATCCCGCGTTGTTCTTCGAGGATCCTAATATCCCTTGCCTGATAATCGCCGGTAAGAAGAATAGAATCAAAATAGTCTATCCCAAAAAGACGGTACATCGTAGCGTCGCTGGGTGCGTGGAGGACATGCGAATAGTGTTTAACCATTTTGGAACGTTTAAGTTGATATACATCAAGACCGGGAGTGGTCATTAGGCAAAAATCGGCCTGAAGAATATTCAATCTGGCAAAGGCCTTGTTCCCTTCGCCAATATATTCCGCCTTGATAAAATTATACCCGGCGCAAAAGACTGGATCGTCCTCTGACGAGGTAAGAAAAAGAAGATCTTTTCTCCGGCATTCAAATTCATCAAGAACAGGTTTGAACACATCCCAGTATTGTTTACCTTCGGAATAGATGACACAAGGGTGGACTAAATCCCTATTGACCGGGGCCCGTCCGCCGGATAACGCAATCCTTATTTTTATAATCAAGGCCCGGGCAAGGAAGTAAACCGTTGCCGCCGCTCCAATCAGGATAGAAAAAATCATACTCCCCGTACCGGGGTCAATATAAAGCGGGTACATGTTTACCGTTCTGGCCTTTTTAGATCCATAACCCAGTATTTTCTTTAATGGTGATGTTCGAAAATATCAATTCCCGGAGAATAGCCGCCTAAAGATTTTTTCACAATTTACTATTTTTCACCCCGCGCCGTTTTAGAAATAAGGTCATGCGATAAATAAAACTATCAACCAATTCAAATGTTTTTTTGTTCTTTTTTACAAATCGTCTTAATACGGAAAAAAAAGAACTGTCTAAAATTCCAAGAACATCCATATCTGAAATAATTCTTGAATTCAGTTCGAAGGCCGTTTTTGGATTCTTTAAATTTTCATACAATTCATTGGAAATTTTACCTGTTTCTTTTATCGAAGCTAAAACATCCTCTGAGGCAAAGATAAATGGAGACTCCATAAAAAAAAGGGAAGTGGCAAAATAATGTATAATTTTAGCCCGATATAGAAAAAGAAGGCCATTATTTCCTATTTGGCAGTTCCATTCTCCTCCTATTTCAGAGATAATATTGCATAATTCATGGTTTGCGCGATTAAACGAAGGCATATCCTGGGAGTTGCCTTTGCTTAAGGTTTCTTTCCAGAGAGAATGCCATCGCTCAAAAAAAGCATAAGACTCCGGTGCATTTCTACAAAAAATAACACCACCGTTAAAATAAGCATCGGTTTCCAATATAGATCGAAAACCAAGTCTTAAATTTTCATCCCGAAATTGCCGGTAATAATGATGGTTTTTTAGCGGCATGTGGCAATCACGAATAGCCCCAATAATTACACTATCCGGAAAATTATACTCAAGATTGTCGGCAATAATAGTATCACAGTCAAGATAAAGGAAATCACCAACAATATGTTGACGCATAGAAGTTTTGATCCAACGGGAATACTCTTTTTGAGTAAGCCGGTCCGGCACATCAACAACTTTTATTTCCGGAGAATATTTTTTATACTCCAAATTGCTATGTATTAGATTTTTATTTGTAAATTCATCAACCAATACAACAACAGAACTATCGGGATTATGCATGCGAAGGGATACCAGGGACATAAAAAACTGTTCATAGTAAGTATCATTCCGGGAGAAAGTTAAAACATATACATAGGTCATAATGTATCCCGATTTATTAAAAATCGAACAAGTTCCTCTAAATCACTTTCTTGCCGCGCGTGTATTTTTTTGTACTGCATTTCCATTTTCTTCCTCTTTTCGGCGGCAATATCCGTGTCAAAACTTTCTAATATTCGTATGCTCATTTCTGTCTCATCGAACGGATTAAAATAAAAGACCGCATCCGAGCAAACCTCGGTTATGGACGAATTGGCGGAGCATGCACACAGCGTACCATATTTCATTGCTTCAAGGGGCGGATAGCCAAAACCTTCGTTCATGGTCGGATACAAAAATAAGTGGGCGTTTTTATATAGGACTTCAAGGTGTTCGGAAGAAATATAATCAAGGAAAATAAACCGGTTTAGACCTTTTATCAGTTTTTTGTAATATTTATCATATGTTACACCGGCCACCACGACACTTAGATCGTCCGGCATGATAGGGTTTTTCTTTTCGAATAGTCCAACAATGGCCTTGCATGCCCGATATGCCCCCTTCTCGCCACGGTCTCCGCAAATCATTAGGATATACTTTCCCTTTTCAATTTTATAAAAAGAAAGCATCCCGTGTTCATCACATTGTATTGGCATTGTTTGTTTTTGCGGTGAATAGAATATTTTTACTTTTGAAAAGGAGAATTCGGGGAAAAAATAGGACAAGGAATACTTGGAATGTCCGGAAACAGTGATAATATTCTGATTTTTAACCGCCAGAAATAATCTGGAAAAATTTTGCCGGTTTCTTCTTTTTGATAGAAAAACAAAAAATTTCGGACACACGCGATAGAGAATATGCTTCAGAATGTCTCTTTTATTTAGTTTTTTATACTTTGGCGTAAAACAGTCCCACGGGTATTCGAGGGAGCGAAGTCCGTGTATTGTGTAAACAAACTTTGTTCTTTCGGGGACTATAATATCAATATAAGAATAAGGAAGAGCTGAATAAAAGAGAGCGTAATCGTTATTCTGAAGAACCCGATTGATATCCAATCCGCTTTTGCAATCAAATGTCTTGAGCTTTAAAGTCCGACAAAGATATTCTATCTTTGGATCCAGGTACTTACCATGATTATAAAAAACATCTACTTTGCGATTGGGATTGGAGGAAATCTTTCCGCATAGCGAAAAGAAGACTGCTTTGCAGTATTCGCTTCCCCCGTGAAAATCGTTTGTGTGGATTGGCTGCGCGGCAGATAAATCAAAAAGGATATTCATATAATATCATGAAAAAATCGAAGGGAAATATTATAAATCTTGAATATAATCCAACGTATTTTATTGACCTTTGCGATCTCCGGATACCGGTGTTTAATTTCGTCGCAAAAAGATTCGCTTATCATTAAATATTTGACATAAACCAGTTCGTTCCTGAAAAAATTAAAATATCTTTCGACCGATTCGACCGGCTGCCGGGACTTAAAAAAATTAGTAAGCATATCCAGGCTTGAAAATTGAATTTCCTTGTTTTGCGATAAATTGTCAAACCATCGGTAGCAGGCCAGCCTTTTCCTGAGCATATATATTTTATGATCACGATTAAAACGGAGAAAAAAGAAATAATCGGAAACAGGCCAAAATTCCTGATTAAACCCCCCCGATTCTATAAATATTCTTTTTTCAAAAAAAGCCCCGCAGGACGGAGCCTTGTAGATATTACTGAGCTGATATTTCAATCCCTCCTTTAATGTTATCATTTTATATGATTTTCTGAGAAACAATCGTATAAAATAAAGATGAAAAAATAAGACTTTTATAACATTTTTTGCTATTTCTTTTATAATATTTTTTTTTGAATTATTTCCGATGATGTCGCGATTAACTAAAATACATTCGGTGTGTGGATCATTTGAAATAATAAATTCATAAACCTCGGATAAATAATTTGGATAAAGAAGATCGTCGTCATGAAGAAATGATATATACCTGCCTCTGGAAATTTTTGCCCCCATGTTGCAACTGTTATATAGACCAATGTTTTTAGAATTTCTGTAGAAGTAAACATTTTTAATGTCTTCAAGATCGCTGATATCGCATGATCCCTCGGGATCATCGCAGATAATTATAATTTCGTACTCAAAATCAATATCCTTCTGTTGTACCGCGCTATGAACAGCCTCCATAAAATACTCACGCCGTTTGTAAAGAGTTATAATTATTGAAAGCATTGGCTCACACATGCCATCCGTGCTTCCATATAACAACTCACAATCAACATTGGCGATTTTTTTAAAATTATTACGATATTGATATATATTCATTCTGTGTTACTTTGTCGTTTCAAGCAGTTGTTGCGATGTCTTATGATTTAACCGAATCCCAATTAACACCGGGAGCAATCCAGTTAATTTCAGTGTGGGTAGCATGGGCAGGTATAACGGATATTAGCCTTCTTGTTTTTCGGCGAAGTATGAAGTTGATAAAAAGAATTAGGACTTCTCTTTTATGATTTTTAAATTGAGGAATAAGTTTACACATCTCCCCAAAACCCCTGGTAGTCAGGGTTATAAAAGCATAAAAGTCTTTGGGGGTTTTTGATGTGCCGCAATACTTTTTCCAGATTTTACGATCTTCCCGCAATGTCTTTGTGCGACAGGCAAAGGTCATGGTTGTAGAATTGGTTTCCCGCCAATGGACGCTCTTTGTAATATAAATTCTTGTTTTTTGCAGGCGCCTATAATTGAATGGGTTTCCCCCGTCTTTTTTAAGGAAATATTTGTCAGGATGATCGTATAGAGATACATAATCCGCGATCTCGAGTCCCTCATGCAGAATTTGTTTGCTATTTTTGAGATGCAGATAATCATCCTCGATTAAATAAACACGATCATCCGGTTTGTGTTTTTCCAATATTATATCCATCATATAGATAAACGACGCGGAATTTCCCAAAGCCGTTTTTTCATAGGAAATTCCCAGGGATTCAATAAAATCTATGGTCGACTCTGAGCAATTATCGGCCAGTACATAGAAATATTCAAGGCCAAATGTACGAACAGCATTTGAAAGACAGGTAAATTTGTCGGCATAAGCAAGTTTTTCTTTGGGGCGTCCCTTATCGGAGATTCGGTAATAAACATAGAGATTCATTTTATGTATCCCTCAATGCAGGATCTAAATCGGTGATTAACTTCATAACTGATTGCGACAGGATCGTTGAATTGGCCGTTTCGCATAACAGGGCCGTTTCATTGTTTTTACAAAGATCGGCATAACCCTTTTATCCGTGGATCGAGTTTGAACCAGTTCTGCATATATAGGATTTCCTTATTTTGTTCTTAAGAAACCGTATAAATCTCCATACCCGGCCTAAAATATTCAATTCGTTTATGTTGAGACATGACGGTAATACCAGAAAAACCGAATAATCCCCGGCGTTATCGTTTACAAACCTATTTGCGTATTCGAAAATAACCTTGAAACCGCCGACAGGTATGATGCCGCCGTTT